>CAZMBK010000001.1:0-43979 GCA_964564315.1 uncultured Sulfurimonas sp.
TTATTATTCATCCTGAAACTACAGATGCTATTTTTCTTATAAGAGAGTCTCTTTTCCCTCTTTTGGTGGCCCTTTTACTCTATATAGTTATGAATGTAATGCATCAGACACAGATTTCTGAAAATGCAAGATATCAAGAGGAATTTAGTAAAATTTTAGTCTCTGAAATAACAGAGCTTAAAGAGTTTATTCTTGAGATAGAAGAGAAAATGAATCACACTCAATCCTTAGAACGAAATTCTCAAGAAGAAATTCGTATAAAATTTAAAGAGGATATTCAAGCACTAGACAGTATTCAATCGAATCAAATAGAGTTTATTGAGAAGTTTGATGCAATGGAGTCTTGGCATAAAGATGTAAGTAAAGCATTTGAATATTTTACAGTAGAGCAACTTCCTGAACTTGATAATGTAGTACATAAGCATATAGATATCTTGAGAATAGCTGAACAAGATCACTACAATAAACTTACAAAGTTACTGCAAAATGCGGTAGAGAGTAGGGTTGATATCTCTGAAGATATCGATACACTAACAGCAGATATAGAAAAGATCAGAAGAGTTTCTCATGAAATTGCTAAAAACATAACAGAGGAGACTTTAGGAAAGATGCAGGGTGTCACTAAAGTAGTAGAGATGCAACTCTCTAAGTTAAAGTCACATACAGAGGGTGTTGATACTAGCTTGAGTGAGAGTGAACAAAGACTCGATACTATTCGAAAACAGAGTGAAATCATTATGAATCAGATGGTACTCTCAACAAACAGAATGCAGGAGTTACAATTACAAAATAGTGAATTGCATGATATTTATAGCACACTCAAAGAGATTGTAAAAGATGTAGAGGTTGTAAAGTCTGACTATGTAAAAGCGCAGGCACAGCTAGAAGCTATTAGTAGTGATTTAGCAAAAGGTAAAGAGAAGCAGATTGATGAGATGAAACAAAATATAGAAGAGTTAAGTATTTCTCTCTCTAAAAAGATAGATGACTCTTTAGAAAAACTTCATGAGCATTATCATATTGCTGAAGGGGAGATAAGTCCTAGCTTGAAGATGCTTGCAAAACGTGTTCAGGTAAAGAGTGGTTATGGTGATTTTGAGAGCTAAATAGTGTAAAAGAACTTTTTTTCTTGAAATGCGAATTTTTTTTAGAGGCTAATATTTTTAATTTTTATCAATAAAAGCACTCTTTAACAAAAATATAGGTAAAATCGCAGTAATTATACTTAAATAAAAGAGATATTATTATGCTAAAACCATTACTTATTGAGATAGGGGTTGAAGAACTTCCTGCTGTTCCACTTTTAAAAGAACTAAAAAATATTAGTAAAAAATATGCGAATATTTTAGAGAAACACTCCCTTTTAGGTGAGTTTGAATTTTATTACACACCGAGACGTCTTGTAGTTTGGCATAGAGAGTTTAAAGTAGCTCAAGAAGATAGTGTTGAGGAATTTTTTGGAGCTCCTTTATCTGTAGCCTATAAAAATGGTGAACCAACTCCTGCCGCAAATGGCTTTGCCAAAAAATGTGGGGTGGCTCTTGATGCATTAAGTTCTATAGAGAAGGGTGGTAAAGAAGTTCTTTATTATAGAAAAGATGTGAAAGGAAAAGCATCTACTGAGTTATTACCAGAAATAATAACATCGTGGATTAACTCTTTAGAGTTTGGAAAAACAATGCGTTGGGGAAGTTCAAGTCAAAGTTTTATTCGCCCAATACGTTGGGTAAATGTTATGCTTGATGATAGACTTGTCCCTTTTACTCTTTTTGATGTTGTCTCAGCAAAACATACTTTTGTGCATCGTATATCAAAGTTTGGTTCTTTAGAAATTAGTGGTGCAAAAGAGTACTTTGAAGTACTTAAAAAGGGTGGTGTGACACTTTTTCCCGATGAGAGGGCAGATAAAATAAAAGCTGATTTTAAAGCGATAGAGTCTCAAAACTCTTTAGATATTGAAGTGGATGAGGCATTGTTTGAAGAGGTTGTAGCCATTACAGAAAATCCTACTGCACTTTTGGGATCTTTTGATGCTAGTTTTTTAAGACTCCCTCCTGAAGTTATTATTACCTCTATGAAAGAGCATCAGCGTTACTTTCCTGTCTTTAAAGATGCTAAGCTCTTAAATAAATTTGTAGTAGTTTCAAATGCACTTACAGATGATTTTTCAGAAGTTATAGCTGGGAATGAAGTAGTACTTCGTCCACGTTTAGCAGATGCACTCTTCTTTTGGGATAATGACCTTAAAAATGGGCTCAGCACAAAAGGCTTAGAAAAAATAACATTCTTTAAAGGTCTTGGAACAGTTAGTGATAAAATAGCTCGTGAGGGTGTAATAGCCAAAAAATTATATGAAAAATATGGTTTAGGAAGTGATACAAGTGATCTTAATCGTGCTATTGCATTAGCAAAAGCTGACCTTATGAGTGAGATGGTCTATGAGTTTACTGAGCTTCAGGGACTTATGGGTGGGTACTATGCGCTAGAGCAGGGTGAGAATGAAGCAGTTGCTACGGCTATTGCTGAGCAGTATCTCCCCGATGGTGAAGAGAGTGCACTTCCCTCTACCCCTTTGAGTGCAATTGTTGCTATGAGTATAAAACTCGATACACTTTTAGCACTCTTTAGTGTAAACCAAATACCTACAGGTTCGAGAGATCCTTTTGCCCTTAGACGTGCAGTAAATGGAATAATGCGTATAGTCAATGAGTTTCATTTCGAATTTAATATTGTAGAGACTATGAAGGAGTTGTCGGAGAACTATGCTGCAATAGATTTAGAAAAATTAGAGCGTTTTATACTTGAACGTCTTAAACGTTACTACTCTGTAAATCCTTCTGTTATTGAAGCTGTTCTTGCTTCTGGAGAGAGAGGTTTACTTGCTCTTGGTAGTAAAATAGAAGCACTCGACACACTTGTAAACTCTGAAGGTTTTGATGAGGTAAGTGCAACATTTAAACGTGTAGCGAACATTACAAAAGATTTAGATTTAAGAGATGAGTTGCTAGTAGATGATAGACTCTTTGAAGAGGATGTTGAGCAAGAGTTGTTCAGTAGATTTAGTGCTGTAAATGAGACTCTTTATAGCTCTTTTGAAGAGGAACTAGATGCTCTTTTGGGTTTAAAACCAGAATTAGATAACTTTTTTACAAATGTCATGGTAAATGTAGAAAATAAGGCAGTTCGAATGAACCGAAAAGCTTTAGTGGCAAATATTTATAAAAGTATTCTTAAAATAGCAGATATTAAAGAAGTGAGTATTTAACTCATTTTTTTATTTAAAGTATAATATTATATTATACTTTTTTCTTTTCCTCTCCCTTTTTCACGCACTTTTTCTTTAATTAGTATTATTTTAAATCTTACGTCTATAGTTTTATAAATTTTGTAGTAATATAAGAGATATTGCAAGCAAGGAGAAAATATTATGAAAAATATTTTTTATCTCTCTCTCTTTACATCTGCACTCTTTGCCGGTGTAACACAAACCAGTGATGGTACTTTTATAGATCTTTATGCAAATAAAGATAATCGATCAAATATTATAGCAACAGTCTCTACTGATAAAGGTGATCTCATAAAGCAGCGTTGTTACTCTACTCGTACATCGGAGCGATGGTGTAAGGTAAAGTATATCTATAAAGATATTACATTGCATGCTTACACGGATGAAGCCTCACTTTTAAGTACCTACCGTACTACAAAAACAAAAACTACTTTTGCTGTAAGTTATGGTGGTCGTTATGATGAAGAAGGGAATGACATTATCGCTTTAGATGATGGCTTTTTGGTAGTTGGATCTACTGCAAGCTTTGGTGATGGACAGAAAGATGCTTATGTTGTAAAAATAGATAAGTTTGGTAACAAAGAGTACTCTTTAGCACTTGGTGGTAGTTCAAATGATGAAGCGAACGCGGTAGTTGCACTCAAAAATAGTTATATGCTTACTGGATACAGTGGTAGTTATGGAAATGGGGTAGAGAGCCTTTTTGTAGCTAGAATTAAAAATAATGGTACTGTTTTATGGCAAAAAGGGTATTACTCAGATAAAGATGATTACTATCGTGGAAATGATATAGTAAAAATTTCTGATGAAAATACTTTAGTTGCAGGGTATGAAAATCATGTACAATTTTTTGCTTCTGAGACAAATATTTATGTAAATGCCATAAATTCTGAGGGGCAACGAAATGGGATTAAACGCTATGGTGGCTCAAAAGTAGATGAAGCAAACTCCATTATTAAAACGACAGATGGCTACCTTATAGCGGGTATGACAAAAACTTGGGGTCGTGGTGGAGAAGATGCATATCTCATTAAGCTTGATAAAGAGGGAAATAGAGTTTGGCATAACACATACGGTTATCGTTTTGATGAAGTTTTTCATCAGGTTATAGCAACTGATGATGGCGGTTATATTGCTGTTGGTACAACAGATAGTGACATACGAAATCAGCAAGATATTTATGTCGTTAAGATAAGTGCAGATGGAAAAGAGCAGTGGAGTGGACACTATGGATCTCGCGAAGATGAAGAGGGCTTTGGCATAGTCCAAAGTTCAGATGGTTATGTAATAGCCGGATATACAAAAGATACAGAGAGTTATAGTAGTGATGCATATCTCTTAAAACTGAACAAGGATGGAAAAGTGATCTGGAATAGAAAGTATGGATTAGACAAAAATGATGTGGCAAAGGCGATTATAAAAACAGAGGATGGATATATAGTGACAGGGTATAAAACATCTTTAGAAACATACAGTAAAGATCTTTACATCTTAAAAGTAAACAATAATGGGTATATAAATTAATGATGTGGTTACTATTAGCACTGAGTGTTTTCTCTATTGCAGCTTTTGCTGCACAGCATTTTTACTGGAAAAAAAAGATTCAAGAGGAATTTTCAAATAATGAAGATGCTCTTTTTAGTTTTGAGTATCTATTTAACAACACTATAGAATCTATTATTATTTTTGAAAATGATAGTTGTGTTGCTATTAACGAGTCTGGAGTAAAGCTTTTTGGATTTGAAAATATGGAGGATGCATTAGGATGTACGCTTTTTGATTTTATTGAAGCAGATTCTTTGAAACTTGTTAAAAAACATATATTAAGCCGCTCTACTGAAGTATATGAGAGTGAAGCAATTAAGCAAAATGAGACTCCATTCCCTGTTTTAGTACAAAATATTTATGATGATAGCCAAGGTTCTCGTAAGGGGATTATGTCTCTTATTGATATTAGTGATTTAAAAGAGAAAGAGAAAGATTTAAAACTAGAAAAACTTAAAGTACAAGAGTCTGAAAAAGCAAAGTCAAATTTTATTGCAAATATGTCACATGAGATACGTACTCCAATGAATGGAATTATTGGAATGACACACTTGTTAACGCAGACTACACTTGATAATCAACAAAAACACTATATTAGAACGATACACTCCTCTTCAAATTCACTCTTAAATATCATTAATGATATCTTGGATTTTTCTAAAATAGAAGATGGTGAACTCACAATTGATGAGACAAGTTTTAATCTTAAAGAGCTTATTTCTGATGTGGCAGGAGTTGTGCAGTCGAAAGTACATGAAAAATCACTTGAGTGTCAAATACACTATGCAGATGATCTTCCAATTTATCTCAAAGGGGATAGATTAAGAATATCTCAAGTACTTATAAATTTACTCAATAATGCTATTAAGTTTACAGATGATGGTTTTATTCGTTTAGATATTTCAAATGATGGTGTACGTTATAAATTTAAGGTAATTGACACTGGTATTGGGATGAGTGAAGAGCAACAGCAAAATCTTTTTAAAGTTTTTAATCAAGCCGATACAAGTACTACAAGAAAGTATGGAGGTGCAGGACTGGGTCTTAGCCTTTCAAAAAATCTTGCTCGTCTTATGGGTGGAAATATTGCTATAGAGAGTGTAGAACATAAAGGTTCTACATTTACACTTGAAGTAAAACTTTCACAAGTAGCACAAGAGGATATTACTAAAGATAGAAAGCTTAGTATTGATGATGAACGTTCTTTAAAAGATTCTACGATTCTTCTTGTTGAAGATAATAAAAGTAATCAAGAGATACTTGTTGGATTGCTTAAAAAAAGTGGCATTCGCATAGATATTGCGGACAATGGGCAAGAGGCCTTGGAGATGTTTCAAGCAAATAAATATGCTCTTATTCTTATGGATATTCATATGCCTATTATGGATGGTTTTGAAGCAACCCGTCGTATTCGTGAGATAAGTCAAACGATTCCTATTATTGCACTTACTGCAGATGTTATGAAAGAAGATATAGAAGAGACAAAAAAAGTGGGAATGAATGAGTATTTACATAAACCAGTTGAAGTAGATGCTCTTTGTGAAACGCTCCTTAAGTATATCACTACAAATGTCAAAGTAGAGAAAAAAACAGAGGAAAAAGCAGATATTTTTCAAGAAGAAGAGCCTTGGGCTACTTTTAATAAGTTTAAATATATTGATACTGAAATAGGTCTTTTACACCTTGCAAATGATGAGCAACTTTATCTTAAAATATTAGATGATTTTAAAAATGCTTATAGCGGAATTAAGCTTGAAGAGCTAGAATCTAAAGAGTTTAAACGTGAGATGCATACTATTAAAGGATTAAGTGCGACCATAGGGGCAACAGCACTAAATCTTATTGTCCATGAGTTGAATAGTAATGAGGCAGCTGGCTTACTTCCTAGATTTTATGAAGCACTTAATAATGTTCTCTCTGACTTAGCACTTGTAAAGCAAGAAAAATACGAGCAAAAAGGCTCTATAGAGATGACAAATATAAAACGTCAAGAGCTTTTAGGAAAATTTATAGCAGCGGTTTCTACAAAAAAACCAAAAGAGTGTGCAGTAGTGATTGCTGAGGTTGAGGAGTATGAATTGAGTGAAGCTGACTTACATAAATTTATACAAGTAGAAAAATTAGTGAAAAAATATAAATTTAAAGAGGCATTGGAGCTACTAAAAGATGTCTAAAAATGTCCTCGTTGTTGATGATACTGAAACAAATATAGATATTCTTATAGAGCTCTTAGGTGATATTTATGAGGTTTTTGTAGCAACTGATGGTGAAATAGCATTAGAGATAGTCAATGATGAAAAGATAGATGTTATACTCTTGGATATTATGATGCCAGATATGGATGGGTATGAAGTCTGTAGACATATTAAAGCAAAGAGTAGAACGAAGGATATTCCGGTTATTTTTATAACTGCAAAAACGGATGAGGCTTCTATTGAGAGAGCATATGAAGCAGGTGGCATAGATTTTGTGACAAAACCTTTTAAACCTAGGGAGTTATTAGTCAGAATTAAGACACAGCTTGATATACGAGCACTTATTTACAATTTAGATCAGTTAGCATCTTATGATATGATGACAGGTATTTATAATAGAAGAAAGTTTTTTGAACTCTCTGAAGCACTTTTCAAAGATAAAAAAGAGAACCTTTATGCCGTAATGATAGATATAGATAAATTTAAAAATATTAATGACACTTATGGTCACTCTGTTGGTGATGTTGTGATTAAAAAAGTGGCTGAAGTTGTTGAAAAAAATATTATTAATGCAACTGTTTTTGGGCGTATTGGGGGTGAGGAGTTTGCAATTATTTGTCATGAAACTTCTTCTGATAGAGTGGAGGAGAAGATAGATTCACTTCGTAAAATGGTAGAAGCATTAGAGATAAATATAGAAAATAATGAAGTGATAAAAGTAACAATAAGTGAAGGAGTCTCTGCAGCAGATGAGGAGACAAAAACACTGGACGATCTTTTAAAACGTGCTGATGAAGCACTCTATGATGCAAAGGGAAGTGGTAGAAATAGGGTTGTATTTCGATGATAAAAATTCTTTTTATTATGATTTTCTCTTTTAGTGCACTTCACTCAAGTATAAAAGAGTCCATTGTAAAAATTTACACAGTCTCTAAAGTACCAAATTACCTCACTCCTTGGAATACAAGCATTAAACGCTCCCATGGGTCAGGAAGTATTATATCTGGTAATCGTATATTAACAAATGCTCATGTTGTAGCGAATGAAACATTTATAGAGGTAAAACGTTATGGGGAGACAAAACGCTATGAGGCTGAGGTCGAATTTATTTCACATCAGGCAGATTTAGCACTGCTAAAAGTAAAAGAAAAGGGATTTTTTAAAGATGCACATGCTTTAGAATTGGGTTCACTTCCTACTGTTCAAGAGGAAGTAACCGTTTATGGTTTTCCTATGGGTGGAAACTCTTTAAGTGTTAGTAAGGGAATAGTCTCTCGTATTGAACATAATCGTTATGCCCACTCAAGAGAGCGTTTTTTAGCTATACAAATAGATGCAGCAGTTAATCCTGGAAATAGTGGAGGTCCTGCTATAAGTGATGGAAAAATAGTTGGTGTAGTTATGCAGCAGATCACAAAGAGTCAAAGTATAGGCTATCTTGTCCCTACTGAAATAGTCAAACACTTTTTAAAAGATATTGATGATGGTGTTTACGATGGATTTGGTCATTTAGGATTTGCAACACAGAAAATGGAAAATGAAGCGATCCGTAGTGTGTATAAGATGAAAAAAGATATGAGTGGTGTTATGGTTATGGATATCTCTAAAAAATCTTCTGTATTTGGTGTTTTTCAAAATGGTGACATACTCCTAAGTATTGATGCTCATCAAATTAAAAATGATGGAACAGTAGAGTTTATACCCGAGCAGTTTACCTCTTTAATTTACTATGTTGATGAGAAACAGTTGGGTGAGAGTGTGGTATTTGAGATACTTAGAGATGGCAAACATAAAACAATTACGGTGAAAATAACAAACATAGCAGATGATGATCTTCTAGTCAATACAGTAGAGCATGATGTTATGCCAAGATATACCATTTATGGTGGTTATGTTTTTTCTCCTTTGAGTCGTAATCTCCTTTTAGCTACAAGAGCATCCCTCTCTCTCCGAGTAGCATCGAGTAAGTGGGCAACTCCAGAAAAAGATGAAGAGGTTCTTCTCTTAAAAGTTTTAGCAGATAAAAGTAATAGAGGAAATCATAATTTTTCTCTCTGGTTAATAGATAAAATAGATGGAAAAAGTTTTAAAGATTTTAGAGCATTTAACAAGATACTTCATAACTTTAAGGGTAAGTTTCTTATTTTAGAAAATAGTGATGGTGTTAAGGTTGCCATAGAGAGAGAAACAGCAGAAAAAGCAAATCCTGAAATTTTGAAACGTTATAGTATTAGAAGTGCTACTAATGAGTAATTTATGTATGATGTAGCTGTTATTGGTGCTGGTATTAATGGGGCATGTATCTCTTATGAGCTTAGCAGTGCTGGTAAGAGAGTCATTCTTTTTGATGAGGGTGGTATTGCTAGTGGAGGGAGTGGTGCAGCAGGTGCATTTGTAAGTCCAAAATTTTCCAAGAGTGGAGAGCTTAAAGAGTTACTTCATACTGCATTTCTCTACTCTATGGAGTTTTATGAGAAAAACTTTCCAAAACTTTTTACAAAAGCAATTTTAATTCATATAGCAAAAGATAGTGTAGATGAAGAGATACTTCGTATATATAAAGAAAAAACTTCTTTAGAACTTTTAGAACATAAAAAACAAGCAAGGGAGTCCCTCTCCTTAAATGCAGGTATTGTAGATGCAGTGTTAATGTGTCAGGCACTCTCAAAGTCAGCAATTTTTAAGCAAGAAAAAGTGAAAAGTTTAGAGTATAGTGATGGTAGTTGGGTGATAAATGAGAGGTATAGAGCAAAAGAAGTTGTTTTAGCTACAGGGGCTTATGATACAGTCATTCATGAGCCCTATATAAAACTTCGTGGTGTTTGGGGACATAGAATAGATATAAAAACTACAACAGATAATCCTAACTCTCTGCATCAGTTTGTAAGTATCTCTCCAAGTCGTGATGGTCACTTAGCCATAGGGGCAACCCATAATGTGCATTATCATCCCCAAAGAGATACAGAGCCTTATGATATAGCTTCAGGAAGAGAGGAGATTTTGGAAAAAGCAAGTCGAACACTCTCTTTAGAAAATGTAGAGGTTTTGAAAGATTATATGGGGCTACGTTCTGGTTCTTTTGATTATATGCCTATTATTGGTTCGCTTGTAATGTCAGGAGAAACATTGGAGAATAAATCTATTAAGTTTCAAACAAAAAAACCAAATTTTTCAGCATATAGTTACTATCCAAATTTGAGTATGATAAATGGAAGTGGTGGGTATGGATTTGTATTAGCTCCTTATCTTGCTAAACTACTCTCTGCGTATATTTTAGAAGATAAAGAGATAAGCCCTCGACTACAGAGTGCTCGTTTTTTCGCAAGATGGGCGAAAAAACTTTAAAGTCGAATCTTCACTACTTTGTGCGGAGACTCTTTAAAGATCTCTTTAAAGGCATTGGCTCGAATCTCTTTCATTTTTCCTGTTGCTACAGGGGAGAGGAAGTAAGCCATCTCAATAGCCTCATCTGGATCATAGTTGTTATCATGAAGAAAAACTACTTGCTTCCCGAGTTTAGTGACCTGTTGTGCAAGAGAGCGAGCATAAGCAATAATAGCTTTATGATGTCTATCATACTTATGTCCCATGCCTAAAAAGACAAACTTACCACTAATACGAATATTAGGTACATCTAAGTAGTTTAGTTCTCTATCATAGCGTGTAAATTGTGAAGATGTAAGTTTATCTATATCTGAATCAAACTCTTCTATGATTGGAGTTGGTGCGATATTTGGACGGTTGTATCCAAAAAGGTACTTAATCTCTACTAGTTTTCCAGGGTATATATGTTTAAGTCCTGCATTTATAACATAACTCATTGGATCCTCAGTGAGTGGTACAAATTCATCATACTTATCAAAGCCATCCTCTTGTAAAAAATGACTCATTGAGTAACCTACAGGGGTAAGCTCAGGGTTATAGAGGATGACCGTTCCACAGACACTTTTTCTCTTTTTTTTGAGCATCTGCTTAAGATCTTCACTTGTAATCTGATCTTCATCATTTTCATTTAAGTAGATATAGTGACCATTTATATAGTCCATATCAAAGTTAGTCGTAAATTTTCCAAATATTTGCATATATATTTTCCTACTTTTATTAACGCAATTATAGCGAATAATATAGGATTTAATTTAATTAAAGAAAGAGTTGCAGTATAATTTAGTATAGAAGATTATATATAGGATGTTAAATGATAAAAATAGTGTTTTTTCTTTTGTTGATAACAGGCTTATCTGCAAAAACAATTACTCCAACTGATGTGTATGCACAGGTGATGCTTATTAATGATGAGATGCATCTTTTACTAAAGCATTATGGTGTTTCATATGATGATGTAAAGATTACAGAGCAGACGGCCATAAAAACACCACTTAAGCCGAGGAATGTTTGGCAGATGACATATGAGATATCGATCAAAATAAATATGTTACGTGTATCAAATAAATTGCCAATGATAGAACCTATAAATATGGAGCCTGTACTTAATCTAAATCTTGATTTGGTGTATGAGCAAACACAAAGAATTTTAGCAGAGATTAAAATTTTTAAGTTTAGAAAAGATATTAATACACTTGTTATAGCAAAAAAAATAGAGTATAGAAATAAAACACCTCTTGATGTTTTTAATGCTTTAAATAAGATATCGGTGATGTTTGATATGCTTAATCAGTCAGGTTTTACTCCCTCTTATGTATTTGGTGAGAGTATGAGAATTTATAATGATTTAACTACAGTACTAAATTATCTCTCTATAGACGATAACACTGCACCAAGTGCAAGGAATAATAAAGCAACATCTACAGATACTTTTGAGGTCTCTATGGAAATTTTAGAAAAGATAAAACAGATACAGTTTAGTGTAGGTATAGCAACTGTTGATTTTTCTGCATTTAGAAAGGGGAAAGTAACACCAAGTAAGGTTTTTACAATGAACCAGATGATACTAGCAGAGCTACAGACAATAAAAGCATATGTTGGTTTAACACACTATATTACTCCAGCTGCAAGCATTTATGTAGGTAAAACTCCTGCTGATGTAGATCAGCTGATGAGCTGGTGTTTAAGGAAAGTAGTGCTTTTACGTACAGATGTTAGGAGATTAAGATGAGTTTTAAAATGTCACTAGAAAATAAAATGTTTTATATATTTAGTTTAGTTATTCTCTTAGGTGTTGGTTCCATAGGATGGATAGGTTACTCAAGTGCACATGATGCATATTTAAGTGCTTTTAATGATTTAAGCTCTAAAGATACTGAAACTATACAGCTCTCTATAGAAGCAAATTTAGAGAGTGTTCCTAAAGATATTCGTTTTTTGAGTGAAAATTATGCATTAAAACGGTACATGACATGGAAAACTATATCGGTAGACAAGCAGTCTCAAAAATGGAAAACGATTTTTTCAGATATTTTAGAAGATTTTTTAGAGACACAAAAAAATTACTATAAAATAAGAGTTATAGGTTTGGATGGAAATGAGCTTATTGTTGCATCGTATGACTCTGTCCATGATGTTGCAGATATAAAATCTCAAATGCAGTTACAAAATAAACAAGGTAGAAATTATGTTGAGATACCAAAAAGACTAAAGAAAGGTGAGTTCTATGCCTCAAAGATGAATTTAAATATAGAAAATGGAAAGATATTAAAACCTTATATTCCTGTTATCCGCTACTCTACACCTATGTATGATGGAAACAATGTATTAATCGGGATTTTTGTGGCAAGTGCTTATGCAAATCAAGTTTTAAACCTTATTGCTAAAAATGAGAGTAAAAATGCAGATAAACAGGTCTCTTATTTTTTAATTGATGATATAGGTGACTATCTTTATAATAAAGATAAACAGAAGCTTTGGGGAACACAACTCAAGCATGGCTTTAACTTTAAAAGTGAGTATCCAACAGTAGCAAAGCATATTAAAGGGGATGAGGGAACTTTTAGTGTAGATGGAAAACTATACTCTTTTCATAAAATCTATCCATTAAAGGGCTCGGTAGAGAAGTATTGGTATATTATCTCTTATGTGGATGAGAGTGTAGCATTAGCGAAACTAGAAAATTTTAATAAGTTATTTCTTTCGATTTTACTATTTGTTTTAGTGTTAAGCTTTCTTATTATTCGTTTTTATCTTCGTAAAATTACACGACCACTCTCTTTAGTTACAGGGCAACTCAAGGCTCTTTCTCATGGTGTTATTAGTAGAGTTGAAATAGAGTATAGTGCACATGATGAGGTTGGAGAGATTGTGCACTCTTCTGCAAAACTTGTGGATGCCATTGAGACTATAATTGTTCAGGTAAATGCTGTTGCTGCAGGGGAGTTTACAAAAGATATTCAACTTTTGAGTAAAAATGATAAATTAGGTTTAGCTATCACAAATATGACAAAAAGATTAAAGGAGATTTCACTTTTAGCACAGAAACTTTCAGTAGGAAATTATGATACAAAAATAATTGTTAAGAGTGGTGAAGATACCCTTGGTTTAGCTTTTATGGATACTATATCTTACCTTGAAACAGTGACAGAGGTTGCAGAGTCTATAGCAAGAGGTGAGATAGATATAGAGTATAAGGCAGTAGGAGAGGATGATAGACTTGGAATAGCTATGTTAAGAATGATAAGTTATCTTAAGACCATACTACATCAAGCAAATGCTATTACAAAAGAGGACTTTTCAGATAACATTGTTGCACAATCAAATAGAGACGAGTTGAGTCTTGCTTTAGCTAGAATGACTGAGATACTTCGAGAAAATAGTGAAAAAAGTGCTGATGAAATCTATTTTAATGAGGGTATTAGTTCTTATAGTGACACATTAAGTGGTGTGAGTGACACGGCGCTTTTAGCAAAAAAATCTATAGTAACAGCAAGTCGTTATGTTGGTGCGAGTAGTGGAGCAGTGTATGCTTTTAATAGGGAGAGTAAAACCTTAAATCTAATTGCTTCATTTGCCTTTAATATACGTGATGATCGCTCAAATAGTTTTACACTTGGTGAGGGAGTAGTGGGTCAGGTTGCACTTGAAAAAGAGGTCATTTTACTTCGTAATATAAAAGATGATGGAATTACAGTCATGAGTGGTCTTACAATCTCTAAACCAAAAGAGATCTATACCCTCCCTCTTATTCACGAGGGTGAGCTTTTAGGAGTGGTTGAGTTTATGACTTTTGAGTCATTTAATAGTGTGCAAAAAGAGTATCTCCTTAAAACATCTTCTATCTTCGCAACTTCTCTCTATGCAACATCTCAAAACTTACAGATAAAACAGTTGCTTGAAAAATCACAAAGTGCATTTGAAGAGTTACAAACACAGAGTGAAGAGTTACAAGAGTCAAATGTTCAGATGGAAGAGCAACAGCAGCAGTTAGCACTTCAAGCTAAAGAGATGAAAATTAAAAATAAAGAGTTATTAGAAGCGAAAGAGGATCTCGATAAAAGAGCCAATGATTTAGAAAAAGCAAGTCAGTATAAGAGTGAGTTTTTGGCAAATATGTCACATGAACTTCGTACTCCTCTTAACTCAATTATACTCCTCTCAAAACTACTTACTCAAAATCAGAGTGGTAATTTAAAAGAGGGTGATATCTCGAAAACAGCGGTTATTCATAAAGCAGGAAATGATCTTTTACTGCTTATTAATGATATTTTAGATTTAAGTAAAATTGAGTCAGGAAATATGGAATTAATAGTAGAAGAGATAGAAACAAGTAGCATAATCGATGAATTAGAGGGACTCTTTGGTGAACTGGCAAAAGAGAAAAACATTCTCTTTAAAATAGAAGATACATTTAAATCAAAATTTAAAACAGATAAAACAAAATTACTACAGGTACTAAAAAACCTTCTAAGTAATGCATTTAAATTTACAAAAGAGGGGAGTGTAGTACTCTCCATTTATAAAAAAGAGAATTTACTGGCATTAGAGGTACAAGATAGTGGAATAGGGATACCTCAAGAGAAACTAAATTTTATTTTTGAAGCCTTTAAACAGGTGGATGGAAGTATAAGTCGGGAGTACGGTGGAACGGGACTTGGACTCTCAATAAGCAAAAAATTTATTGATCTTATGGGTGGAATTATAGAGGTAGAGTCTCAAGCTAAGAAAGGTTCTACATTTAGAGTGCTTTTACCACTACAAGAGAATACATTTGTAGAGAAAAAGGCACTCTTACCTGCTACATCATTAGAAACTCAAGAGCTTGAAGCACCCTTTGTTCTTGAGAATGATATGCTCTTTTCTTCTGAAATTTTGCATGGAAAAAATATTATGATAGTGGATGATGATAGCCGAAATATTTTTACACTCTCCTCTGTACTACAGGAGTTAGGAGCAGAAACATATAGTGCGCTTAATGGTGAAGAAGCTATAAAACTACTGCATGAAGAAGATGTAGAGATGGATATTATTTTAATGGATATTATGATGCCTATTATGGATGGTTTAGAAGCTATAAAGCAGATTAAAATGGATGATGAGTTCAAGCATATTCCCATTATTGCGGTGACTGCTAAGACCATGAAAAAAGATAAAGAGATGTGTTTTGAAGCAGGAGCAAACGATTACCTTCCTAAACCAATAGATCAAAATGCACTTGTTTCTATTTTACAAGCTTGGAGTAAATAGTCTTTGCTACACTTTTTAGAACTTCAAAATAGCTATAAAATAGAGATAATAGATAGTGTAGAAGAAGATTTAGAGAGACTAGAAACTCTTCTCTGTGCTCCTGTTACTTTTTATGAAATACATTTTAAAAATCTCTATTTTTTACCTTCTAAATGTATAGACATACTTTATAATGCACAAGTTATACATAAAAAAAAGATTCAGATTTACATGAATAAAAGTAAACTATCAAAGTACCTTTATAAACTTGGTTTTCACACTAATTTTACTTTTGAGATGCCACCTTCTAGTAAAAAAAAAGAGATTATTGTAATAGGTGGTAGTAGTAATAGTAGTGAAAAGGTTATAGAGATTCTCTCTCAGATTGAGACAAAAAAATTTATTATATTTATAATACAGCATATTAGTAGTGATTTTAAAATGAGTTTTGATACTGTTATTAGTAGATATGTAGAGAGTATTGTGCTCTATGCAAAAGATGGGATGAGTCTGCAAAAAGGTCATATTTATATTGCACCTGCTAATAAACATTTAAGAGTAGAGAGTGGAGAAATAGTACTAGAAAACACTCCTGTAGTAAATGGGGCAAGACCCTCTATATCTGTCAGTTTTCATTCTTTAGCTGAAATGTATGGAGACTCTCTTTTAGCAATACTTACATGTGGTTATGGTTCGGATGGTGTAGATACTTTAGGATTTCTTAAAAGTGTAGGTTCCTTGAGTATTATTCAGGATGCTAGGGAGTGTGAGGCTGATACAATTCCTCTTAAAGCAAGACAACAGGGGATTTATGATTATATATTAAAAACAGAAAATATAGTTCGTTATATAGAACTTATACAAAAAGAATTTCTTACTAAAGATAAGGCTGTATCGTATCTTTTAGAGAAGATTAGTATTATTTATGAGTATAATTTTCAAGAGTATGGTCGTGACTCTATTTTGCGACGAATAGAGTATTTTAGGATAAAATATAAAATAGAAGATTTAACTTCTCTATTGGTTTTAGTTTTATTTAATTCTTCTGCATTTAAAGCACTTTTTTTGGAGTTATCAATAAATGTAACAGAGTTCTTTAGAAAAGAGTTGTCATCAAAAAATATGATCCACTTAATAGAAAAAGAGCATAAGAATTGTTATAATATTAAAATATGGAGTGCTGGATGTAGTTCTGGAAAAGAGGTCTACTCAACAGCAATTATTTTAAATGAATTGGGTGTTTTAAATAAAAGTGTTATTTATGCGACAGATTTCAACCCTGTAATTATTGAAGAAGCAAAAAATGCTATTTATGATCGAAACTCATATGAGAAAGCAAAAGTTAGATATGAAAATTTAGGTCTTAGTGGAGATTTACAGCATTACTTTCGGGTTAATGAACAGTATGTACAGGTAGCAGATTTTATTAGAAAACAAGTTCATTTTTTTGTACATAATCTTGAAAAAGATAGTGTTTTTAATGAATTTGATATAATAGAATGTAAAAATGTTTTGATTTATTTTAATGATCTACTTACTGAGAGAGTTTTTAAACTTTTTTATGACTCTTTAAAGTTTGGTGGGCACCTTTTAATAGGTGAGAGTGAAGAGATACCTAAGTTGTTTGAGAGTAAATTTAAAAAGTGTAGTGATGATTGTAAAATATATAGGAAAGTAGTGTAATGAAGAGAATTTTATGTGTTGATGATATTCAGACTAACCTGTTTACATTAGAAGCACTATTTGAGTCAAACTTTGAAAAAGAGTATGAAATCCTTAGTGCATCTTCGGGGAAAGCAGCTTTATGTATTTTACTTCGTGAAACGGTAGATTTAATTCTTTTAGATGTTATGATGCCGGAACTTGATGGTTTTGAGACAGCAAAGTTAATTAAAAAAAACAGAAAGACAAAAGATCTTCCTATTATATTTTTGACAGCCAAAAAAGATGAAGAGACCGTGACTACTTGTTATGAGGTTGGTGCTGTTGATTATATGAGTAAACCTTTTAATGCAAATGAACTTTTTGCGAGAGTAAAGTTTCATTTAGATTTAGTTGAGAGTAAACTTATTTTGAAAAAAGAACGTGATTTGATTCAAAATATTTTAGATACACAAGATAATTTGGTAATTGTTACAAATGGTAAAAATATTATTAAGATTAACTCTGCTGTATCGAATGTGTATGGTGTAAAAGGTATTGAAAATTTTATTGAAAAGTATGGATGTGTTTGTAATACTTTTATTGAAAAAGAGGGATACTTTAGTTTAGCAGAAGTTTCTGATAATGAGTTTTGGATAGATGTTTTACAAAAGAGATTACATAATGATAATGTTGTTGTTTTAGTGAAAAATAGAGAGAGTGAAAAAATGAACTCTTTTGATGTTAAAGTGAAAAAATTTGATGAGAATTATATTTTAAGTTTGACAAATATTACCTATATAGATAGCGAAAATAAAGAGTATGCACATCAAGCTTATTATGATTCTCTTACAAATATCTACAATAGAAATAGACTCCAAGAGTTATTTACTTTAGAAATAAAAAAAGCACAAGAAGCACATACTACATTTTCATATATCATGATAGATATTGATCACTTTAAAGCAGTCAATGATAGATATGGTCACTTGATAGGTGATGAAGTTCTTATTAAATTGGCAAAGTTAATCAGTCAAAATATTCGTGATAGCGATATATTTGCACGTTGGGGTGGAGAGGAGTTTGTATTACTTTTGCCAGATGTAAATGCAAAACTTGCTGAGAAAATAGTTACACAATTACGTATAAAAGTTGAAGAGGAACCATTTAAAGAAATAGGGCATATTACATGTAGTTTTGGGCTCACGGAGTATCTTGTGGGTGATACAATTAAAACTATTACAAAACGTGCGGATGATGCACTCTATGCAGCAAAAGCAGGTGGAAGAAATAGGGTTTGTAGAAGATGATGGGAACTAGATATACAATTTTATGTGTAGATGACAATAAAAATAATCTTTTTACACTGAGTGCACTCTTGGAAACAACAGGAGAAATTAATACTATTGAGGCTTTAAGTGCAAAAGAGGGTTTAGATGTTTTACTGAAAAAGCATGTAGATTTAATACTTTTAGATGTCCAAATGCCAGAGATGAATGGATTTGAATTTGCAAAGCTTGTAAAATCAAATAAGAAGACAAAAGATATTCCTATTATTTTTGTAACAGCAGTATTTAAAAGCGATGAGTTTGTTAAAGAAGGATTTGAACTTGGGGCTGTTGATTACCTTACAAAACCTATAGATGATCATCAGCTTCTAAATAAAATTTCATTGTATCTTAAACTTTTTGAGCAAAATATAAAGTTACAGCAGAGTGAAAAAAAATTTATAGACATCGCACAGAGTATAGGTGATGGTATCTATACTTTAGATTTAGAGAATAAAACAACTTTTATTAATAAACAAGCACTGTTGATGCTAGGATTTAAAAAGAATGAACTTCTTGGCAAGCCTATTCATGACTATATACATTATAAAACGATTGATAATGAGATGATTAAAGCTTCTGAATGCTCCATCCATAAGGTTTCTATAACAGAAAATATTTTTACAAATGTCAATACTCATTTTGTAAAAAAAGATGGAACATTTTTATCTGTTTCCTTGTTAGCAACGCCTATTTATGATGAAAATGATGTGATGGGAACAGTTGTAATTTTTCGTGATAAGAGACAAGAAGATAAAATAAATGAACTTGAAAATGAGAAGGTGAAAAATCAAGAGCAGATTATTCACTCAATGGTAAATATGATAGAATCAAGGGACTCTTATACGGCTGGACATACAAAAAGGGTAGCTCACTACTGTGAACTGATAGCAAAAGAGATGCACTATTCTTTAGAGGAGATAGAGAAATTAAAAAAAGCTGCATGGTTGCATGATATAGGGAAAATTTCTACTCCTGATAGTGTACTCCTTAAACCTGGAAAATTAAGTGATATAGAGTATGAGCTTATTCAAGAGCATCTTATTAGTGGATACAATATTTTACATGAAATAGACCAATATAAAGATATCGCTGAAATAATGAGAGAACATCATGAAAAATTTGATGGAAGTGGTTATCCTCGTGGTATACAAAAAGATGAAATTAATCCTTTGAGTAGGATTATGATTGTTGCTGATGCCTTTGATGCTATGACAACGAATCGTGTGTATAAGCCAAGAAAAAGTTTAAAAGTATCACTTAGAGAGTTGGAGAGTTTAAGTGCAAAACATTTTCATCCAGAAGTTGTAAGTGCAGCTGTAAAAGCACTGAAAAATATAGATATAGATAGTGCCATTACACAACTACCTCAGTCCACAATAGAGCAACAACGTTTTTCATACTTTTATAAAGATAGACTTACTGAGCTTTTTATTATAGAGTATCTTCCTCTTGTTCTTCGCTATAGAATAAAATCAGACTCTGTCTATTTTTATAGTGTAGAATTACATAATTTTTCAAAATACAATAAAAAAATGGGCTGGAAAGAGGGTGATAAGTTTCTTATAGCATTCGCAAAATATATAGATGCCTTAAATGAAGATACTATTCTTTTTCGTGTTGAAGGTGATGATTTTTTGATTTTAAGTGAGAAAAAATTAGAAAGTGTTGAGTCTGATGTTCAAAAGTTTCCACTCTTTAGAGACTCTTTAGTGAGTTGTAGTGTACGAGAAAATTATGTAAGTAACTTTGAGAGTTTAGATAATCTTCAAGACTTTTTAATGAAATAGTATGATCTATATTATTTTTATATCTTTTACTCTTCTTGTCTTAGTTTTTGCATTTTACCATTGGCAGTTCTATATGGTTTTCACTCCAACTTATAATAGAAAAAAAAACATCTGTGAAGCATGCTCTTTTTTAACAATAAATACAGATGATGGTGTAGCATTAGAGGGTGTACTCTATGAACCAAAAAATCCTAAAACCACACTCCTCTTTTTTGCTGGAAGAAGTCATGATGTTGTTGGCTTAGTAAATATGTTGAGTGTTACATACTCTAAAAGTAGAGTGATTGCATTTAACTATCGTTCTTATGGAAAAAGTCAAGGAAAATTAAGTGAGAAAAATATTTTAGATGATGGGATAAAAATTGCACAATTAGTCCAAAAAAATTATGGTGATTTTTTTCTTTTGGGTTACTCCTTAGGTTCTAATATAGCCGCTTATGTGGCTTCTAAAGAGCGTGTTAAAGCACTCTTTCTTATAGGTGCATTTGACTCAATAGCTTCACTTGCAAAGTCTAAGTTCGTAGATAAAAGTTTCCTCCCAAATTTAAACCTTTCAAAAATCTTTAGATATAAATTTGCTACTGGAAAATATGTTGAAAATGTTGATGCTAAAACATATCTTTTTGTGAGTAGAGATGATGAAGTGACCTATATTCAGAATGCAAGAGTATTACAACAGAGAGTTAAAAATCTTGTAGGGTACATGGAGTTAGAAGATCTTTCCCATAAAGAGATTCTTTGGGATGAGGGTGTAACAGATACAATAAATAGGATACTAAATGATTAAATTTTTCTTCTCTACTGGTATATTTAAACTCTACCTTTTTGTTTGTTTAGTTGTGATTGAGTTTCTTGCAACTACAACTATACATATAGAAGCGATGGAGAGTGTATGGGATAAGGCAAACCATTTTACAGCCTTTTTTGTACTCTATTTTTTACTAACATTTGCTTATAAAAATCTTTCCATAATTGTAAAGTTTTTATTGTTACTAGCATTTGGCTTACAAATAGAAGTAGTACAGAGTTTTATAGATGGTCGTTTCTTTTCTCTTTTAGATGTTTTTGCTGACTCTATAGGAATTTTGATTGGTATTGGATTTGTAAGAGTTATAGAAAAAAAGTTTAGTAGATTTCTTACATAATCTAGTATTTAATACGTGCTAAGTAGAGACCATTTGAAGGTGCAGGTTTGAGCTTATGATTTTTTTTAAGGTTTAATTTTTCGATTATTTGTACCTCATTTAAGTGAAGAAGAGCTCCTACCATAAGACGGATTTGGCTCCGTAAAAAACCATTCGCTTCAAAATGTAAAATTATATAAGCATTATATTTATAGGCAAAAGCACTGTATATCTCCCGTACACTACTCTTCTCATCACTTCCTGTTTTTAAAAAGTAAGAAAAATCATGTACTCCTTGAAAGAGTTTTATATTTTTTTCTATTTTCAAAAAGTCTACACTCTCTAAAAATGTAACAAAATTTCCTTCAAAAGGATTTGATTCTTCTTCTTTGAGTATATATCTGTAGACTCTTTTTTTTGCACTATATCGAGCATGAAAATCATCAGTTACTTCTCTAATCTCTTTTACAAGTATAGAGGAGGGGAGCATACGGTTAATAACTCTTTTTAGTTTTATAATATCACTCCAAAAAGGGGGAAGATCGATGTGGCAGACTTGATATGAAGCATGAACACCTTTATCTGTACGACCACTTGCAACTATTTTTGACTCTATACCAAGTTGTTTTAAAACTTTATGAAGCTGTCCCATTATAGTGTTTGTTGTCTCTTTTTGCTGTTGTGAACCTAGAAAATGTGTTCCATCGTAAGCTACTATTATTTTAATACGCATTAGAATGTTTTTGTAACTTTTTTTCTGTAGAAGAGATAGGTAATAAATAGCCAAAGTGTAGCAACTGTAGGAATAGTATAAAATCCTAATATATTTTGGAGACCTAAAGTAAAACCATAGTAAAAAATTGTTCCAAGAAAAAGAAAAAGATAGACTTGAGACTTCTGATGTCTAGCATGTACAATTCCCATAGATGCTATAAGAAATATACTGAGCATTGGAAAAAGGCTCAAGAGTACATCTGTTATAAACATTTTTTTCTTTGCATGTCTTCTCTTTATAGAAGTCCAGTAATCATAAGGTTTCATATAGGCTTTTAGCTCAGTTTTCATAGTATCATTAATCATCATTGTGTCGAAATTAATTTGAGTGAACTTCTCTTTAGAGTAACTATATCCTTGTCCATCATAAAGCTTTAAACGTAAAATACCTCCATCGTTTACAAGTTTTGCATTCTTTGCCGCTATGAGAATCTCCTCCTCTTTTTTCTTATTAAAGAGAAAAACTTTTGAGAATGTACCATCATCTTGTTTTACTCCAAGATATAAAAGCCAATCTCCAAAACTATTTCCAAATTCACTTGCCGAGAGATTAAACTGTGCTTCACTCTTTTTGTAAGAGATAAAGTTTGACGAGAGTACTTTAGAGTGAGGAAAGAGTATAAAAAAGTCTACAAAAAGGAGGGTAGAGAGAAGCAGTGCTGGTTTAAAAAGTGTTTTAAGAATAAATGATGGTTTAATACCAAGGGAAAATATGACTATCATTTCATTTTCATTAGAGAGGCGAAAGAGTGTAAGTGTGGCTGCTATAAAAAATGTTACAGGCAGAGTATAAAAGAGTAATTCTGGTATACGAAAAAAATAGAGTTTTGTCATCTCCCAAACAGTGAGTTGAATAATCGCTGTATAGGTTGCAAGTTTAATAAGAAATATCACTGAAGCTATAGCAAAAAGTGAAATAAATATTGACATGAAAATAAGTGAAAGGTTATCAGTTATGTAGTTTCTTAATTTATTCATTAGTTAGTAATTAGCCTCAATATAACTCATAATTGGCGAATCGTAAAGAAAGACTATAAATGTAGCGAGTGCTAAAAATGGGACAAAAGGAACTCTCTGCTCTTCACGAGAACGTTTCATTACAAGAAGCATAATAGGGAGTGCTAGAAGTGCTGAAAGAAAGATAGCAACGAGAGTAAGTTTGACTCCTAAGAGTGCTCCCATAGTTGCGGCTACCATAATATCGCCTTCTCCCATTGCTTCTAAAAAAGGCGTTCGATCATAATGTTTATTCCATGCTGTTTTTGTTTTAAGACCTGCTCTATATACCGAAGAGGTAAGATAGTAGGAGAGGAAAAAACGTAAAAGTGTAAAACCACCAGCAAAAAGAAGTGCATTATTTAGATTGAGTAAAAAGCCTGCTGGACTCCAAGCCCCAAAAATAGCAAAAAGTATAGCAAGTATATTTAAAGAGTCAGGTACCATTTTATACTTAAAGTCTATAACAGAGAGTGCTAAAAGCATAAGAAAACTTTGGGCTATAAAAAAAGCTGGTAAAGAGAGACCGTACTTATAAGCAATAGCGGCAAAAAGAAGGGCAGAAGCAAGTTCTACAAGTGGATACTGAATAGAGATAGTTGCTTTACAGAAGGCACATCTCCCACGAAGAAATAACCAAGAGAGAAGAGGAATGTTATGCCAAGGTTTTAGTTTATTGCCACAGGAGTAGCAGTATGAGCCTTCAAAAACAACACTCTCTTCTTTGGGAATGCGAAGAATAACAACATTTAAAAATGAGCCAAAAAGGAGACCAAAGATGGAGGCTATAAATATTTCCATTATTTTAAGCCTCCAAATCTACGTTCAACTTTTGTAAATTTTTTTATGATTTTTTCGAGTTCTTTGTTTGTAAAGTCTGGCCAAAGTGTATCTGTAAAGAAAAGCTCTGCATAGGCAGCTTGCCAAAGTAAAAAGTTTGAGAGTCTATGGTCCCCTCCCGTACGTATAAGTAGATCAACATCATGTTTTGAGTCAAGCGCATTACTGAGCATCTCTTGCGTTATATTTCCTTCTATATTTTTGAGTCTATTTACTGCTCTTACTATTTCATCTTGTGCACCGTAGTTAAGTGCTAAGTACTGCACTAAACCATCACAGTGTGCTGTCTTTTCTTCTACCATGTTAATGGTTTTTTGTAGAGACTTATTAAATGCACGTATATCTCCAATAGGTTCAAAACGAACATTATTCTCGAGATATACAGGGAGTTCATTTTTGAGATAGTTGTTAAGAAGTTTCATTAAAAACTCCACTTCTAAGCGAGGACGTTTCCAATTTTCTGTGGAGAATGCATAGAGTGTTAAGTACTCAATTTCAGGGTTATTTGAACAAAATGTTGTTATCTCTTTTACAACTTTAGCTCCAGCTTCATGTCCTTTGACTCTTTTTTTTCCTTGTAGCTCTGCCCATCGACCATTTCCATCCATTATAATGGCTATATGTTTTACACTATTCATCATTTACTCTTCTATCTCTTTTGCATAGTTTAGTATCTCAAATGCTACATTTAATTTATCATTTTTAGGAATTGAATGCTGTTTATCTTCTGTTATAAACTCCACACTATTTGTTTGTGAACCAAAACTTTTAGCATCTGTAAGAAGATTTAAACAGACAGCATCAAGACTCTTTTTTTGTAGCATATTCACTGCATTTTGCAGTGCATTTTGAGCATCCATTTCTGCCTTAAAACCAACGACACAAATACCCTCTTTATTTATACTACTCAAAATATCCAGATTCTGTTTGAGTTTTAAATCAAAACTCTCTCCAAGCATCTCTTTTTTCAGTTTTCCCTCTTGTGTAAAAGCAGGAATGTAGTCACTGACAGCTGCCGCCATAAAAAGATAGGGTTTTTTCTGTATAAGATGAATTTGCTCATCTCTTACAAGTGTTGCTTTTGAGAGTTTTCCTTTTTTTGCAATGCGTATAGAGTCTACAAGATACTCATGCATTTCAGCAGAGTCTATAACGTCTAAAGTATAAATATCTTCAGGAATATTTGCTTCAAACTTTGTGCTTATTAGATTAACATCAGCACCTCTACAGTAGAGTGCTGTTGCCATAGATGAAGCCATCTTACCGCTAGAGAAGTTAGAGATATAACGAACCTCGTCTATTTTCTCTATAGTACCACCCCCTGTAACTATTACTCTTCTATCGCTCCAAAAAGCATCTTTTAAAAGTTCTCTTGCTGTTGCCCAAAATATATGAAGTGGTTCAGCCATCGCTCCATCACCTACAGTTTTACATGCAAGCTCTTTTGTTTGTGTTTCTAAAATAGTGTAGTTTGCGATACCAAGCATTTTAAGATTTGCTTTTGTTATAGGATTTTCTAGCATATTTGTATTTGCAGAAGGTGCAAGAATTTTAACACCACTAAAGGCTAAAGCAGACTGTAAAAGTATAGTGTCTGCGATGGCATTTGCAAGTTTTGCAATGGTGTTAGCTGTAGCAGGGGCAATTATGAAAACATCTGCCCACTCTGTTATTTTTATATGGTTATGTGCATTGGTCCAAGACTCATTAGTATCGTCTAGTACCTGATTTGATGAAAGTGTTTCAAAGCTAAGTGGAGCAACAAATTTTTTTGCAGATGGACTCATAATAACTTTCACATTTGCACCCGCTTTTGTCAGTAAGCGAACGAGTTCCAAGGATTTATAAACGGCAATAGAGCCTGTGACACCAATAAGTACATTTTTATCTTTTAATAGTGTTGTGGGAATTATCATATATATCTCATTTTATAGATGTTTTTTTTAATTCTTATATTTTATCAAATTATACTTAATAAAAGACTTCTTATAAAAATCATCTTGTGTATAATTAACACATAATCATGATAGATATATAAAAAGTTCTTATATTTATTCTCTTTTTGATAAAAAAGTGATATAATTTTTTTAAATAATAATATCTAAAGGATGATAATGAAATTATCTTTAACTGCAGCAGCATTGATTGCCGCAACAATGTCGTTTCAAGGATGTGGTGGCGGTGATGAGACAGTAACAACTGTTGCCACAATCCCACCTCCACTAGCAACACAAAATGATGAAACAGCAACTAGTGAAAATAGCAGTAGTAGTTTTTTTGAAGGCTTAGGGATAGACTCATCGGTTACCGATATCGGTAGTTCTATATATAATTGGTTTACTTCTGATGACACAGAGGAGGAAGAAGCAAAAAGTGACTTAACCTCCACTCTTTCAGACTTAGCACTGAGTAATACACTAGAAGTTTTTGTTAAAAATGGTCTTGATGTTTCTGTAACTTATGTTATTACTAACTATACACCTACTTTTTCTCAATCTTGGCTACTTGATAATGACTGGGGAGATAATGACGATCAATACCTTTATGAATCTTTGTATGATTCTAGTAGCACTTTGGTTGGCTATTTTACTGGATTTTATAATGACACTGTAGGTTCTTCGAGTTCTAGTGCACCAGCAAGAGCCACAGAAATTGAAGAGAAACAAAATGATTGGATAGATAAAATTATAGATGAAATTTATAATATTATTCAGGAGCTTATTGCAAGTTACTTCTCTTCAACTCCTGAAATAATTGAAGTGCCAGTAGATGATAATTCACCAAAAATTGATCCAAATCAAACATTTGCATTTGAAGCATCAGATATTGAAGGTGAAGTTTACTATGTAGCTTCTCAGCAGTATATGAGTGTAACATTTAAACCTGATGGTTTAAGTGGTTATGGAGATATTGGGTACGGTGTTGGTGCAAGTTTTACAAGTTATGTAAGTGGTGGAGAGTTATTTATAGATATGAGTGGTGTTTATGAAGTAGCCCTACGTTATAAAGATCCTGGCTACTGTTTAGTGACAGAGATGACAGATACATCGGATGGTTCTAAATATCCTGCTTATTGGTTTAGTGATAAGGCGGTTTATGATAAAGCAGATAGTGTCAGTACTGCCGAATCCTTATGTTATATTCACTCAACTGAATATGCACCAAAGGTTATTGCAAAAGATGGTAAATTAGAGCTTATTTTAGAGGAGAGAGCGGGACACTCTCCTGTTACTGGGACAACAATAGCAAAAGTTTCAGCTTTAGTAGATGGTGTGGATAATACAGCTACTGTAAAAGACTCTAAATACTTTGCTCGCAAGATGCGTCATGGTGTTTTTACTATTTATACTACAAATGAACAGACTCATACACTTCAAGCAACTGAAACAGAAAAAATAAATCGTGAACTTCTGCCTCTTGTAGCTGCAAGTGCACTTGGTATGCAAGAGTTGATGGGTGGTGCATATGATGCTAGTATCGCATTTCAAGAGGAAGTAAATCGAGACTTAGATGCTCCTGTTACAGAGGTAAATGAACGTTTAGATGCCCTTATAACTGCAACTTCTCAAGCGATGGATAGAACTACATCTGAAAATAATTACCATGGTATATCTAATACAACATCTTATGGTGATATAGTTGATTTTACAGCAACAAATATACAATCAGCTTGTGGCATGGCATTTTTCTTATGTAATAAAGCAACAGCTGATGTAAAAATGACTATAACAAATCCAGCTGATAATGGAAGAGTTGCAGATGTTGTTTTTACTACTGAGATTGAGACATCTATAGTGGGAGATAGTGCAGTAGACTTTTCTCAAGTTGATGTTGGACAAGCAGTAAACTATATAAGTGGTACTGATTACAACTTAAATATTAGTGATTTTACTTATGAACGTTCCAATGGGTTAATGAGTATTAAAGGGGATGGATTTTTAGGAAATGCTTCCAAATTGTCTTTCGATAGTTATGATATTTTAGCAACATTTACAGAAGAGCCAGCATTAGAACTTATAAAATTTAGTGCAACTATAGATGGTTCTGTAACAACAACGGCAGGAAGAGTATTTAATGGTCAGTTAGTTTTTGATGGTGAAAATACAAATAATTCTAAAATGGATGGAATACTTATAGGTATAAATGATGAGCCAAAAATTGTTGGTGTAATTAAAACATCCTTAAGCTCAGAAGAGATTACAGAATGGGTAGCAACACATGAGAGTGTAAGTACAGCAGATGCTGGTGATTTAGATAACATTGGCGATCAGAGTTACTCTATGAATGTAGAGATTGCACAAAATGATAAAAATGTAACTGCAGATATGCTGGTAAAACGAGATGATAGCTTACAGACATGGACATATATGATGCAGAACCTTTCTGTGAGCGATGCTAATGGTGCCATGACAACGGAGAGTATATATCTTATTCAAAATGGTGAAAATACAATAGTAGAGAGTTTAGAAAAAATTGCCTTAAATGGACTAAGTGCTGATTCTGGTATGACAGGTATGATTGATCTTGGTTGGGATGTAGCGAGTGACTTTGACAAAATTGGTGTTGAAGGTTTAAATATAGTTATGAAAACTGATCCTAATGATACTGCAAAAAATGCTACTATAGCAGCTACTGTGCATGTTTTCAATAGTGGTGCAACAATGAGTGCTGATATGGTAAGTAGTTATGATTATGGATTAACACATGTAACTTCTAAAGGAAATTTTCAAACTACAGTAGATGCAACAAGCGGTACAAATGCATATACTAATACTTTTACAACAACTGGTTCAATTATTTCTGATGGTACATTTGATTACCTATATGAAGACTCTTATACTGATGCGGCACAGTATATTCTCTTTACTAGTAAAGATAGTGTTTATCAGATGGGCTTCATTTTAAAAGGTGCAGAGATTCAAGGTGGTGACTCATATGGTGTTGTTGCTGAGTTTATAATGAGTGAATCGTATGATACTTTAGAAGTTATGAAACTTAGAAATAGAGATGAGAATCCATTGGGAATCTATAACCGTTTAGAAGATGCACTTAAAATTAAGTTTGCGGATGGTGTTGAGGAATACATGTACTTATATTAAGAGTACATGTATTAGAGATACCTCAAGAGTAATAACTTTTATAGATTACTTTTTACTAAAATGTTTGTAAAAATAATTTGGTATAGTTCTTAGCTTTATACGAGTGAGTGCTAAAACACCACTTTTTATTGTACCACTCGCAATAGTAGATCCTGCTGCAATCATTACATCATCTTCTATGGTTACAGGTGCAATGAGTTGTGTATCGCTTCCCACAAAAACATTTTTGCCTATGATAGTTTTATATTTTTTAACACCATCATAGTTACAGGTAATAGTTCCTGCTCCAATATTTGTTCCCTCATCAATCTGTGCATCACCAAGGTAGCTTAAATGTCCTGCTTTTACACCTTTAAGTGTAGATTTTTTTACCTCCACAAAGTTACCAATGTGAGTATCTTCAATGTATGAAGCAGGGCGAAGGTGTGCGAGAGGTCCTACATCTGAGTTTTTAACAATGCTATCTTCTATAACTGAACCTGATTTTATATGAGACTCTTTTATAAGTGTTTCACCACTTAAACGACATCCATTTTCTAAAATAGATTCCCCCTCAAAAACGACTGTAGACTCTATGTATATAGTAGATGGAAGTTGCATAATTACACCTGCTTGCATCCAGTGTGTTCTAATTCTCTCTTGCATAATCTCTTCAGAGTCAGCAAGATCTTTTTTAGAATTTACCCCTTTAAAATGTTCTTCATCCACAAGAAGTGGAGCAATAGAGAGAGCATCTTTTTTAGCCATGGCGATGACATCAGTAAGGTAATACTCTTTTTGTGCATTGTCATTACTTAAAAGCGGAATATACTTGTCAATCACATTTTTACTAAATGCATAGATACCTGCATTTACAGTTGTTGTTGCTAGTTCTTTCTCATTTGCATCTTTTTGTTCGACAATATATTGCACTTTGTCATCATCTATAATAACACGACCATAACCAGTAGGGTCTTTAAGATCAAAAATAGACATAATGACTTCTGCATCTGTTTCTATAAAACCGTGTAGTGCTTCTGCAGTGATAAGAGGCATATCTCCATTAAGTACTAGAACTTTCTCATTCTTTGGTACTACATTTTTCATAGCACCTCCCGTCCCTGGAAAATTTTCAGCATCTTGAACTATAAAGTTAATATCGCTAAAGAGTGATTCCATACTCTCTTGTACGAGCTCTTTTTGATGGGCAATAACTACACTAATATCATTAGAGATCTCTTGTGATGCTTTTATAATATGATAAAGCATAGGTTTTCCACTTATGGAGTGGAGTACTTTTGCTGTAGGGGATTTCATACGACTTCCCTTTCCAGCTGCTAGAATTATGATACTTATTTTATCTTTACTCATTCTTTACCTTCTTTTTTTGTAATGAAATATTAGCAAAATATTGATTAAAAATAGATGGCTAACTTCTTACTAATTAATTTTGTGGTATTATAAGCTAATTATAATTTTATGTTAAGGTTTTTAAATGGATTTAGGTACGGTCATTGGTATTGTTTTAATTATGGTTCTTCTTTTGGGTGCTATGACTATGGGTGTTGGTGTTGGTGCATACATTGATATTCCTTCCGTTCTCATTGTTGTTGGTGGTAGTATTGGAGCATTGATGATTTCATTTAAACCAAATCAAATGAAAGCATTTACAAAAATTTTTGGAAAAGCTATTAAGCCAGGGGAAGAAGATCCACTTGAGCTTATTAAAAAACTTGTAGAGTTTGCGACAAAAGCTAGAAAAGATGGGATTTTAGCGCTTGAGGGTGATGTCAATGATGAAGAGAATGAGTTCTTAAAAAAAGGACTCTCTATGGCGATAGATGGTAGTGAACCAGATACTATTCGTGAACTTCTTGAAATAGATATGGAACAGACAAGTACACGACATAAAATTCACGGTTCCATTTTTAATCAGTGGGCAGGACTTGCTGGTGCGATGGGTATGGTTGGAACACTCATTGGTCTCGTTGCTATGCTTTTAAATATGGCAGACCCATCTGCCATTGGACCATCGATGGCGGTTGCACTTCTTACTACCATGTATGGTGCGATTATTGGGAATGTTTTTGGAACACCTATTTATAATATATTGGCGATACGTAATGATGAAGAGACTATTATAAAAGAGATGATTGTCTCTGGTATTATGTCTATTCAGTCTGGAGATGCACCGCGTGTTTTAGAAGCAAAACTTCTTGCATATATGGCTCCTTCAGATAGAGTAAGCCAATTTGATTAAAGTAGAGAGTAAATAATTATGGCTAAAAATAAATGTCCCGAGTGTGAAGAGTGCCTTCCTGCTTGGTTGGCTGCATTTGGGGACTTGATGTCCCTTCTTTTATGTTTCTTTGTTCTCCTTTTATCAATGTCAAGTATGGATGCAAAAAAAGTTTCTGAGGCAATTGGTTCTCTTTCTGGTGCGATGAGTGTTTTAGAGGGTGGAACAAAAACAGAGATTTCAAAACAACGTATTCAGGAGTCTACACCTATAGAGTCTCAAGATGAAACAAGTGAAATGGTAAATCGTATACAGCAAGCTGCAAGTGATGCAAATGAGATGATGGAACAGTCTGAGGGTCCTGCTATTACAGTAGAAGAAGCACAAGAGGGGTTTGTAATAGAACTTCCCGCAGCACTTCTATTTAAACCAGGAAGTGCGACTATTGAAAACCAAGATGCACTCCTTTTCTTAAAACGGATAGCCCTTATAATTGAAGAGTTACCAAAGAATTTAGAGGTAAGTATTCAAGGGCATACTGATGAGGGTGCACCTGGAAGAAGTAGTCCTTTTAAAGATAACTGGGAACTCTCTTCTGCTCGAGCAATTTCAGTCCTTCATGAGTTGTTACTTGATGGTGTAGATGGAAAAAGAATGAGTGCCGTTGGATATGCTGAGTTTAAGCCAGTAGCTACAAATGTTACAGCAAGTGGGCGAGCTAAAAATCGTAGAGTTGAACTTCGCTTTTATGGTAAAAAAAATGAGAAAGATGTAAAAGTAGATACTTCTGTACTCGATAAGGCTTCTGCAAAATAATGTTTAAGTATCTACTAGTTTTTCTTGCATTGGTTTCGTATGCTTTTGGTGCAGAGAGTATTACTATACCGACTGTAGATTTTAAACTCTCTGCTCCAGATACACCACAACAGTTGGTATCTTCATTGAACCTCTTAGTTGTTTTAACACTTCTTTTTTTAGCACCGTCCATGGTACTAGTGATGACAACATTTACACGTTTTGTGATTGTTTTTGGATTTTTACGCCAAGCACTTGGAACACAGCAAGTTCCCCCAACCCAACTTCTTGTTATGCTTGCCATGATACTTACTTTTTTTGTGATGGAACCTGTTGGTACAAAAGCATATAACAATGGTATAAAGCCATATATAGCTGAAGAGATAGGCTATGAAGAAGCATTTGCTAAAACAGCACTCCCTTTTAAAAATTTTATGATTAGAAATACTAGGGAGAAAGATTTAGCACTCTTTTTTCGTATAAGAAAGATGCAAAATCCTCAAACAGTAGCTGATGTTCCACTCTCTATTATTATTCCTGCATTTGTGATTAGTGAGTTAAAAACTGCATTTGAAGTGGGTTTTTTAATCTTCTTACCATTTTTGGTAATAGATATGGTTGTAGCATCTATACTTATGTCAATGGGTATGATGATGCTCCCCCCTGTTATGATATCCTTACCTTTTAAGATACTTGTTTTTGTACTTATAGATGGCTGGAATTTACTTATTGGTAATTTGATTGCCGCTATAAAATAGGAGAGAGATTTGGAATGTAAACATTTTGGTGAGTGTGGTGCCTGTAGAGTCTATGAGTCTGGATATAGTGGACAACTTCAAGATAAAATAGCCCTGAATAAAGAGAGATTTAGCTCTTTTTACAATGGAGAAATAAAAGTATTTGAATCTCCTGATGCACACTATCGTTCACGGAGTGAGTTTAAACTTTGGCATGATGGAGATGCAATCTACTATGCTATGAATAATGCTACAAAAGATGGTGTAATCTTCGTAGAAGAGTGTCCTCAAGTAAATCAACATATCTCAAATCTAATGCCAAAACTCTTAGAGGCTATACAAGAGCAAGTCATAGGATTTAAACTTTTTGGTGTAGACTTTTTAAGTGCAAGGGATGGAGAGATAGTGGTCTCTATGCTTTACCATAGGAAACTTGACGATGTATGGCAAGAGAAAGCTACAAAAATAGCGACTAAACTTGGAATATATATAATAGGGCGAAGTCGTAAACAAAAAGTTGTAATAGGTCAAGATTATATTACCGAAATGCTTTATATTAAAGAGAGAGAGTATAAGTTTAAACATATTGAAAATAGCTTTACACAGCCAAATGCTACTGTAAATGAGAAGATGATTACATGGGCTATTGATTCTTTAGGTGAGGTGAGAGGTGATTTGCTAGAACTATATTGTGGCGCAGGAAACTTTACAATACCTTTTGCTATGCTCTTTAATAAAGTTTTAGCTACAGAAATATCAAAGTCATCTATAAATGCAGCAAAAGAGAATATGCGACTTAATAATGTGGTAAATATAGAGTTTTTACGTATGGATGTAGAAGATTTCGTGGGTGCACTTGATGGAATTCGTGAGTATAGACGTATGAAAGATATTGATATTGAAACATATGAGATTGAGACTATTTTTGTAGATCCACCTAGAAGTGGAATGGATGAGGGATCTTGTAGGTTTGCTTCACGCTATAAAAATATTCTTTATATCTCTTGTAATCCTGAAACATTAGTACGAGACTTAGAGATACTCTCTCAAACACATGATATTATCGATATGGCAATATTTGATCAATTTCCTTACACCCATCATGTAGAAATGGGTGTGAAATTATCAAAAAAAGACTCTTAATGAAATATATTGTTTTAGGTTTTTTACTGCTTTATACTACACTTTATTCGGATGAAATAGAGAGAATAAAATCTATAGTAAATGATATACAAGAATTACGAAGTAGCTACCGTAGAGCTGAAAATGAGATAGTTAATTATAAAAAAGAGATAGAAAATCTTAAAAAAGAGAACCTCTATTTAAAAAAGAGTAATGATACATTAGTGAATGATAATAAAATAAAAGAGTTAAAACTTCTTGTAAAAATAGAAGAAAAACAGAAGAAAATTTGTGAAATAAAAATTAAAAAGAATCAATTTCCAAAGTTAGAGATGAAAGAGAAGTATACATTTAAAAGTTTTAAAGCATTGGATAAAAGCAAATGAAAAAAATTTTAATAATTAGTGATGGAAAAATAGGGGAACACTTTATTCAGCGTGTGAATGAAACATATACTAGTGAAAATATTTACTATGTTGTTCAAATAAAAGCAACAGAGTTTGAAAATATGAATCCTGCCCGTTTTAAATTTTACGAGTTTGATCCCACAAGTCTTTATAAGTTGTCAAATTTACTAAAGATGGAGTTTCTTCAGGTTTTTGTAGCCATGGAGACTCAGATAGATGTTGAAAATACGATTAAAAATATTCGTACAATACGAAAACAGTTACGTGTTATAGTTCTTAACAAATGGAAAATGATAAATGAAGATGCAAATGTTGTTCTGCTTAATAGTAATGAACTAGTTGCTTCTCGACTTCTTGATTACTTACCAAATGTTCCAGTAATAGCCCAAAATGTTGGACTGGGTGAGGGTGAGATTATGGAAGTTCTTGTTCCTTTTGGAAGCTCGTTTGTTTATAGACATATAGGAGCAATAGAACAAAAAAATTGGCGAATTGTTGCTATATATAGAAATAGAAAACTTATTATGCCATCGAGAAGAAAGATGATACAACCTAATGATCTACTTGTTCTTATTGGTGACCCTGCTGTATTAAAATCTGTTTATCGCTCTATTAAACGTGAACTTGGACAGTTTCCTGAGCCGTTTGGGACGAACTTACTACTCTATATAGATATGAATCTTATAAATAACAAGAGTATAAAAGAGTCTATTTTACGTGCAATTTATGTGCATCAGCAGTTTAAACATGACTTAGTAATAAAAGTCACTAATCCTTCAGATCTTGATATTTTGCAATATATAAAAAGTTTTAGAAGTTTAAATATTATTATTGATATAGATTATGATAGCATTAATCTTAAAGAAGTTTTTTTTAAAGATGTAAAAAATTATCATGTTGGGCTTGTTATAATTACTAAAGAGATGTTTGCAGATTGTTATGTTCGCTCTGCCATGTACGAAGCACATGTCCCTGTCTTAAAGCTTGCAGATAAAAGTTTTTCTACTCTCAAAGAGGCAGTACTCATTCTTTCAGACAACAGAGACTTGGAGAAGATCTCTTCTACAATTTTTGATATTTCTGAACAGATGAACTTTAACATAGAACTCTACAACTATGTAAGTGAACACCAGGAGGAGAAAGAACAAGTGATAGAACACTATTATAATCTTTCAACAATTTTTTCTAAGAGTATTAAAATATTTAAAGAGAATGAAAATCCTATAAGTAAACTGAAAACAAAAGAGAATTTTATTCAACTTTTACCATTTACAAAAAAACTAACACAGCGACGTTTATACTCTCTTTTTTCAACAGATAGTGAGAAACTTTACCACAGACTCAATGAGTATCATCAGATATTTATACCAGTACAACTCTAATTTAGCCATTCTTTAGTATTTTTTAAGTATTATCTATATAGTTTTAAAAATATTATAATTTTGGATAGATAATGCAAGTAAACATCCCCCTTAAGCAAGTTGTAGATAACTCATACAATATAACAATTGACACTATAAAACCCATTCATTTTGACACTAAAGTTGCCATTATTACCAACCCTAAAGTTGCAGGCTTACATTTAGCATATTTACTCTCCAAGCTTACAGCCAAAGAACTCTATATTATTACTGTTCCTGATGGGGAGGCGTATAAAAATCAAGACTCTATTAATACTATTTTAGAGTCTCTTTTTAATCATAAATTTAACCGTAAGTCTATGCTTATAGCATTTGGTGGGGGTGTAATAGGAGATATGACAGGATATGCTGCAAGCATTTACCAAAGAGGTATTGATTTTATTCAGATTCCGACTACACTTCTTTCTCAAGTAGATGCAAGTGTTGGAGGAAAAACAGGAATGAATAATAGCTATGGAAAAAATCTTATTGGTGCTTTTCATCAGCCAAAGGCTGTTTTTATAGACCCTCGCTTTTTAGCAACACTTCCTGCTCGTGAGTTTGGTGCAGGTGTAGCAGAGATTGTAAAAATGGCAGTTACATTTAACAAAGTTTTTTTTGAATTTTTAGAAAGTTCTGATTTACGAGATGCTGAAGTACTTCAAGAGGTAATAAAAAAAGCTGTGCAGACGAAGGCTGATGTAGTCGCACAAGATGAAAAAGAGAATGGAATTCGTGCAGCTCTGAACTATGGACATACTTTTGGGCATGTTATAGAAAATGAGACTAAGTATAAAAAATATCTTCATGGAGAGGCTGTAGCTATCGGTATGGTTATGGCAAATGAGACGGCTGTAAAGATGTCTCTTATGAGTGAAATTGAAGCGAATCGTATTAAAGCTCTTTTGCAAAAGTATAATTTACCTACATCTTATGATATCAGTGATGCTGAGAGTTTCTATGAGACATTTTTTTTAGATAAAAAAAGTTCGGACTCTACTATTACATTTATTATTCCTGTTGGACTTGGTGGGGTAAAAATTACAGATAGTTGCGATAGAGAGCTTGTGCTCTCTGTTTTAGAAAGTTTCGGAGAAGAGTAATGTTTATAAAATCTCTGCTTATACTTTTTTTACTTTTCTCTTCAAGTATTATATTGGCACAAGAAGATCTCAATGCCACACTGACTTTAGAGGAGAGAGCATTAGCACAAGAGGAAGTAAAAGCAGCAGAGGCTCAAAAGTTTATAGAAGAGCAAAAGCGTATAGCTTTAGAGAAGCAAAGAGAAGTGCAGCGTATTCGAAAAGAAAAAATAAAGAGACTTGAAAAAGAATTAAGTATCTTAGAACAGGATATTTCAGATACAAATAGCTGGATAAAAAGCTATGCCTCATATCTTACCTCTCTAGAAGTGAGAAGTAATCTCTCTAAAATTAATGAAAGAATAGAGTACTTAACAGAACATGCAAAAACAGTGCAAGAGCATGATGAACTCAATGCACTTATTGCAAAAAAAACTATACTTAGCTCACAGATTAATAAACTTAAAGGACAAAATGGTGCTCCTTTTTCAGAGTTAATAACACCACCAAATATTGCTGATATAGAGGAAATTAGTAGTCCTTTTGATATCTTTACAGGTTTTTCTGTCATTAAAACACTTAATAGTAATTTTGAAGAGTATAAGTTAAAACGTGAAACACTAACAAGACTGATTAAACTTTTGAAAAAAGAGAATCAAATATATGCAAAATTAGTATTTTTAGATAGCAGTGGCAAGTATGAGAAAATAAAAAAATATAAAGAGGTGCAGTTAGAGCGTTTTAAAACAGCACTTGATACAATAGATGTGACTTTAGATGTCTATCAAAAGCGTTTAGAAATAGTTGAAATAAATATTAATAAAGGGATTGAGAAACAGATATATAGAATTATCAAAATAAGTATTGTTATTTTTGTAGTCTTTTTAATCTTTTTTCTATTAAAGTTAGTTGTAAAAAAATATATTACAGATAATGAACGTTTTTATATGGCAAACAAAATCATTACTTTTACGAATTTTACAGTTATTATTTTAATTCTTTTCTTTAACTATATTGAAAATGCTGCTTATCTTGTTACTATTTTGGGGTTCGCATCTGCGGGTATAGCTATTGCCATGAAAGATTGGTTTATGTCCATCCTTGGTTGGCTTGTTATCGTTATAGGTGGGAGTGTTCATGTTGGGGATAGAATTCGTGTAGATATGGATGGAATGAAGTATGTTGGTGATGTTATGGATATTTCACTGCTACGTATGACAATTCTTGAAGATATTACACTCACTTCTATTATGCAAAATCGTAGGGCAGGGCGTATTATATTTGTTCCAAATAATTATGTTTTTACACGTATGATTGCTAACTATACACATAACTCTCTGAAAACAGTTTGGGATGGGGTAAAAATTACCATCACTTTTGACTCGAATCATAAAAAAGCAATGCATATTGCTAAAGAGATTACAAGAAAATTTTCTAAAGGGTATACAGAGATTACAAGAAAGCAGTTAAATAAACTACGCCAGCATTACAGTCTTAAAAATACAAATGTCGAGCCAAGAATATTTTCATTTATTGCATCAAATGGTATGGATATTGAGGCATGGTATCTTACAAATGCGTATGGTACACTGACATTAAGAAGTGTTATATCAACTGAAATCGTAGATGCTTTTAATGCTGCAGATGATATTACAATAGCATACCCTACACAACAGCTACATATCGACATGCAGAGCGATAAACCAGCTGATCACAATAATGAGATAGTATAATGAAAAAAAAAGTATATTTTAAAACCTTTGGATGTCGTACAAATATTTATGATTCACAAGTAATGATGTCGGCCATGGATGAGTATGAAGTGACTGAAAATGAGGCTGAGGCTGATGCTATTGTTATAAACTCTTGTACTGTAACTAATGGTGCAGATACTCATGTACGTTCATATATTTCAGGAGTTGAGAAGTCGCTAAGTAAAGCTAAACTTTTTCTTACCGGGTGTGGCGCACATACAAAAGGTGAATCACTTTTAAAAGAGGGTCGAATTCATGGTGTGTTTGGGCAGAGTGAAAAAGAGAAGATAGATATACTGCTAAAAAAAGAGCAACCCTTTTATGAGCCAGGTGACTTGAATCATATAGATAAAGTAATAGTAGATGATTTTGTTGGAAAGAGTCGTGCATTTATTAAAATACAAGAGGGATGTAATTTCCGTTGTTCTTACTGCATAATTCCCTTTGTGCGTGGTGATGCTAGGAGTATGGATGAGGCAAAGATTTTAGAGCAAATTTCTCGTTTAGCACTCAATGGTTTTGGAGAGTTTATACTTACTGGTACAAATGTAGGTTCTTATGGACAAGAGACAAAGAGTTCTCTAGCTAAGCTAATGAAAAAAATGTCTCAAATTCGTGGTGTAAGAAGAATTCGTTTAGGAAGTGTAGAACCTATTCAAATCTCAGATGAGTTTAAAGAAATTTTGGATGAGCCTTGGATGGAGAAGCATATGCACATAGCACTGCAACACACATCCCCTACAATGCTTAAACTTATGAACCGTAGAAATGTATATAAACAAGATAGAGAACTTTTTGAATTTTTAAGTGAAAAAGGGTATGCCATAGGGACTGACTTTATAACAGGACACCCTGGTGAGAGTGAAGCTTTATGGCTTGAAGCTATGGAGAATGCAAAGGTGTTACCTCTGACACATCTTCATGCTTTTTCTTACTCTAAACGTGATGGTACCCCATCAGCTACAATGAAGCCAGAGGTGAATGGAAAAATAGCGAAACAGAGACTACATGAGATTCAAGACCTTATTAGTATGAAAAATTATGAATTTAGAACTGCTTATAAAGGAGAGCTTGAAGTACTTATAGAGTCGAAAAAAGATGGATTTTATCATGGCTTTGATCAGCACTTTAATAAAATTATTATAGATTCAAAAGAGGATCTTATTGGAAACTGGGTGAGTATTTCAGAATATAGTGTGAAAAAGGATGTAAATTATGCCTCTCTCTAAAGGAAATCGCATTGTACTGATCCTCTCAGCATTTATTATTATTGCATTAGTCCTTTTTGCTATATTAAGGGATAATGCTGATGCTATTACACTTTTTAAAGCAAAACAGCTTTTAGAAAAAGAGCAGGTGACAAAGGTCATTATTTCAAAAGAGTATGTTTACTTAAAGACAAAAAGTGGTTACTATAAAGTTGCTTCCTCTCAAGTGACACCTAAAATGTTTATTAACTATAAAGTAGAAGTAGCAAATAATTCTCAAATTTTAATTTATATTCTTTTTGGTGTTCTTGTCTTAGGGTTTGGTTCTCTTGGTATACATTTTTTACAAAAAAGAGAACTTTTTTCTTTTAATATGAAGGGAAGTTCGCAACAGCGTGATACTACTCATTCTATGCCTGAAATAGCAAACGTATTAGAATCAATTACAAGTGATGTAAGTTTTGATGATATCGGCGGTATAAGTGATGTAAAGGTAGAGCTTGAAGAGATTATAGACTTTATGAAAAATCCTAAACGCTATAAAAACTTTGGGGCACGTATGCCTCGTGGTGTTTTGCTTGTAGGTCCTCCTGGAGTTGGAAAAACCATGATAGCTAAGGCAGTTGCACATGAGGCTGATGTACCATTTTACTATCAGAGCGGGGCTTCGTTTGTACAGATATATGTAGGTATGGGTGCAAAACGTGTACATGAGCTATTTGCTGCCGCAAAAAAAAATGCTCCGAGTATAATATTTATAGATGAAATAGATGCAGTTGGTAAAAAACGTGGTGGTGAGAGAAATGATGAGAGAGAGGGAACACTTAACCAGCTTTTAACAGAGATGGATGGCTTTGAGGGCTCGAGTGGGGTAATTGTTGTTGCTGCTACAAACAAGATAGATGTATTAGACTCAGCACTCCTTCGTGCTGGACGTTTTGATAGACGTATTTTTGTTGAATTACCTACAAAGAGTGAGAGAGAGTCTATACTAATGAAGTACTTAGAGAAAGTACCCCATGCCTTAGATGTGAAAATAGTAGCAAATATGACAGTTGGATTTAATGGGGCTTCTTTAGCCGCTTTAGTAAATGAAGCGGCACTTCTTTCACTCCGACAAAATAACTTTAAAGTAACTATAGAACATTTTGATCAGGTGAAAGATAAGGTTATGTTTGGAAAGAAAAAGTTACAGATGCTCAATGAAAAGCAAAAAGAGTTTCGTATTAGTTATCAGGCGGCTAAGGTTGTTGTGGCAACTTACTACGATATTCCATTTGAGAAACTTATGCTTTCAAATGAGCATTTGACACCAGCAACAGATGAGCCTTTTGCAAAACAGGAGTTAGAGTCAAGAGTGAAGATGCTCCTTGGGGGAACAGTATTTTGTGACATTAAGTTTAATGAACACTCGAGTAGTGTAGCAACTGATTTAGATGAAGCAAAAGAGATAGTTGCAAATATGTGCCAAAATTATGGAATGGGTTCTTCTCTTCTCCCCGATACACATGAGCAGAAGATTATACTTGAGAGACTTTATAAAGAGTGTGAATCACTTTTACTCTCTTTAAAAAATATTTTAGAGTTAGTAGAAGAGAGACTTTTTGAGTGTGAAAGTATTACGAAAGAAGATGTGAAAAAGTTGCTTAGTGATGTTTTATAGTGGCTTTTCTTTAAAAAATGAAGCATATCTTTTTAAAGATTTTTTAAAAGAGAGTGAGTACTCTATAGGTGGTTTTAGTTATGGTGCTATTAAAGCGCTACATCATGTTGAAGATGCGTTGTTAAACTGTAGAAGAGTGGATAGCTTACAGCTTTTTTCACCTGCCTTTTTTCAGAATAAAGATGAAAAATTCCATCGTTTACAGTTAATGGCATATAAGAAAAGTAGTAAAAAATATATGAAACAGTTTATTTTAGCTTGTTTTTCTCCTTACGCTCCAAAAATAGTAGAGCATATAGAGACAAATGAGAGCGAATTAAAAGAGTTACTAGAGTTTGAGTGGTTTGCTGAAAGACTAAAATATATAAGTTCTAAAGGTGTTGTTATAGAAGTATATCTAGGTGAAAAAGATAAGATAATAGATGTAGAAGCAGCAAGAGAGTTTTTCTTAAAAGTAACAACTGTAACATATATAAAAAATGCAAATCATTTTTTGCAACTAAATTAGGAGAGAGCAGATGAGTGAAATAAAAATAGGTGTAATAACAGCAAGTGATAGAGCGAGTAAAGGGATATATGAAGATATAAGTGGTGTAGCAATTCAAGATACAATGAAAGATTATCTTAAAAGTGAGTTTGAGATTGTTTATAGATGTATTCCCGATGAGCAGGATATTCTTGAGGCAACAATGAAAGAGCTTTGTGATGATGCTGGGTGTTGTTTAGTCGTTACAACAGGAGGAACAGGTCCTGCACTAAGAGATGTGACACCTGAGGCTACTGAAAATGTATGTGAGAAGATGATGCCAGGTTTTGGTGAACTTATGCGTCAGGTGAGCTTACAGTATGTTCCAACGGCTATACTCTCACGTCAAACAGCAGGTATAAGAGGAAAATCTTTAATCATTAATCTTCCAGGGAAACCAAAGTCTATTCGAGAGTGTTTAGATGCAGTTTTTCCAGCAGTTCCTTACTGTATAGATCTTATAGAAGGTCCTTTTATGGAAGCAAATGAAGATGTTATAAAAGTTTTTAGACCAAAACAGAAATAGTTTTAGTCTAAAAATTAATCAAAATTGAGTAAGTCTTTTGCTTGAATCATATCTTTATCACCACGACCACTAAGGTTTACAATGATAAGTTTATCTTTGATATCAGGGAGTTTTTTCAAATAAGCTACTGCATGAGAAGATTCAAATGCAGGGATAATACCCTCTTGACGTGAGAGCCATACAAAAGCATCGAGTGCTTCTTGATCGGTAATATTTCCATAACTAACACTTTTATTATCTTTATGAAAAGCATGTTCTGGTCCTATACCTGGGTAGTCAAGTCCTGCACTAATAGAGTGCGCTTCAAGTATTTGACCATCTTCATCTTGGAGAAGATAAGACATTTGACCATGAAGAACACCAGGGCGACCTTTTTCTAGAGAACAACCATGTTTATCTGTCTCCACACCATGCCCACCAGCTTCAACACCGATACATTCAACTTCTTCATCTTCTAAGAAGTGCTGAAACATACCAATGGCATTTGAACCTCCACCAATACAAGCAATGATGTGATCTGGTAAACGATTCTCTTTTTCTAAAATTTGCTGTCGAGCTTCCCAACCGATGATGGCTTGAAAATCTCTTACCATCATAGGGTAGGGGTGTGGTCCAGCAACTGTACCGATGATGTAAAAAGTATCACGAGCATTTGTTACCCAGTGGCGAATAGCATCGTTCATAGCATCTTTGAGTGTACGGCTTCCAGACTCTACAGAGTTTACTTTTGCACCCAAAAGTTTCATACGAAATACATTCAGCTCTTGGCGTGCAACATCTTTTGCACCCATAAAGATTTCACACTCTAAACCGAGTAGGGCACAGATTGTAGCTGTCGCCACACCATGCTGTCCTGCACCAGTCTCAGCGATAATTTTTTTATACCCAAGCCGTTTTGCCATAAGTCCTTGAGCAATTACATTATTTACCTTATGCGCTCCTGTATGGTTCAGGTCTTCGCGTTTAAAATAAACTTTTGCACCTAATTCTTTTGAGATATTTGCAGCATAGTAGAGAGGTGAAGGTCGACCTACATAATCTTTGAGATAGTAGTGAACTTCATCCCAAAAATCTTTATCAAAGCGAATCTTATGATACTCTTCTTTTAGTCGAAGAAGTGCAGGCATAAGTGTTTCAGGGACATAACGTCCACCAAACATACCGAAGTGTCCATTTTCATCTGGATCAAATTGTGAGGGAGAGGGGATGTAGTTGTTCATATTAATTAACCTCTATAAGTGAATATACTTTAGTCTTTTCTTCTAACTTTTTAATACCATCTAAAAATGTAAGACCTATAATGAAACAGCACT
>CAZMBK010000002.1:0-35242 GCA_964564315.1 uncultured Sulfurimonas sp.
CACGTGAAATGTTTGCGAAAGCTGGTGAGAGAATAGGTGTTGATTTTAAAGCACTAATTTTTGAAGAGAATGAGAAGTTAGGACAAACTGCTTATACTCAGCCTGCAATTTTATTGGTACAGATGGTAGCTTATAAACTTTTCAATGATGCTTGTCCAGATTTAAAAGCAGAACTCTTTTTAGGTCATTCACTTGGTGAATTTTCTGCGCTTTGTGCTTCTGGTGCAATAGACTATGTTGATGCAGTAGAACTTGTACACAAGCGTGGAAGCTTTATGCAATCAGCTTGTGATGATATAAATGCAGGTATGATGGTTTTAGTCGGTCTTGATGATGCTAGTGTTGAAAAAATATGTGAAAAAGCTCAGTCTGAGGGTAAAAAAGTATGGCCAGCTAATTATAACCAAGATGGTCAGTTAGTTGTTGCTGGTATGAAGTCAGACTTACAGAGTTTAGAGCAAACATTTAAAGATGCTGGTGCGAAACGTGCACTATTACTTGATATGTCAGTAGCATCACACTGTGAGCTTTTAACTCCTGCACAAGAGCCTTTAGCTGAGCTCATGAATACGATGGTTACGGATAACTTCTCTGCACCTATTGTCTCTAATGTAACAACTGAGAAATATGCTTCAAAAGAAGAAGCAGTTTCACTATTAAAAGATCAACTTGTTAAACCAGTGAAATATAAGCAGTCTATTTTAGCTGTTGCTCCTGAGTTAGATATGGCTATAGAGTTTGGTAACGGTATCACTCTTAAAGGTCTAAATAGAAGAATTGCTAAAGAACTTAAAACTCTTAATATCTCTGATATGGCATCTTTAGAAAAAGTAAAAGAGGAAATCTGCTCATAATATGAGAGTAACTCTTGCACAAACTGCCCCTAAGTTAAATAGATCTAACTTAGGGGATATTATTACTATTATTAAAGATAAAAGAGATGAAAGTGATTTGATTGTTTTTCCTGAACTCTCTTTGAGTGGTTACATGCTTCAAGATAAACTCATTGAGGATGCATGGCTTTTAGAAGAGCTAGATCAACTCAGAGAGCTTAGTAAAGATATTGATATTGTTGTTGGGGCTGCTTTAAAAGAGGATAAGCATTTTAGAAATGTAGCACTCTACTTTAGCAAGGGAGAGTTTGTTAGCAGACATATTAAAGTGCATCTTCCAAACTATGGTATGTTTGAGGAAGCTCGTTACTTTAAAGCTGGAGATATTTTTGAAAGTTTTCAAGTGAATAAGAAAAAAATATCTATGGTCGTTTGTGAGGATTTATGGCATAAGAATGTACATCATGACTTAATAGAACAAAACCCTAATATTATAATTGCCCTTGTCGCTTCACCTGCACGAGGTTTTAATGATAATGGATTAGAAATAGAAAATAAATGGTATAAAATAATAGAGTCTGTCGCACTTGAGTGTAAAGCAACGATTATCTTTGTAAATCGTGTAGGTTTTGAAGATGGTCTTGGTTTTTGGGGTGGCTCTTGTATTGTGAATGCTAAGGGTGAGATAGAGAAAAAATTAGAAAAATTTAAAGAGATAGTTAAAACATTTACTATAGAGGATTAAGAATGCAAAAAATAGCAATAATGGGTGCAATGCCAGAAGAAATAGCGCCAATACTGGAAAAACTTGGAGAGTATACAACAACAGAATATGCAGGGAATAAATACTATGAAGCAAATTATGAAGGTGTATCTCTTGTAGTTGCATACTCTAAAATAGGAAAAGTTTTCTCAACGCTTACTGCAACTACAATGATAGAGCATTTTGGGGCACAGAAGCTCCTCTTTTCAGGTGTTGCTGGTGCTATTAGTCCAACACTTAAAGTGGGTGATCTAATTGTTGCTACAAAACTTTCACAACATGATTTAGATATTACGGCATTTGGTCATCCTTTTGGTTATGTTCCAGAGGGTGCAGTTTTTGTTGAAGCCGATAAGTCTATGATAGAAATGAGTAAAGAAGTTGCAAGTGAGATGGGTAAAAGTGTTCAAGAGGGCATAATAGCTACTGGTGATCAGTTTGTTGCAAATGAAGAACGAAAGAACTGGATAGGGAAAGAGTTTAATGCAGATGCTTTAGAAATGGAAGGTGGGAGTGTTGCTGTTGTTTGTGATGCTTTAGATGTACCTTTCTTTATTTTACGTGCGATTAGTGATGCTGCAGATATGGATGCAAGTTTTAGTTTTGATGAGTTCTTAGAAACTTCTGCGATAGAGTCAGCAGAGTTTGTTATGAAAATGGTAGATAGAGTAATAGCTTCCTAATGGGTATAAAACTTTCTAAAAAAATTATGTCAAAACTGGGTAAAACAAATGCTGAATTTAAGCTCATAGAAGAGGGTGATAAAATCCTTGTAGGACTGAGTGGTGGAAAAGATTCTCTTACTATGATTCATGCGATGAGAGAACAGCAGAGACGTGCCCCATTTAAGTTTGACTTTATAGCCGTTACTGTTGGTTATGGTATGGGTGAAAATTTTGATGCTCTTGCAAAACATTGTGAAGAGAATGGCATTGAGCATGTAATTAAAGATACTCAAACTTATGAACTAGCAAAAGAGAAAATTCGTAAAAACTCCTCCTTTTGTAGTTTTTTCTCTCGTATGAGAAGAGGATATCTTTACAGTGTTGCAAAAGAGTTAGGGTGTAATAAAGTAGCACTTGGTCACCATATGGATGATGCTGCAGAGAGCTTTTTTATGAACTTTATATACAATGGGCAGATGCGCAGTTTAGCACCAAAGTATACGGCAGAAAATGGTTTAGTTGTTATTCGTCCCCTTATTCAGATGCGTGAACGTCAACTACGTGCTTTTGTAGTTGATAATGAGATAGAAGCTATTGGTGATGAGGCTTGTCCGGCTATGCGATTTGATGTGAAGATGCCCCATGCAAGAGCAGATATGAAGATAAAACTTGCCAAGATGGAAGAGGAGTTTCCTCAACTCTTTACCTCTTTAAATGCAGCCTTTAAAAACATTAGTATAGATAGTTTCTTTATGCAGGAGGATTAAGCAGTTTCTGCTCTATTTCTTCCATTTTCCTTTGCTCTATAGAGTGCTTCATCTGCACGAGTCATCCAACTCTCTATATTATCATCTTTTTTAAATTCACTAAGTCCTATACTACAAGTGACTTGTCCAACAGTATCAAACTCTGTAGAAGCTACAATAGTGACGAGATTATTAGCAACTCGTAAGGCACCTTTTTTATCTGTATCGCAAAGAAGGAGAACAAACTCTTCTCCACCCCATCTTGCAAAAGTATCTTTTGCACGTACATTTTTTGAAATAATCTGTGCAAATTTTATAAGTACTTCATCACCTACTTGATGTCCATATGTATCGTTAACTTTTTTGAAGAAATCTAAATCAAACATAATCATAGAAGAGACTTTATGATTTTTACTCGCTTCATAGATCCCTTTTTCAACAGCTTGATGAAAATACTGACGATTGTACACATTTGTAAGTTGATCATGATATGCCATATACTCATCTTTTTTAGATTTTTTGAAGATCGATGAGATATTAGAGAATATAACGATAATAGAGTTTGGTTGTTTTGGTACAACCTTTGTTTTAACATTAAAGTAGTTTTGTCCAAAACGTTTACTTTTTATGCTCACTACACGTTTCTCTTCTTTCATACTTGAGAGTTTATGAATCCACTCTATATTTGTTCGTGATGAAGTTGCACTAAAGGTATCATCACTCTCTTCAAAAATATGACTAATATTTTTGTTCTCTTCTATGAGTGACTCTAAATCTTTCATGCCTGTAAAGGAGAGCATAGTGTTATTTACAAGGACAAGTTTGCCATTATGAAAAAGAGTGATAAGGTCATTACTATTATCCATAATAACTTGCATTTGATCTTGTTTAATTCTAATCTCCTCTTCCTCTTTTAAAAGTATATTAATAAGTTTTGTAAAAAGAAGATATATCCCGATGTAAACAAAGAGTAAAATACCAAAGGAGATAAGCGCCGTTTGAATAGAAACTTCCTGATTTTTTCTAATATACTTTGTGACATCTTTAGCCATAAGTACTTGAGCAAAATTTCTTTGAAAAGGGGACTCAACATCATACTGGTGAAATAGATAAGATTTTCCATTATATGAGATTATTTTATTGTTGTTAGCATTATGATAAATAAACTCTTGGTCGATGTTTAGATCAGTAAATATTTTAGAGTTTGAAGCGATGATCTTTCCAGCTACTCGTTTTTCTGAATTTTTATTTGAAGTGTTTAAGTAGAGGGCATATCTATATTGGCCAGCTTTACTAATAATCTTAAAAAGATTTTCTGCCTTTAAGCCAAACTCTACATAAGCAATAATCTTTTTGTATCTATAAATGGGTTTAATAATACTGTAGTAGTAACTACTCGTTCCCCTTGCTACATAACCTATAGTAATCTCTTTTGTTCTTAGTGCTTCTTGAAGAACTTCATTTTGAGGCGCTTTAATCTTTTTAGAACTTATCTTTTGTGAGGAGTTAAAAAGGTAGTATCCTTGTTTCGTGTATATATTAAAGTCTGTAAGATCTGGTGTAAAATCTTGGTATGATTTATATAAACCTCTTGCATAAGATCTTATTTTAGAAATATTGTTACTTGCAATAGTTCTGCGAAAAGCAGTGCTATTTGTTAAGTTTTTAAATCTACTTTGGTAAATATGCAACTGCTTTTTTTCATAAGTATGCATTACTTTTGTTAAAATGAGCAGTTTTTCTATAGAAACATTATAAAGCACCTCCTCTTTCTCTTTATAGTTGTTATAGTTTATAAAAAAGAAGAGAGCAAGTGTTAAAAATATAACAAGAATAAGCACTCGTGTTCTAAGTTTTTGGTAAATCATAGGAGTTTATTTATTTGAAGTTAATATTTTCATATCTATCATAAAGCCACTCTGCAACAGCTTGTTTTTCATCTTCTTTGAGTTTTCCTTTGAGTGAAGGCATAGTACCAAATCTTTCAATAGCCCCTGTATTACACATACTGTTATCTAGGTTTGGATTTACAATATAATCTTTTACAAAAAGTATAAAGAGGTAACGATCAACATCCTCTTCTTCATCTCTTGTTTTTATATTCTCTTTAAGTCGTCCTGAAACTTCGATCATAGGAGGAGCTATTAGCTCTTTAAAGTGTTTTAGTGCATATGTTTTATCCATAATCTCTACATGACATTTTTTACAGCTGTCTTTATAAATCTCATAACCATCTATTGCGAAAAGTGAAGATGTAAGTGCAAGTATACTAAGAAGTGTTTTTTTCATTAGGAAACCTTTATTAAATTATTAGTTATATTTAATTATTATAGCATAGAATATATTTTCTTAATCTTTGAATTCATTTAAATAGTTGAATTAGTTTCTAGTTGTTTTGCGTAATAAATAATAAATTATATATAATTCCTTCAAATAAATATTATAAGGAAATAAAAATGAGTGAACCAACTCTAGAATCAATTGAAGATTATAACACACTTAAAGGCAGCAAAAAAAAGGTTGTTTGGGGTGTAATAATTGCAGGTATAGTAATAGGTGTGGCATATTTAGGAATCTTTTATAGTTTCGGTAAAGTTGATGATAGTATTAAAGTAGAAAGTAGTTTACAAAAGATACCTTTTAAATAATAAAAAATGATAAAATACAAGCATTAAAAAATAAAAGGTAATTTTCATGTTAATGACAATAGTAGGTATCTACACATTTTATGTACTCATCACAATTTATACGAGTGTAATGCAGATAGGGTATATAAATCAAGCAAAACGAAAAGAGGCTGTTTTGCTCTCTGCTTCAGAGTTTTTAAAAGCTGGAAATTATGCGGTTGCAAAAGAAAAATTAAATTTAGTAACTACATTTATTGATTATTTATTCTTTATAGCTTGGATGGGTTTTGGCGTAAAATTTTTGCAAGAGAATTTATTTTTAGAGAATGAAGCAGTGTTAAATATTGCTGCTGTTATGGGATTTGTAGTTATTAATTCAATTCTCTCTTTGCCTTTCTCTTATTATGAAAAATTTGTTTTAGATAAAGAGTTTGGATTTAATAAATCAAGTTTAGGACTTTGGATAAAAGATACACTTATCTCTTTCGTAATGACACTTCTTTTTGGTTCTCTTGTTGTTTGGGGTATCTATCTTATTATTGTAAACTTTACACTCTGGTGGCTCTGGAGTTTTGTTTTTATTTTTGCTGTTGTTATAATGATAAATATGCTTTATCCAGCTTTTAGAGCAACATTTTTTGATAAGCTTACCCCACTAGAAGATGAAACACTCGATAGTGAGATAAAAGTACTTATGGATAAAACAGGTTTTGTAAGTAGTGGTGTTTTTGTGAGCGATGCAAGTAAACGTGATGCACGATTAAATGCATATTTTGGAGGTTTTGGAAAAGCAAAACGTGTTGTTCTTTTTGACACACTTATAGAAAAACTGACAACAAAAGAGCTTTTAGCCGTTCTCGGTCATGAATTGGGGCATTTCGCACATGGAGATATATATAAAAATATTGCTCTTGTTGGAGGAATGCTCTTTGCGATGTTCGCAATCTTTGGTAATCTTCCAGAGGGACTCTATTTAGAAATGGGAGTCTCAGAAGAACCGTATGTTTTAATGATACTTCTTATGCTTTTTATGCCGGTACTAGGCTTTTTAATGATGCCAATCATGGGAATAGTAAGCCGTCATAATGAGTATGCAGCGGATAAAATGGGTAGTGAACTTGGTGGTCCTGCTGGTGCTATAGAGTTAGCAAATGCGCTACAAAAACTTGTGACAGAAAATAAAAGTTTTCCACTTTCACACCCTTTATATATATTTTTTCACTATACGCATCCACCTGTATTGGAGCGTTTAAAAGAGCTTGGTATGGATGTTAAAAGTGGTGATACTACTGCACTAGAGGGAAAATGCGAAGCAAATATATAGTTAAAGATCTACTTCGTGAGATAAGTCTAACACTTCAGTCTGCTGGAGTAGAGAGAGCTTCGCGTGAAGCACAGCTTCTTTTGATGTCATTTATAAAAAAAGATGAGTTATGGCTTATCACGAATCAATCATATGAAATAGAAGATGCATCATTACTTTTAGAGTGGGTAAAACGGCGAGCACTTAATGAGCCTCTTGAGTATATAACACAAGAAGTTAGTTTTTATAGTGAGAAATTCTTCATTAAAGAGGGTGCACTGATTCCTCGACCTGAAACAGAACTACTTATAGATGAAGTGATTAGAAATTTTCCAGATAAAGAGGCTAAAGTAGTTTTTGCTGAGGTTGGTGTTGGAAGTGGTATTATTTCCATTATGTTAGCAAAACATTTTATAAATGCTAAGTTTATTGCTGTAGATATTTCACAAGATGCTTTAGATATAGCAAAGATAAATATAGAAAAGTTTGGACTTACTTCTCGAATAGAGCTACGTTTAGGTTCACTCCTTGAACCAGTGGATGAAAAAATTGATTATTTGGTTTCAAATCCTCCTTACATAGAAGATGGAATCTCTTTAGAGTCAAACCTCTCGTATGAGCCTCAAAATGCTCTTTACGGTGGAAAAGTAGGAGATGAAATAATTCAGAAACTTCTTGATGCAGTCTTAAAACATAATATTAAGTTTTTTAGCTGTGAGATGGGTTATGACCAAGAAGATAAAATACGATATTATTTACAAAAGAAAAATTATACAAGTTTAGAGTTTTATAAAGATTATAGTAATTTTGACAGAGGCTTTACTTTAAAGGGTTAGATATGAAAAGAAATATTTATATAGATTTTAGTTATTTTATTATGTTGGCAGCTACATTTGGTGCTATTATAGTTTTGGGTGCTTTTGTAGCACCTGTAATTTTTCATACAGATAAAATTTTAGCAGGAGTTCTACTTGATCACTATAATGCCGGTATAATAATGGGGGAAATATTTCGCCGCTTCTCTTACTGGGTATATGCTCTTGTCCTGTTTGTGGCATTTTATGAAACTATGCAGTATAAGATGGGACAACGTGATGCAGTTGCATTTGGAGCGAGTGTGACTATTATATTCTCCTCTTTAATGTTTAGTAGTATTTATGTTCCAAAAATTTTAGAGATGCAGAGTATGGGAATAGAAGCAACACAGAGTGATACTTTTGAAAATATACATATAGCAAGTGAAATTGACTTTAAACTTTTGGCAGTTGCCCTTTTAGTTCTTTTTGTGCGTCGATTGATGCTCTTAAAAATTTAATTTGTGCTCAATTTAACAGTAATTTAACACTTTTTTGATACTATTTATCTTATAAAAAATATAAGGTAAATAAATGACATTTATAAAACTTCTTTTTACACTTTCACTCACTGTGCAGCTTTTTGCAAACTCTGAAATTTCTAATGCTATAAAAGAAAAACAGATTTATCCCATGGGTAAAAAAATACATACTTCCCGATGCCCCTCTCTTGATATATCTAAGTTTAAAACATATGAAGCACTTTTGAGTGCTATAAAAGAGAAGCATATCTGTAGTAATTTAAATACAAAACATTCAGAAGCTTTGAGTATATATCTTTGGGATAAACAAGTAAAAAAACAAGTAAAAGAACTTCCTAAAATCACTATTACTAAAGATGAAAAGTGCCAAGTGTGTGGTATGTATCTTCACTACTATCCGACTTGGGTCTCTCAAATAAATTACCCAAAAGGTGAAACATATAAGTTTGATGGTATTAAAGATATGATGAAGTTTTATTTTAATAATAAAGAGGGTATTGTAGATATTTTTGTACAGGACTATTACTCTTTAAAAACTCTCAATGCTCATGATGCTTATTATGTTTTAGGGAGTGATGTTCTCGGTCCAATGGGCAATGAGCTTATTGCATTTAAAGATAAGAAGAGTGCTAAAGTGTTTTTCTTTGACCATAGAGGAAAAAAACTTTTAAGTTTTGATGAACTAACAGCTCCAATGGTTCATAATCTTGACAGATAAGTTTAATCCTTATCTTTTTAAATATGCTTATGGAGTACTTCTTAGAAGCTTCAGTAAAAATCTCTTTATATTTATAACTTTAACACTTCTTGTTGCACTTTTGAGTGCAACACTCTTTCTCTCTTCATCAATTAAAAATGAGTATACTACTCGTGTTTCAAATCAAGCTGATATTATAATTACAAATCAAAAAGCAATGCAGTATAGAACATTTAATCTTAATCAACTTCAGCGTGTTTTAAATATAGAGGGAGTGAAAAGTGCAAGGGGGAGACTCTATGGTGCATACTATTTTGAAAAAGCAGATAAAAAGTTAAATATTATAGCCTTAGATGAGTTTGAGAGTTATTCTAACAGACTCCTTGATGAGACCAATACAGAGCTTGAGGGAGCCTCTATGATACTCTCTGCTCAAGCAAAAAATCTTTTAGAAGAGTACTACTATAAAGAGTATTTTAATTTCATAAAAGAGAATGGATCACTTCGTAAAGTCCCAATAAAAGGTATTTTAAAAAGTAAAGATATACAAAAGAGAGAAAATCTTATACTTATGAGAAGTGAATTATTTCGTGATATTTTTGATATGGATGAAAGAGAAATAAGTGATATATCAGTAACAGTATCAAATCCTGATGAGGTTGCATTTATAGCACAAAAGTTAGAGGAAATTTTTCCAAATGCAAAAATAGCACTTAAAAAAGATACACTAGTAGTATATGAGAGGAGCTATAACCTAAAAAGTGGTTTTTTCTTAAGTATATTTATTGTAAGTTTTTTTACTTTTTTTATTATTATTTATGATAAGTTAAGCGGTGTTAGTAGTCATGAAAAAAAAGAGATAGGAGTGCTAAAGGCACTTGGTTGGAGAGTAAGGGATGTTTTAGAAGCAAAGTTTTACGAAGCACTCCTTTTATCTTTAGGTGCATATATACTGGGGACATTTTTAGCTCTTCTTTATGTGTATCTTTTTAATGGTGCAATACTTCTTGATATATTTTTAAGTCAGAATGATACTCTTCACCATGTGGCAATATCTTTTACACCAAGTATTGCAAGTATGATACTTGTTTTTCTTTTGAGTGTTCCTCCTTATATATTTGCAACTATTATACCCTCTTGGAGAGTTGCAACTACAGATGCAGATGAGGTAATGCGATGATCGAACTTAAACATATAAGTAAGTATTATGAAAAAAACATTAAAGCTTTAGATGATGTAAACCTCTCTTTTAAAGAGGGTGAACTTATTGTCCTTAAAGGGGTGAGTGGAAGTGGAAAGAGTACTATTCTTTCACTTATAGCAGGGCTTACAAAGCCGAGCAGAGGAGAGGTTATCGTTGATACAAAGCATATTTCAAAGCTGGCAGATCATTTTATTTCGCTTTATAGAAGAGAAAATATTGGATTTGTTTTTCAACGATATAACCTTATCCCCTCTCTTAGTGTAAAAGAGAATATTCTTCTACCACTGCTTCCTATGAAGTTGAAAAAAGAGGAACTTGAGAGAAGAGTAGTAGAGGTAACAGAACTTTTTAAGATAGCAGATAAAAAAGAGAGCTTAGTAAAAAATCTCTCAGGAGGAGAACAGCAGAGAGTTGCTATTGCTAGATCGAATGTAAATAGTCCTAAAATTATTTTAGCAGATGAGCCTACAGCTAACCTTGATGAAACTCTCTCCTTAGAGTTTATAGCCATGATAGAAGAGTTAAAGTCAAAAAATAGAACAATTATTATAGCAACACATGACCCACTTTTTTTTAATCTAGCATTTGTCGATAGAGTTGTGAATATAAAACAGGGAAAGATAGTTTAAATGTTTCTTTCTCCTGAGATCATTACAGTGGCTATACTCGATACTCTTATTGTTCTTTTTGCTACACTTGCATTTGTAGTAGCACTCGCTATAGTAAAATCTTGGAATAGAGATGAAACGACTACCTATCAGTATACTTTAGAGAAACGTGCCTATCTTGGTTCTATTATTATTAAGTATATGCTGAGTCTTAAAATCCTTCTTTTCCTTTTTTATATCTTCACACTTGATAAAATCTCTTTTGTGCTTCCTGGGGCAATGTGTGCCGCAGGTGTAGTCAATGCAGACTCTTTAACGACACCACTTCTTTTTTTAAAGCTCTTGAATCTTTATCTTTTTTTCTACTGGATAGTGATAGATAAGGAGGATAGTGAAGATGAACAACAACCTTATATAAAATTAAAATTTCAGTTTTATATATTTCTGTATTTACTTTTAATAGTAGAGATATTCTTAGAACTTTATACCCTTTTTGGGATCGATGTGAAGAGTGTTGTAGATTGTTGTGGGGCGATTTTTTCAGATAAAGATGGAAGTTATATTGCTAAAGTTTTAGAGATGCCTAAAGAGTTTTTACTACTACTTTTTTATGGTTCTTTTCTTTTTATGTGGCTCTCAAAAGGAGTGCAAAATAGATATCTTTTTTCGCTGAGTAATCTTTTGTTTCTTTTAATAGCACTTATGAGTCTTATCGCATTTTTTGGAACATATATCTATGAGCTTCCAACACACCACTGTCCATTTTGTCTGCTACAAGAGGATTATAACTATGTTGGATATTTTCTTTATGCAGTTCTTTTTCTAGGTACATTCTACGGTATGCTTGTTGGTATATTTCCATTGAGAGAGAAGAGAGAAAAAAGTAGTTATAGATATTCACTATTTTTCAATACACTCTATACCCTTATAATAAGTGCTTACCCTTTACACTATTTTTATGTGAATGGGGTTTGGCTTTAGCGTCCACCAAACTTATCATGCCACCACTCTGATGGAGTATAAGTGCTTTTTTTAATACTCTCTTCATCAAATGGATATTCGAAGTTGTTACAGTACTCCATGACTGTTTCATAGGCATCATTTATCTGCATACTCATTTTTGTTGCTTTATCTGGGTTATCTCTATGTTTGTCTGGATGCCATTTTTTCATAAGATTTTTGTAGGCATTTTTTATCTCTTTAAGAGAGGAGGTTTGTCGAAGGCCAAGGAGTGTTTTGGCCTTCATCAGTTTTTCGTAGGGAGTGGACACTTTAGTCCTGTTGTTGTCTCAGATATGCAGGTATATCAAGGTAATCACTATCTAAGTCACCACCAACAACTAAACGTGGACGTATTTTTGCACGAGGTGCTGCTGGTGTTTCGCTTACAAACTCACTATTGTTCCCTGTAATAGGTTCTACTTTTTTTTCTCTCTCAAAACCTGTTGCAACAATAGTAATTTTGACATAGTTCTCTGAAAGTTCTACATCTGTAGATGTACCAAAAATAATGTCTGCTTCATCATCAGCACTCTCATTAACAACATTCATGGCATCATAAATATCCATAATAGGAAAATCAGGGTGCATACTAAAGTGTACAAGAACACCCATTGCTCCATTAATACTCATATTGTCAAGTAGAGGAGACTCAATAGCTGCTTTGATCGCTTCATAAGCAGCATTGTCACCCTCATGCTCACCAACACCCATAAGTGCCATACCTTTATGATTCATAACTGTGCGAAGATCGGCGAAGTCAAGGTTGATGTCATTATCACCATTAGATAAAATAACACCAGATGTTCCACTTACTGCCTGTGCTAAAACACCATCTACAATTTTAAAACTATCTTTAAGACCAAGCTTTCTATCTATGATAGAGAGAAGTTTGTCATTTGGAATAACGACAATAGAGTCAGACTCTTTTTTTAGCTCTTCTAAGCCAATTTCAGCCAGCTTAAGTCTCTTTTTTCCCTCAAAAGTAAAAGGTTTTGTAACTACAGAAATAGTTAAAGCACCTACCTCTTTAGCAATTTTTGCAACGACAGGAGCAGCACCTGTTCCCGTTCCACCACCAAGTCCAGCAGAGATAAATACAATGTCAGCACCCTCTAAAGAAGCACGTATTTCATCATAATTCTCCAGCGCAGAATCTTTACCAATCTCAGGCTTCATACCAGCACCAAGACCCTTTGTGAGTTTTGCACCTATTTGAATTTTAAATGCTGCTGAGTTCTCGCTGAGAACTTGTGCATCTGTATTTACAAGCATCATCTCTATGCCACTCACACCTTCTTTAAGCATATGTCCAATCATATTACCACCACCGCCACCAACACCAACGGCAATTATTCTTGCTCCATTAATATTACTTGACTCTATTACTTCAAATGCTTCCATTCTCTCACTCCTTAAAATAACTGGGTTGCCCAGTTCCAAAACTTACTAACACCATTAGCTTCATCACTCTTTGTCTCTTTTTTCCCATCTAAACGTATCATACTTGGTTTTTTCACTTCCTCTTCAGAGGGTGCTACTGGAATATCTGTAGAAGGTGTTAAATCAACAATATTCTCAGATGTTGGTGCCTCATTTGTATGCCTCACTCGCTTGTTCGCATCTATCTCATAAGGAGTATATGCAAATGCGGAGTACATTATAAGACCAATAGCACTTGAATACTCTGCACTTCTTAAAGAGTCAAAGAGTCCATCCATCTCTATAGGTTTTGCTAAACGTACAGGTTGGGAGCCAAAAGTAGCTATAGCTAATTCTCGTATGCCTTCCATTTTAGAAAAACCACCAGTAAGAACTATTCCTGCCCCTATTTGATCTTTGAGCCCACTGTTCTCAATAAACTGAGCAAGTATCATAAGTGTCTCTTCAACTCTAGCATAAATAACATTATGAACAACATCTAAAGAGACTTCATGTGTTGAGTCCATATCTCCAATTACAGGAATTTCTATAAGTTCATTACTCTGGTTTGTAAGTGAACCATACGTAAGTTTTACTTCATCTGCAACATTGAGGGGTGTATGAAGTGCCATAGAGAGGTCACTTGTAACATGATTCGAACCTACACCAAGAAACTCATTATATCGGATGGAATTTCCTGCATGAATTGCGATATTACTAGTGTTTCCGCCCATATCTATAACTGCTACACCTAACTCTTTTTCATCATCATTAAGAACAGCAATAGATGATGCATAGGAGTTAAGAACAATGTTTTCAACTGCTACACCTGCACCTTGCACTGCTTTTTTTAGGTTGTTTAGATTTGATTTTTGTGTTGTAATTATATGTGTTTCAACTTCCAAACGAGAAGCATTCATTCCCAGTGGGTCTTCTATAAAGTCTTGATCATCCACTTTAAAGTTAAATGGAAGTGCATGGAGGACTTCATACTCATTTGGAATATTCGCATTATAAAGAGATGTGTGCATAACCCGCTCAATCTCTTTAAAGCTTATCTCTTTACTTTGAATATTTACAATGCCATTTGAGTTAAGACTCTTGGTATATGCACCACTCATAGAGACAATAGCAGAAGTAACATTTGTTCCAGAGACACGTTTAGCATCTTCAACAGCAGTTTTTATGCTTCTTGATGCCAGCTCTATGTTTATAATACTACCACGCTTGAGACCCTGAGCTCTAGTCGTGCCAGCACCTGTGATAGATATAGAGTTGTCATTTGCTATTTCAGCAATGATTGCACATATTTTTGTTGAGCCAACATCAATGGCTAAAACAGTTCTGCTCAATTTAGAGTCCTTGTATAAATTTCTCTGTATGGTATTTTTTTTCTAAAGTTTTTATAAGAGCTTCATTGAAAATACCATCTTTTAACTTCATCATAGAAGTATCTAAGTCATTATTTAATTTAGTAAGCAGTTTTTGTTCCAAAATATAATATAAAACAATTTTCCCACTACTTAATGTTATATATGAACGTTTTTTATCACTATTAAAAACTCCTTGTAAAAATTCAGTCGCTTCACTACTCTCTAGTTCCTCAAATTTGCTAACATCATTTACAGTCACAAAATCACTATTTTTTCCACTAAATGTTTCAACTGTACTGTTTGCTAACTCTTGTAGTTTTACTCTTTTTGTTTCTTCTATATAAAGAGAGATAATATCTGCTTTTGCTTCTTCAAAGCTTTTTGGTATTGCTGGATTAATATTTACTAATTCAATAGTATGATATACACCATCAACTAAAACTGGTTTCATATAAGGTGAAGTCAGTTTTAGTTTAGAGATTTTTTCAAGAGCATCTGAATTTAATGGATTGTTACTTAAAGAGATAGTCACACTATTTACTACAACATCACTTCCTAGTTTTCCCTTTTTAAAAGCGATATATGTTCTGAGCGCCTTATCTTTTGTTGCTTTTGTATTTAACTCTTGGATTACAGCATTTTTAGCAGACTCAAAAGGTAAAATCTTTCCATCTTCACCTTTAAAATGTGTTTTGTTATCTGCATAGTATGTTGTAAGTTTTTCATTAGCATAACTACTATTTACATCAGCTTGCTTTATATATTTTACATCATAAGATATCTCTTTCATAAAGTTGTTTTTTCTCTGTTCCCAAAATGGTTTCAGTAGGTCATCAGTTGTTGTTACTGCAATGTTCTCTTGTGTAAGTACTTTATAGTTAAGTCTATCTGCAATATTTAGCATAGTGTTAAGCACATTTATTTCATTTTTTCCTGCCTTAACTGGCAGGAGTGCTAATGTTTTTTTTATAAGTAGATCTTTACGTAAACTTGCTTCATACTCTTTAGTTGTAAATCTATTTTGAGAAAGTGCTTGTTTGTATGTATTTGCATCAAAAACACCATCTTTAAAAAAGTACTCCTGAGTTTTAAGCTCAGTGATAAGTTCCTTATCGCTCACTTGGAGGTCATAAGATGCTGCAAGATTAAGAATAAGCGCTTGCTGTTGTAGTTGTTCAAATGCTCTTTGTTGTAGACCAAACTGTTTTGCTTTCTCCTCATCAAAATTCCCCTGAAGCATTTGGCTATATCTGTTAAACATTTGTGAGTAGGTTTTTTGAAGTTCACCTTGTGTTATCTCAATCGAACCAACTTTTGCTATTGCACCTGCTTTGTCACCATATGTGTACTGTCCCCAGCCAACAAAACCTGCACCAACAAATGCTATTGTTGAAATCCAAATTGTTATAATTAGCCACTTTTTGTGTCTTTGCATCCATGTGATCATATATGAAAACCTTATCTTTTGATATTATTTGTAATAATAGGTAAATTAGGATTAAAACTTGATAAAAGAAGTGTTTTTAGTCTGTTTCTAGGTTACTTTGGGAGTTCTCAAGCATAAGGAGTCTACAGCTTTTTTCTAAGATAGCAAGAGTTTTCGCCATCTCATGCATATCTCTACTGTAGGCATAAACACCATAGCCTCGAATAACCATAATATTTGTCTTTTTTGTTTGTAGATAGTAGGCTATTTCGCTATCAGCTCTATCGTACCAATCTTCAAATTGTTTAGGATTTATAACCTCTATAGTGCCGATCTCTTTATGTCCAAAATAATCTTTAGGTGTTATAAAATTATGTTCTAAAGAGTAGGCTGTAGTAAATTGCGGCATTGAAAAACAGATAAATTTTGCTTCACTTATTTGTGAGTAGATACTAAAATGAATTTTTGCATCTATACTTGCTTGATTCCATCTATAGTCTTTCTTAAAATAGAGCTCAATGAGACTATTTTCATTTAATGCATCAAAGACAGCCTCTTTTGCATTAATAAGAAAACGATTTGATTCTGTTTTAGCTGAAATACTGCCATGATAAATACCAAAAAAATCTTTTCTAAACATAGAGAGTGATAATGTTGCGAGTTTATTTTTAAGGTTTTCTCTATTCATGGTTTTTTATTTAAACCAGCTTTTCATTTTGTCAATAGCGGACTCTAGCACACCTTCATGTGGTTTAGATTCAATTCCGAAAGACTCTTGTAGTTTATATATAAGATCTTTCTGTTCATCATTGATACTTGATGGATACTGCAAGTCAATAACAGCAATTAAGTTTCCTTTGCCATGACCATGAACGTCTTCTATTCCTTCGCCTCTAAAAGTAAAACGTTGTTTATCTCGAGTACCAACTTCTAGTTTTAGTTCTAGTTCTCCACGAAGAGATGGTATTGTAATTGTTTCACCTGTGATGGCTTGTGTAAAAAAGACAGGTATTTCTATGTATACATCGTTATCATCGCGAATAAAGTGTTTATCTTGTTGCACTTCAAAAGTCACATAAAGATCCCCACGACTCCCTTTTTTCCCAATGTTTCCTTTTCCTGAAACTCTTAAACGGTTCCCAGTGTCTATTCCCGCTGGAATTTTTACTGTTACACTCTCTTTTACTTCATTGTATCCACGACCTTTACATGATTTACATTTATCTGTTGGTGCACTTCCTGAACCTTGACATGCTGGACAAGTTTGTGCAAATGTCATAAAACCTTGTTGTACAGCTACTTGACCTTGACCACCACACTGCTTACATGTTGAGAGTTTACCATTTTTAGCACCAGTACCTTTACAATCCGTACATGCTTTTTTATACTTAAATGTTACCTCTTTTTCACAACCAAAGATTGCCTCATCAAAGCTAATTCTCATGTCTACATTCATATCAAGAGAGTATTTTTCCCTATCAGCAGGATTTTGTCGACGACCACTGCCTCCACCAAAACCATTAAACATCTCTTCAAACATTGAGCCTAAGTCATCAAATCCAGCAGAAGAGCGACGGCTACCGCCTCCACCCATACCAGCAAGACCCTCTTTTCCATAACGGTCATAAATACTTTTTTGCTGTTCATCACTGAGACACTGATATGCTTCATTACAAAGTTTAAACTTATGTTCAGCCTCTTGATCCCCTGGGTTTTTATCTGGGTGATATTTTTTAGCCATTGCTCTGTAAGCTTTTTTTATAGTAGTTTTATCTGCATTTTGTGAAACTTCTAATATTTCATAGTAACTTAAATCTTCCATTATTTTCCCATCTATTTATAAATATTTTTTGGAATTATACCCATAAAAAATAAATATTATAATGGTATAATTCCATTTATGAAAATAAGCCTACTTCTCCTACTTACTACACTCTTTTTCTTTGCCTGTTCAAAAAAGCCAGAGGTACTCTTTGAATCAATGCCAAATACATATCTTTACCCTGCTACTTTTGAAGAGTTACCCTCATTTGAAGAGGAAGATTATAAAACTGTTTTAGGGAATTTTATAAATAACTGTAGAAGTAAAAAAAGTAAAAAGATATATGGCTCTTTATGTGAAGATGCAAAGAGTACTTTAAATGCAAAGGACTTTTTACTTCACTCATTTAAACCTTATCTGATTGTAAGTAGAGATGAAAAAAGAGAGGGATTACTCACAGGTTACTATGAGGCAGAACTTTTTGCTTCAAAAACTATGTCGCAAAAATATAAGTACCCTATATATGAAACACCCAAGGATTTAATAAGTGTTAATTTATCTACGATTTACCCTGAGCTTAAAAAATATAGACTACGTGGACGACTAGAGGGGAATAAACTTGTTCCTTATGATAACCGCCAAGAGAGTAAGCAAAAGGGTGTAAATGCAGATATTATTTGTTATACAGATTCAAAAATAGATAGATTTTTTTTAGAGATACAGGGTTCTGGAAGGGTAACTCTTGATGATGGAACTTTTATGTATATTGGGTATGATAATCAAAATGGGCATAAATATAGAGCTATTGGGAGATACTTAGTAGCTATGGGTGCGCTGCATTTAGAAGATGTATCTCTGCAAAGTATAAAAGCTTGGTTACAAAAGAACCCCTCACGAGTTGATGAAGTACTCAACTATAATGAATCACTTGTATATTTTAAAGAGAGAGTACAGGGTGCAACGGGTGCTTTAGGTTTAGCACTTACTCCAAAACGCTCAATAGCCGTTGATAGAAGCTTTATTCCTCTTGGGAGTATGCTTTACATGAGTGCTGAGGTAGGAAAGAGAGAAGAGAGCGGTGTGGTTTTTGCACAAGATACTGGAGGGGCAATTAAGGGTGCAGTACGAGCAGATCTTTTTCTAGGTTCTGGTAGTGAGGCCATGGAGATAGCTGGAGTATTAAAATCAGCACTAAAATTATGGATATTGATGCCAAAGAGAGAAAAAAAATTATGAGTAATCGTTCTTTAGAAAAGTTTAACCGTTTAGTTGATTCACTGCAGGAGCTTCCAACTATTGGTAAAAAATCAGCAACACGCTTGGCATACCATATGATAATGAATGATACCTTTGTGGGTATGCGAATATCGCATGCCATCGAAGATGCACTTGGTAGTCTGAAAAAATGCACTGCATGTGGTGGGATGAGCGAAGATGAACTCTGTTATATTTGTAGTGATGATGGAAGAGACTCTACACTTTTATGTATTGTAGAGAATGCAAAAGATATTTTACTCTTAGAGGAAAATGGACTTTTTGATGGTAGATACTATGTTTTAGAGAGTCTAGATGAAAAGCATATCGCAAGTTTAGAGTCTCTAGTCGATACCGCTGTGAATGAAATAGTGTTTGCTATGACACCATCCATATCAAATGATGCAGTTATTCTATATATAGAGGATAAATTAAGTGCTTATAGTGTAAACTTCTCCAAAATTGCACAAGGAATACCAACTGGTGTTAGTTTAGAAAATATTGATCTTCTCTCTTTAACGAGAGCATTAGAGGATCGAGTAAAGGTTTAGTTATTGAGATATCTTTTTTTACTAGTTCTTGTTTCTCCTTTATGGGCTTTAGATACTTGTGAAGAGGATGTTATAGAAAAAATAAAAAGCCCAAGGGTAAAGTCGAGTATGAGTAAGTGGCTTGATCATGATTTTGGATTAAAACCTTATAGAGCAAACTACCTACTGCCATATGGGTATACAGATAAAGATTATGATGCACCTCTTCCTACCGTAGAGTATGAAAATAGTGAAGCTGAGTTACAAATAAGTTTACAACTACGAATTGCTGGAGATTTATTAGGACTTAATGAGGAGTATTTTCTCTCTTATACTCAGAAATCATTTTGGCAAATTTATGCAAAATCTTCCCCCTTTAGAGAGACAAACTATAATCCTGAAGCTTTTGTTATCTTTCCTATTGCGGATGAAGATAACTATTTTAGATTTTGCTCTTTAAAGTTTGCAATAGCGCATATATCTAATGGTCAACCAGATACAAGAGATGTCACTCTTACAGATGGAAGTTATTTAGGTAATCTTTCTCGAAGTATTAACTTTATCTATACAACACTCCGTTTACAACATAACTCTTTTTTTCTAGACTTTAAAACATGGTTACCACTGCCCGAAAATCCAGAAGAGAATGATAATCCAGATATTATGGATTATACTGGTTATGCAAGTGCAAAAGTGACATATTTTTATGATGCAAATATGTTTACTTTAAAAGTTAGAGGGAGTACAAAAACAGGAAATGGTTTTATAGAAGGAACATACTCTTATCCAGTACTTCAAAATTACTTTTATTTAAAACTATTTAGTGGTTATGGAGAGTCTTTGATAGACTATAATAATTATATAAATAAAGTATCAGTGGGCTTTAGTTTCTCTCGTTAAGAGAGTTACTGGTTTAGAGTAAAAAACTTTTACTCATTTGTGTTTGAATGTCTTCTCTTTTAATCTTTTTTTGTACAAATAGTTCATTCGCTAAAACACCCTGAGCAAGTAACATATCTGCACCATCTTTATAGGTGATATTTTTATTTTTAGCGAGTTGTAAAAAAGGGGTAATTTTTCCATAAATGGCATCTGCTACATATGATGTGTTATCTAAAATAGTTTCAAGAAGTTCTTTTGTGCATGGGTACTCTTCATCTTTAAGCCCTGCACTTGTTGTATTTACAACTAAATCATACTTTTGTAATTGAAAGTTTTCCCAGCTATATGCTTTACATTGTAGGTTAGTAAAGTATGCGAGTCTTCCTTCACTTCTATTTAAAACAGTAACATTTAAATCATTTTGTTTAAACTTAGTGCAAAGAGCTTTTGCTGTACCTCCAGCTCCAATTACAAGAATATTTTTTATAATACCAAACTCACGAATAGCATACATAAATCCATCCGCATCTGTGTTATATCCTATAAGTTTTCCATTTTCATTTACTAAAGTATTTACAACTCCAACCTCTTTTGCAAAACCTCTGACTTCATCACAAGCCTTAAATGCTGCTTCTTTGTGAGGAACTGTGACATTAGCTCCCATAAGTCCTAGTGAAAAAAAAGTTTCCTTAAGTTTTGAGCCATCAAGAAGATGTGTTCGTGTGTAGCAAGCTGAATAATTACTATTTTTAAAAACAGAGTTGTGCATAAGAGGAGAGCGAGAGTGTGAAACAGGGTCTCCAAAAATAGAAAATAGTTGCATTGTTACTACTCTCTATCGAGGTCGTGGAGAGAATGAATTAATGCACCAAGTTTGTTTTCAACTTCTAAATACTCTAACTCATTTACACTATCAGCAACTATACCTGCACCAGCTTGAAGTACAACCTTCTCCTCTTTAACCATTGCTGTACGAATGGTAATAGCTGAGTCCATATTGCCATCAAAACCAAAGTATCCTATACTTCCACTATAAAAGCCACGCTTAAGACCCTCATACTCTGCGATAAGTTCCATGGCACGAATTTTAGGAGCTCCTGTCATGGTTCCTGCTGTAAATGTTGCCATAAAAAGATCAAACATATCTTTGTCATCAGCAAGTTCTGCTACAACATCAGAAACTATGTGCATTACATGGCTAAAACGCTCTATATGCATGATATCTTCAACTTTTACTGTTCCAGTTTTAGCAACTCGCCCAATATCATTACGACCAAGATCAATGAGCATAAGATGTTCTGCAAGCTCCTTAGGATCAGATAACAGTTCCTCTTCCAGCTCTTTGTCTCTCTCTTTTGTATCACCTCGTTTACGAGTACCAGCAATAGGGCGAAGTAGAAGTTCATTTTCTTGGAGTCGTACCATTACTTCAGGAGAACTTCCAACGATACTAAAATCTTCATACTCCATTAAAAACATATAAGGTGATGGATTTTTAGCACGTAAAATACGATAAAAACTAAAAGGGTCTACTTTTATGTTTCTCGTAAAACGGTTTGTCATAAGTATCTGAAAAACATCACCACTTTTAATCATCTCTTTAGATTTTTCTATCATTTCAAAGAATTTTTCTTTGGAATGTGCAAAGCTCCCTTTGTCTTTTCCAATGTTATGAACACGGTGTTGATAGGTGTATGAACCTTTCAGATCATCATGCACACTCATAAACTTCTCTTCATAACTTTTAAGAGTACTGATAAGTGTGATTTTATGATCTTTATGTGCATAGACTAAAATCATTTTTGGAAGGATGAGGTCTAAGTCTGGTGTATGAAGTTCATCTTTTAAATGATCCATACTAACCCCAAGTTTTGGCTCAAAAACTTTGACCATATCATAAGAAATATAACCTATAAATCCATCAACATAACCAACTTTAAGTCTTTTTGTTGCTTCTTTATAAATAGCAGTATCTCTGTTTTTATAGTACTCTTTTAAAAAATCAAAAGGATTTTCATCTTTTTGATGGACTACACCCTCTGCATCACTGTAGAGTGTTTGCTCATTTATATACTGTAAACGTTCACGCGCCCCAATACAGATAATACTATAGTTTCCCTCACTACCACCAGCCGATTCAAAGAGGTAGCTAATCTCTCCTTGAAACATTGCTTTTAGTTTTGCATAGACTGCTATGGGTGCAAGTTGGTCGAGTGTAAATTGTTTCGAGTAAATCACTGTATGCCTTATAAAATTATTTTAAATTAAAGTTTTACTAAAAAAGCACCAGGTTCAACTTTTGAACGTAGTTTTTTTCTTGCATTTCTTGCATCTTTTTGTGTTTTAAAAGGACCTACAAGCACCTTGTTAAGGTTTTTTACCTTGTAATATCGGTATTTATACCCTAAAGAAGAGATAGTATTAAGAAACTTTTTATTTGGTTTATATTTTGAAAATGATCCTACTTGAACATAGTAGCTACCTTTTTCTTTTGTAACTACATGCTCTTTTTGTACACTTTTTTGGTAAACTTTCTCTCTCTTTTTTACTACTTTAGCTACTTTAGCTTTTTTTACTACTTCGGCTCTCTTGACAGGAGCAATACTCTTCTCTTGAAGACTCTCTTCTTTGAGCTTTTGAGCAATCATATCTAAGTCATTGTCCGTTGTATCAGCCTCTTCAATGACTTCAATATCTTCAAAAAGTGGTTCTTGCTCAGCTACATCATTATTAGTAGTAGTTTGCGGTTGTGGAGGGAGTACTGCTTGAGGCAAGTTATCTGTTCCATTAGAGCTAAGCGAGTTCATTAGCATAACGACAACTATAAGAATAACACCAAGCGTTGCTACTGCTAAGATAATTTTCTTATTGGAGTTAGTAGAATCACTTTTGTTGAGTATAATATCGTTAAGTTCATTCTTTTCATTCATAATAGTACCTCTTTTTTTATTTTAGTATCATAACTAAAAAAGTATAGCATTTTTTATACCTTTCTCACATATGTTTCGACCAAGATGCTCCGCGCTCTTTTGAATAGACTTCATAGGGAAGTGTAAGTATGTTATATTCATCCGGCATATCTGCATTTGGAAACATTCTCCACTGCTTAGGTTGCTTTGCAGCTAACTTCATACTAATCATTTTTCCAAGTTGTATAGCCTCTTGAAGTGTAGTATGACCCTTATGGATGTAAACATGAAGATGACCCTCTGTTTTTGTTTTATAAGCAGTAAAGTTTATATATCCCTCTTCACGAAGTAGGAGTTGTGCTTTATGGTAGAAACGTTCAGGATCGCGACCATTATAGTCTATAACAATGTTTTCAACTTTATTATGCTTGTTAACAATGGAGTGTGCCACTGTAATCTCACCTTTTATATGCTGATTTATAACAGACTGACTTAGTGTTGCATTTACTTTTTCAAATTTGTTATAAAAAGTACGCCCTTTAAAGGAGAGCTTATTGACTACAGTATCTTTTTTAATCCAGTAGTGGTCACTCACCATTTTAATAAGTTTTAAATCCATAGAAGTCAAAAGCTCTCCTTTATTTTTTTAGTATGTTGGTTGGTTATATATTACAAAGTTTTGTGCTAATTCTTTTAACTCTGCTTTAATAGTTGCTTGAAGTTGTGTGTTTGTAATATCATCTAAAACATCAGCCATTCTATTACCAATAAGCTCAAACTCTTTCTCTTTCATACCACGGCTTGTAAGTGCAGGTGAACCTACACGAATACCTGATGTTACAAAAGGACTACGAGTCTCACCTGGAACAGTATTTTTATTTATAGTTATTCCAGCATTTCCTAAAGCTGCATCAGCATCTTTACCGCTAATTTCTGTCCCAACAAAAGATACAAGGATTAAGTGGTTATCGGTTCCACCTGAAACTACATCATAGCCACGTTTAACCATAACTTCACCAAGAACTTTGGCATTAGCTTTTACTTGTTTCGCATACTCTTTCCACTCTGGAGATAAGTTGTACTTGAATCCAACTGCTTTTGCTGCAATAACATGAACAAGTGGTCCACCTTGAAGGGCAGGGAAGATCGCAGAGTTTATTTTCTTTGCAATATCTTCATCATTTGTCATAATCATTCCACCGCGAGGTCCTGCAAGTGTCTTATGTGTTGTAGTTGTAACAACATGTGCATGTGGGAATGGGCTAGGGTGCTCACCCGCTGCAACAAGACCTGCAATGTGCGCAATGTCAGCAAAGAGGATAGCACCAACAGCATCAGCAATCTCACGGAATTTAGCAAAGTCGATTTCACGAGCATAAGCAGAAGCCCCACAAACAATGATTTTAGGTTTTACAATTTGAGCAATATCCATAACTCTTTCATAGTTAATACGACCATCAAGTTCAACACCATAAGTGAATGAACTGTAGTTTTTACCAGAAAAAGATGGTTTTGAACCATGTGTTAGGTGTCCCCCATGACTTAAATCCATACCAAGAAGTTTATCACCAGCCTTTAAAAGTGCTGCATAAACTGCACCATTCGCTTGACTTCCTGAGTGTGGCTGTACATTTGCATAGTTACATCCAAAAAGTTTACAAGCACGGTCAATTGCAAGTTGTTCAACACCATCAGCATATTCACAACCACCGTAGTAGCGTTTACCAGGATAACCCTCAGCATACTTATTTGTAAAAACTGAACCCATAGCTTCCATAACTGCTGGAAGTGTAAAGTTTTCAGAGGCAATCATCTCTAAGTGGTCTGTTTGACGCTCTAACTCTTTTTCACATAAATTAAATATCTCTTCATCATACTCTTTTAAAAAACTCATTATTCTTTTTCTCCTGTATTGTTTTCATCATTTTGTAAAGGTTTCATTGCTGGGAATAGTAACACATCTCTGATTGAATGTTCATTAGTTAGAAGCATTACCAGTCTGTCTATTCCTATACCTTGCCCTGCAGTTGGTGCCATACCATAGCTGAGTGCTTCAACAAAATCTTTGTCCATCTCATGTGCTTCATCATCACCAGAATCTTTTGCTGCCATTTGACCTTCAAATCGTGCGAGTTGATCTACTGGGTCATTTAACTCAGAGAAGGCATTTGCTATTTCACGTCCCGCTATAAAGAGTTCAAAACGCTCCGTAATAGCAGGATTTTCATCACTTCTACGTGCAAGTGGAGAGATCTCAACTGGATACTCTGTAATAAAAGTAGGATCAATTAACTTCTCTTCAACAAACTCATCAAAGAGCTCCCCTTGAAGTTGTCCAAGATTCATTCCTGGTTTTACAGAGATATTTTTAGATTTTAAGTAAGCTATTATAGCATCAATATCATTGCAAGATTCAGCAGGAACACCACCAATAGTTGTCAGTGATTCTATAAGAGGAATCTCTTGAAAATTTGCGAAGTTTACTTCCATCTCTCCATAAGGTAAAACAGTAGGAAGATTTAAATGTTCAAAAAGGTACTGAAAGTACTCTTTCGTAATTTCAATTAAATCTTTATATGTTTTATATGCCCAGTAAAACTCTATAGATGTAAATTCAGGGTTGTGGGTAGCATCCATCCCCTCATTTCTAAAGTTACGATTTATCTCAAATACTGCTTCAAACCCACCAACTATTAAACGCTTAAGGTATAGCTCTGGAGCAATTCTTAAAAATCTATCTATTCCAAGTGCATTATGATGTGTAACAAATGGCTTAGCATTTGCACCACCAGCGATAGGGTGCATCATTGGTGTTTCAACTTCTAAAAAGCCTTTATCTTCAAAGAAACGACGAGTTAAAGAGATAACTTTTGAACGAGTTTGAAAAGTTTTACGTACTTCAGCATTCATAATTAAATCTAAGTAGCGTTTACGGTAACGAATCTCTTTATCTGTAACTCCATGAAACTTTTCAGGGAGAGGGTTTATAGATTTTGTAAGAATACTAAGAGAGTCTGCATGCAGTGAAAGTTCCCCTTTACCAGTTACAAAAGGGTAACCACCAACCTCTATAATATCACCAACTTCTATGTTCTTTTTAAACATAGTGTTGTAAAAACCTTCAGGTAGATTGTCTCTTGCTACATAAAGTTGTAGTGTTCCAGACTCATCTTCAATGTTTACAAATGATGCTTTTCCCATAATACGAAGAAGCTTAATACGACCACTCACTATATAGTGACGATTTTCATCGCGTTTGTCTTCTTTCTCTTCTATATCTGAGTTTACATTAAGATACTTTTCAATAGTACAGTTTCTTTTAGAATCGTTAGAGTAAGGATTATGTCCTGCCTCTTTTAGTAGTTTCGCTTTTTCTATTCTTTGTTGAATAAATGTGTTGTCAAAAATCAATTAGTTTCCTTGCATAATATTTATATATTTTAGTTTGTTTGACACTCTGCACAGATACCATAAATCTGCATAGAGTGATCACTCATTTTAAAGCCAAGCTCTTGTGTAATATGGTGTTGGCGTTTCTCAATCTCTTCATCCACAAACTCTGTTATTTTACCACACTCTGTACAGATAAGATGATCATGATGCTCTTTTGCACCTAACTCGTACTTCTTCCCCTGTGCACCAAAAGAGAGAGATGTTACCACATTAGACTCTTCTAAGAGAGCTAAGGTTCTATACACGGTGGCAATTCCTGTTTTTGAATCAGGCTGTTTATCTTGTATTAGATGATGCAATGCTTCTGGTGTTAAGTGCTCATCAGAGTTATAAAGTGTTTCTAAAATCACTTCTCTTTGAATAGTGAATTTAAGACTATTTTTTTTAAGAAGTTTTTTAAAATCACTGAGTAGTTGTTCATATTCGATAGTTCGATCATTAAAATTTGTATTTATATTTTTCATACTATTTTATCTCTTTATTTCTATTTTTCTTTTTTTTGTGTATCAATCTGCTTTTGCAGCTCTTCTTTTATCTCTGCCATTTTTGCATCAGTTGACTCTTGCATAATCTCTTTTGACTTCGCTTCGAATGTTTGTTTACCTTTTTCTAAGGTGGCATTAATATCACTGCTCATATTTACAGGGTCTATTTTCATAATATATGCACCAGATTCAACCATAATTGGAAATAAAATACTTGTTTTAAGAGAGGACTCTAAAGTCGTTTTTACTGCTTGAATACTATATGCCGCATGTGCAATAACCGCAGCAATAAGAAAGAATTTACTAGCACCAAAAACAAATCCTAAAATTTTATCTATAGGACCAAGTCCACTTAAGGCACTCAGTTTTTTAAACATGAGACCGAGGAAAATCATTAGAAGCCAAAATGCGGCTAATGTTGTTAAGAAGCCTAAAAAGTTTATTGCTGAGGGAGAACTAAAACTAAAGATAAGATCATTTAGTAGTGTTCCAACATCTTCACCTACACGAGAAGCAATAAAAAGACCACCTATAATTCCAACGAGCCCAAAAACTTCTTTAAAGAAACCATTGAGTACTCCTTTGAGTCCAAGGAGTAAGATGATTACAGAAGTGACAATGTCAAAATAGTTAATTTCCATTTGGTAAAAACTCCACATTCATTTGATTTTTTCCAGATTTTTTAGAACGATACAGTGCTTTATCTGCACGTGATATAATACCATCAGGTGTATCTTTCAAATAAAACTTAGTAACACCGACACTCATGGTAACATTGAGTGATTCACCCTTATAGATAAGCTTATTAGAATTTATAAGTTTTATAATTCTATTTGTAATTTCAATACAGCTCTCAGAATTAATTCTATTGAGAATAATTACAAACTCTTCGCCACCATATCTAAATATTTTATCTCCATCTCGAAGAGTTTTTCTAAGCATATTTGCAATAAAAACAAGTATTCTATCTCCAGCAATATGCCCATAGGTGTCATTTATGATTTTAAAGTCATCAATATCAAGAAGAAGAAGATGCAGTTCATAATTAAGTTTTTTTCTAGAACAAAGATTATTTAAGTATGTTGTAAGTGCACGACGATTAAACACTCTAGTAAGAGAATCAAGGTTAGAATTTTTCTCTAGCTCTTTTACTTGAGTGCTTAAGTCTGTGATTATTGAGTTTGCACGTTCAACTTCTGCATTCATTTGCTCTTGAATATCATTGAATTTTTTTGTAATTTCAGGAAGATTTATATGCATTTCACTACACTCATTTATAGTTTCTTGATGTATCTTTGTAAGTCCCTCAAAAACTTCATTAGTGTCTTTATATGAAGAAATACTCTTGCTTGCAATTTCCTTATAAGCACTAGTAAATGCTAGTTTCGCATGTTCTACAGTGTCTAGTTTTTTTTCATCAATAGTAGATATAGTAAGCGTTGCATTTTGAAGAAATGTGACAACTTGTTCTTTTGTTGCATTTTCTTGAGAGTCTATATTTTCAATAAGCTCTTCATACATCTGTGTTACTAAAGATTTTAGATCTTCTTTTTGCATTAAAATTCCAATGTGTGCATTATATTTCGCAATTATACTCTTTTTTAGTAAAAAAAAGCTTTGTATAAAAAAAATATTGTATATATGAAAGATTGTAAATTCATAATCTATTTAAGCTTGTTATTAGCTAAAAATTATTATAATTTCAGTCTTCAAAACGGATGATTAATTTAAATTATTTGTTTTAGAGTTGATTTACACAATATGGAGAAGTGGGAGAGTGGCTGAATCCACACCCCTGCTAAGGGTGCGTAGGAGCAATCCTACCGAGGGTTCAAATCCCTCCTTCTCCACCACTCATTTTTCAAAAAAATTACAAACAATTCTCAAATTCTAATATATTATAAAAAACTAAGAACTATCTACTCATGTCTACTGCTTTAAAAGCAGTAGATACTAAGCAATTTTATGTGTAGTAAAAAGACCGTTTTTAAGAAAGCTCAAACCACAAGCTTCATAGGCAAAGTATACATTCGCAATTAAGTCTGTATCTGTAGCATTTTTTTGTAAGTATGGCGAGTCAGGGCAGATCTTTTTCAAAATCTCTATAAAGCCTTTTGATTCAAAAATAGTACAGTATGCTGGATTGAGTATAATAGCTGATTGTTTTTTCATAATGCTTGTAAGGAGTGTTGCAAGCTCTGGTTCTTGACTCCCCATATCATGCCATTTATAACTTTTAAACCAGTACTCATACTGTTCATCATGTGCATCAAAGATTCCATCTTCATTAAAAACAACTTCATGAAGATAAGAGAAAGCTGTTTCAAAACCTGCATCTTGTGCCATTTGTTCTAAAAATAGCATCTCCTCTTCCTGCTTTTCATCATCAGCAGGTGCAGAAAATAGAATTTTCCACCCATCATAACGCTCTTCGAAAAGATCAATACCCTCGTCAAGAGTAATAAGTCTTTTAAAATTTGTACTTACTTTTTCATAAATCTCATTAAAATGAGTTTCATCAAGTTGTTCTTGAGAAGTTGCAAGAAGATTTTTAGGTGTATCTGCATCAAATCCCTCTAGTTTAATAGGGGTGTTGTTGAGACCTCCTGAAAACTGAAATGCTCCATAGATATGCCAATGAACATCATTTTCCCAACTCTTTTTAATCGCTTCGACGAGATTAAAAGGGATATCTAGTTCAAAGAAAAGATCATTTTCTATTACGTAGTCAGCTGCTTCAACATAGATATCATAAAGTTCATCTGCAGCATTATAGAATGCCTGTGCTTCACTCTCTTTTAATGTTATACTCATCTCTTAACCTCCAAAAAATCCACCACTTTTACTAGCGGAAGAACTTTTAGAACCTCCACCAAAAAAGCTTTTTTTACTACTACTCTTTGATGCAGATTTACCTGCAGCTGAGCGACTATAAGCACTTCTATTAGCACTTGATGCATTTTTTGAGAAACTTTTGTTATTCATAAGCGCATTTCCTATCATATTTCCAAGTAAGCTTCCTGCTGCTACTGCTAAGATAGTCCCTGCAAGTCCCATTCCTGCACTGCCAGCACCATCTTGAAGTGTCTCACTTGTTCCATTTTGTACTTTGTGGTACTCTTGATCTGCAAGTGCTTTCATCTCTGCTTCGTTCATAAAACGTTCAGTAGTATTTCCATTTGCATCTTTTTCACGAATAATAGCACGACTTGGTCCATCTGTTGGCATCTCTTCTATAACAACATACTTTCCATTCGTTTGCTGTTCTATTACTAGAAATTTATTTTTCGGTTCTTCCTGCGGTGCTTCACAACCTGTTAAAATACTCATCATTAAAGCACCTGTAGTGCCTAATAGTACACTATTTGTAACACTTCTCATTTTTAATACTCTCCTTTTATTTTATCTTTTTTTATTGTTAAAATTTTTCCAATTTTGTAATCATAAAAGCTTAAATTTTTTCTTCCATTGTAGATAATATCTCCATGATAAGAAAATTTTTGAGTTTGTAATGATACATTTTTTTTCATTAAAAGTAGTTTTCCTAAGGAATTTCCAATAGGAGAAATCAGTGTAGTGAGTGATGCGATAAATAGAGGTGCAATAACAATAAGTGCTAGTTTGTTACTTTTATAGAGTAGAAGATATCCAAAGAGTATGCTAAAAAGTAGAAAAATAAAAATATTTTGATTATCAACAAAAAAGATATTATAGTAAATATCAATATTATATTTGTCTATATAGTTAGTTTTCATTCCTAAAAAAGTAAAAAAATCTATGAAAAAAGTAAAAAACATACCACTAAGAAATGCTTGAAAAAGTTTACTCATCGAAGCCTCACTATTTTTTTATTGTTTATTTTGTAGAGTGTTGATGCACTCCCCTCATGTAAAGAGTTGATATTTTCAATAATTATATCAGAGTTTTCTTCACAAAACTCCCTTTGAAATTTTTTTCCACTCTCATTTGCTGAAGTTGAATAGCTCCACTCTAAATTACTCAAGATTGTAGAGTGAAGTCTGTTTGCAGCAACTCGAAATGCAGAGTTTTTTACAACAAATGTTGTTTTTTTAGCGCGTCGTAGTTTTGATTTTTGAGTATTTGGAATACGAATTTTTGATGAAGAGAGTGACTTTAGATTTTTATAAACCTTTATAAAAGGCTTATTGGGTGGACGCTGTTTTATTGTTTGAAGTTTTAGCTCATTTTGTGACAAAAAACCGACAGTAGTGTCGGTTTGTGTGAGTAGAACTAACTCTTTTATATTAAAAAGTCTTGAAGTGCTGTTGATTTCGACCATGTCTCATCACCCATCTCATCAAGAGCAAGTATAGTAGCACGAGCAGCACTAAGTGTTGTAAAGTATGGAATAGAGCGTTTAAGAACCTCTTGACGAATTACTATAGCATCTTTTTTACTTGTGTTATTATCTGAAGTATTTATAGCCATATCAATTTCATCGTTTTTCATACTGTCTTCAATATTTGGACGTCCCTCAGAGATTTTTAATACTCTCTCACATGCAATACCTGCATTAGCTAAAATCTCCTGTGTTCCTTTCGTTGCAACAAGTTTAAAGCCATGTTTAACAAGACCACGACCGATCTCTGCAGCATGTTCTTTGTCTGTATCTACAAAGCTTAAGAAACAAGTACCACCTGTTGGAATTTTATTTCCAGCACTAATCTGTGCTTTTGCAAAAGAGACACCAAAGTTTTTACTGATCCCCATAACTTCACCTGTTGATTTCATTTCTGGACTCAGCACTAGGTCAGCACCTATAAGTTTATGGAAAGGAAATACAGCCTCTTTTACGGAGACATGTCCTTTGAGTTTTGGACGACGAAGACCATTATGCTCTTCAACAATATTATACTTGTCATAGTACGCTAGTGAGCTTACAAGTGTCTCACCCATCATAACACGAGTAGCAACTTTTGCAAGAGGCATACCTGTTGCTTTAGATACAAAAGGAACAGTTCTTGATGCACGAGGATTTACTTCAATAAGATAAATCTCATCTTTGTAAATTGCATACTGAACATTCATAAGACCAATAACTTGAAGTCCAAGTGCTATGGTTTTAGTCTGCTGCTCCACTTTTTCTATCATCTCTTTTGAAAGATTTACTGGTGGAAGTGAACAAGCACTATCTCCAGAGTGAATACCTGCTTCTTCAATATGTTGCATAACAGAACCTATATAAACCTCTTTTCCATCAGAAATACAATCAACATCAAGTTCAATAGCTTGATCTAAAAACTTGTCAATTAAAACAGGTGCTTCGTTTGAAACAGAGATCGCAAGTTCCATGTACTGGTTGAGTTCATTTTCACTGTAAACGATTTTCATCCCACGACCACCAAGAACAAATGATGGACGAACAAGAACAGGGTAACCGAGTTTATTTGCAATAGGGGCAGCTTCTTCCTTAGCACGTGCAAGACCATTTTCTGGCTGTTTAAGACCATGTTTTATAACGAAGTTTGAGAACTGCTCTCTATCTTCTGCTAAATCAATAACAGCTGATGGTGTACCTGAAATTTTTGCACCAATTTTAGTGAGTCCATCTGCAAGTTTTAATGGTGTTTGACCACCAAAATGAACAATAATTCCATCAGGTTGTTCATTTTCTATAACCTCACGTACATGTTCAAAGTCAATTGGTTCAAAGTAAAGTACATCTGAAGTATCATAGTCAGTTGAAACTGTTTCAGGATTACAGTTGTACATAATAGTCTCAATATCCATCTCTTTTAAAGCAAATGCAGCATGTACACAACAGTAATCAAACTCAATCCCTTGACCGATACGGTTAGGGCCACCACCAAGAATAAGAACTTTTTTCTTATCACTTACACGATTGGTTACGTTTGGAAGTTTTGTGATGTTTGTTGTTGAATAGAGGTATGGAGTAAGTGCTTCAAACTCAGCAGCACATGTATCTACTTCATTAAATTCTAAAGAGACACCAAGCTTTTTACGAGCATCATATACTTCGTTTTCAATTACACTATGTTTTGAGTTTTTAAGGATAAGCTGACTTATACGTTTGTCTGAAAAACCATCTACTTTTACATCTCTCATAAAATCAGCATCAAAAAGAATCTTATCTGTAATAGTTGCTTCTTTCTCTACTATCTCTTTAAGTTGGTGTAAAAACCAAGGGTCAATAGCACAAGTATCAAACATGTCTTCTATACTCATACCACGACGGAAACCTTCAGCTACATAAAGTGCTCTGTCCGCATTTGGACGTCGAATTTCGTGTCTAACAAATTCATCATCAGCATCTATTTCATCAAATCCACAAAGTCCTGTCTCTAGTGAACATAAAGCTTTTTGCATAGACTCTTTAAATGTACGACCTATAGCCATAACTTCACCAACAGATTTCATAGAAGTACTTAAAGTATTTACTGCTTCAGGGAACTTTTCAAATGTAAAACGTGGAATTTTTGTAACAACATAGTCGATTACTGGCTCAAAAGAGGCAGGTGTTCCTGTAATGTCATTTGTAATTTCATCAAGAGTAAAACCAACAGCTAAGAGTGTTGCAACTTTTGCAATAGGGTAACCAGTAGCTTTAGATGCAAGCGCAGAAGAACGAGAAACACGAGGATTCATCTCTATAACAATCATACGACCTGTTTTTGGACAGATAGAAAACTGAACATTTGATCCACCTGTATCAACACCAATCTCACGAAGAATATCAAAAGAAGCATTACGCATTCTTTGGTACTCTTTATCTGTAAGTGTAAGGGCAGGGGCAACGGTAATACTATCACCAGTATGAACACCCATAGGGTCAAAGTTTTCTATAGCACAAACGATTATACAGTTGTCCGCTTTGTCACGGATAACTTCCATTTCGTACTCTTTCCAACCAAGCATTGACTCCATAATCTCTATTTCACTTACTGGTGAAGCGGAGAGACCTTCTTGTGCGAGTTTTTTGAACTCTTCCATATTATAAGCTACACCTGAACCACCACCAGCGAGTGTAAATGAAGCACGAGAAATAACGGGGAAACCGATCTCTTTTACAACTTCTATAGCCTCTTGGACACTATATGCATTGCGGCTTTTTGGAAGATCCATACCGATTTTTATCATCGCTTCGTTAAAGGCTGAACGATCTTCACCTTTATGTATAGCTTCAGGAGTTGCACCTAGAAACTCTATTCCCTCCAGCATACCTTTTTCATACATACTTGTTGCAACATTAAGTGCAGTCTGTCCACCCATAGTTGGTAAAACTGCATCAACATTCTCTTCTTTAATGATTTTAGCAATAACATCTTCTTTAATTGGTTCGATGTAAGTACGATCAGCAAATTCTGGATCTGTCATAATTGTTGCAGGATTTGAGTTGATGAGAACTACACGATAGCCTAACTCTTTAAGTGTTTTAACAGCTTGTGTTCCTGAGTAGTCAAATTCACAGGCTTGACCGATTACAATCGGACCTGAACCTATAAGTAAAATAGTATTTATATCGGTGCGTTTTGGCATTTTTTACCTTTTGAATAATCTTTATAAAATTTAGCAATTATATCCAAAAAGTACTTAATATTTCATTTGAAACGAAGTTGATTTTACTCTTTTAGAATATAAGTTCGATTAAAATAACTTTTACCCACTTTTAGATACAATTCGTTTTTAAAGAAAAATTCTTTTAGGATATTACCTTGAGCCAACAACTAGAAAACATTGAAGAACAATTAGCAAACCATAAGTTAAGTCAAGAAGACTATACACATATTAAAGAGATACTTAATCGCGAGCCTAACCTTGTTGAGCTTGGAATATTTTCTGCGATGTGGAGTGAGCACTGTTCATACAAATCATCAAAAGTACATTTAAAAGGTTTTCCAACTAAAGCTCCTTGGGTTATTCAGGGTCCAGGTGAAAATGCTGGTGTTATTGACATTGGTGATGGTTATGCAGCTGTATTTAAAA
>CAZMBK010000003.1:0-35064 GCA_964564315.1 uncultured Sulfurimonas sp.
TTCCCATAAGTCTTGCAAAAAGTGCTGAGTTTATCATAGAAGCTTCATCTATAAGCACCACCCCATAAGGAAACTTATCACTCTTTTCATGTTTTATAAGTAGCGACTGAATGGTAGCAGACTCATACCCCGTAGTATCGCTAATTCTCTGCGAAGCGATCCCACTCAGAGCACATGTCATAATCTCTTTCTTATCAAAACGAGTGTTAATGAGTTCAAGAATTGTTTTACTTGTTGTACTTTTTCCTGTTCCTGCATATCCTACGAGAAAAAGAACCATAGCACCTTCATTTATTTTAAGAACTGCCTCTTTTTGTTGTTCTCCAAGTTTTAGTGAAGAGTCTGCTAAAAACTCATCTAAATTTTTAACAAAACCACCACTGTTTAACTTACTTCGAGTATTAAACTCATCATAAAGATACTTCTCTGCATCATAAAGTCGAGCAGGTGAAACACGATCATTTTTCATAATGACTATACTCCCCTCACTCACTCGCTCTATTAAAGCAGCTTCATAAAGATTATGCTTATTTGTAAATGCTAAAAGCTCATCAAGTCCACCAAAAAGCACCTCTTTACTTATGCAAGAGTTCCCTTGAGCCTCACAATAGTTCAAAAGAACATAATCCATAGCAGAGCTAATTCGCCCTTCATTTTCCCTATCTATCCCCATCTTTAAAGCTAACTCATCAGCTCGTTTGAAACCTATAGAGTTTATGTTTGTAAGTATGTAGGGATTATCTTTTATCTTAGTGCAGGGTTCATCGACATCTTTCATCGCCCCAGCTATAGTTGTTAAAAGTGCAGGAGAGACATCAAAAGGGGAAAGGAACTCTCCAAGTCTACGCATAGAACGAAACTGTTTCCATGAGGCTTGAATCTTTTTAAGTCGCTTCTCTTTTATACCTTTAAACTCTAAAAGTCTCTCTATATCGTTATCGAGTATATCTATAAGCCCCTCTTGCCCGAACTTCTCTATAAGATCAGCGGAGAGTTTTTTTGTAAAGCCTTTTATAATTTTATTTAAAAAGAAAAAGAGTTCATTTTGGTTGACTTTGAGTGTTTCAAACTTAAAAGTCTTTCCATGTTTTTTATGCTCATCCCAAAAACCAGTAAGAGTAATAGCCGAACCTTTAATGTTTTCTACACTACTCTCATAGTAAGTCCCACTAATCTTCTCTCCAGACTTTAAAACTGCTATAAAAAAACCCTCCTCTTCAAAAAGAATTCTATCAATCTGACCAATTAGTGTTGTACTCATTTTCTGCTCTTTATTAAGGTTATTCATACTTTTATTATCTAAGAAATTATAGCTAAATAGTCGCTAAACTTCTCTTTACCTCTTGCACTACATCTATATCATCTGCAAAGTCAAACCACTTAAACTGATTTCCACTCTGATTTGTTCCTTTTAAAAGATCCCCACTCTTACGAAACTTCAAATCTAAATTTGCTATATCAAAACCACTTATAGTATGAACAAACTCCTCTAATCGCTTCGAACTGTTTTGATTTGTATAGAGATAACAGTAGCCTTTAAGCCCCGTACGACTTACCCGACCTCTCAGTTGATGTAGTGTTGAGAGTCCGAGTCTCTCTGCTCCAACTATCACAACTGTTGTAAGTTTAGGAAGAGATATTCCTACCTCTACAACTGTTGTACTTATTAAAACCTTTCCCTTATCTCTAAAATCTAAGAGCACCTGCTCTTTAGCCTTATCTTTACCATGAGTCACATAAACATCTTCAAAGTTTTTCTCCCAATACCCACGAGCCTCTTCTATACTCTGATACTCTAAAACTTCACTCTGCTCTACTAAAGGGTAGACTATAAGCACCTGATTCTCTTTCGCTATCTCTACCTTTATATGCTCTATTAAATCTTTAAAATCACTTTTATGAATAACTTTAGAGTCTATATCTTTTGTAAATGGTGTAGTTGTTATAAGACTTACATCTATATGTGCTGACTCTATCATCGCTAATGTTCTTGGAATTGGTGTTGCAGAAAACTGTAAATAGTGTGGTTTTCTACTCCCCTCACTTACTAACTTCTCTAACATATTTCGCTGAAGTGTTCCAAAACGATGCTGCTCATCTACCATAACAAGTGCTGCCTTTGGTAGCTCACGATAGAGCACAGCATGCGTCCCTATAATAAAATCATACTCACTTAAATCCACTTTTTTACTCTTATTTGTCACTAACACAGATTTTACATTTGGTAAAAACTTTTGTGCCTCTTCAAAGAGCTGGTTTGCTAGTATAGTTGTTGGTGCCATTAAAATAGAACGAGATGGCAGCATCATAAAAGCAGAAGCTAAAATAACCATAGTCTTTCCACTCCCTACATCCCCCACTATCATTCTTTTACTTGCTACATCTTTGCTAAAATCGTTTTGTATATCTGCTATAGCACTCACTTGTTCTTGTGTAAGTTTAAAAGGGAGTGTTTCACTCCACTCTTTAAAAGAGCTTTTTTTACTTACAAGTGGTTCAAAGTATCTACGTTTATTTGCGAGAAGTTTCATATAGGAGTGAAGTTCTAAAAATTTTAATGCATGTAAAGAATCTTTGCTTATTTCCTCTCTATCAACAAACTCTGGAGTCGTAAAATGAAAGGCTAAAATCTCCTCTGCTATACTATTTGGAATACCCTCATCTTGTAGTTTTTCAAGACTCAACTCTTTTTGTACCAAACGCCACATAACATCTGTTCTCAGATTACACTTGTACTTTGGTACTATAGAACCTATAGTGGTAACTTTTTTAGGCATACTCATACTACACTGCCCACTACTACACTCAATCATCCCGTAGTAGTAGTCTCGACTCCCCTCTTTGAACTGATGCATCATATAGGGTTTAGGGCGAAAAAGTACACCTGTCAAAGTATGCCCAAAATTATGGACAAAAAAAGTTATCTGTATAGAGTTTGGTGCACGAAAAACTGACTCTACTGTGGCATCTATAAGTTGGTTTGAATGGGGTATGAGCTTTTCTTTAAGACGCAAATCTTCATAAGAGTGGGGAATAATAAGTGAAAGTTGTGTAAAGCTATTAATACCTAGTTTTTCAAACTTTTTAGTAGTCTCTTTTGAGAGTTTCATAATCTTAACTCTCTATCTTCTCTTCTAGTTTTTTCACTCTACGACTTAAATTTGTTATCATAAAAACCATAGTGACTACAATAATTGTTAATATAATATCTTCTAAATTTTCCATGATTTTCCTTTTTGTGTTATAATTACTCTTGAAGAGTTAGAAGGCTGTGAACCTTCTAATTTGATTCCTTAAAGATTTTTATCACTATATAGATTATAGTTAAAATCTTAAGGAATATGTCAAGATATTTCATCTTGCGCCTCCATCAAGAGTAATTTTGTCCTACCGAGTAATCGGTAGGAACATTTACATTATAAGTAAAAATCACTTCTCACTCCAAAAACATGACAAAATGCCATACTTTTAGAGTAAACCTTCTCTATTTTGTAACTATTGCAAAGCTGATATCTAAAATTTCTCTATGCTCTTTTATGAACTTATTTAAATCTTTCAACTTTAAGTTCTTAATTTTTTCTAACTCTTGCACTGAATGTCCAAGTTTAAAACCTTTATAGTACTCCATAAAAGTACGGTTGAGTCGCTGGTTCATAGTCTCAACTCGAAGAGGCTCACTTCCAAGTAAAAACTTTTTAGTCTGCTCTAACTCTTCTTCAGTAACACCATTTTTTACAAAATTTTTAATCACTTTACTTACAGTTGTTTTTGCTTCATCCATAGAGTCTAGTTTTGTTTGTAAGTAACCACTCATATATGAGCTTGATTTACTTACATGAACTCTCGCATAAGCAGAGTAAGCAAGACCACGTTTTACACGAATCTCTTCCATTAAACGCGAACCAAAACCACCTGTTCCGAGTATAAATGTAGCAACACGAGCCTTATAATAATCTTCATCATTCACTCTCATATTGTACGGTGAACCGAAATAAATATAGGCTTGTTCAGTCTCTTTTTTCAAAGTAACTGTTTTAGGTTTCTCTCTTACTTCAAAGTAAGGAACTTCCTCTTTTTCACCCTTAGGTAAAACAGACAAGACTCTTTTCATTCTCTTTTTTACCTCTTTTACATCTATATCTCCACCAACAACAATAATTGCTTTAGAAATTACAAGGTTATTTTTAATGAAACTCTGAACATCACTTAGTTGTATACGGTTTACACTCTGCACTGTTCCAGAAGTCGGTTGCCCTAAAACACCACCCTCAAAAAGAATATTTTTAAGCTCATTCGATGCAACATAATCAAAATCATTCTCTTTACGACTCAAACTTCCAAGTGTCATTGTTTTAATTTTTGAGAGGCTCTCTAACGAGTAATTTGGATCTTTTAAAAGTGTCTCCAACTGCTTCATACCATTAGCATACTCATCCTTAAGTGAACTCATCTCGAGTACAAAAGTTTCACTCCCAGCATGCGCAGAGAGACTAATAGCTTTTGACTCTAGTATTTCAGCAAAAGCATTTGAACCAAGTTTTTTTGTGCCCTCATTTAAAATCTTTGCACTGAAACTTGCAAGTCCTGCTATTTGAGTATTTTTAATACTTCCTGCATCTGTAAAAATTACTTGTGTTGTTGTAAGTGGAAGTCGTGTGTCTTTTTCATATATAAAGGGAACTTTTATTCCATCTACATTGATGCTATCTATTTCTGCTGCCATTAAAATCTGTCCTATTATTAGAAGTGTTAAAAATATTTTCTTCATTACTCAAAAATCTCTAAAGTTTCATACGCAGTATTACGTACTGCTGGTATTTCATCTATATCTTTGATGAGTTGTACCATCTCCTCTTTTGCCATGGCATAAGCAGCTCCCGCTGAGCTTACAACATTCTCTTCCATCATAGTTGAGCCTAAATCATTCGCTCCAAATCGAAGAGCCATCTGACCGATGTAAGGTCCCTGCGTCACCCAAGAACTTTGAACATTTGGCACATTGTCAAGATACAAACGAGCTACTGCAAGCAGACGGAGATAACGGTTTGAAGAGGGTTTTTCCATATCGGGAATCAAACGAAGAAGTTCAGTGTTCTTTCCTTGAAAACTCCACATAATAAATGCACGAAAACCACCTGTTTCATCTTGAAGTTTGCGAACCATCTCAAAATGATCAATGATATCTTCATCCGATTCAACTGTTCCATACATCATAGTTGCTGTACTCATAATATCTAACTTATGTGCTTGACGGTGTACATCTATCCAGACATCTGAGTCTATCTTTTTAGGAGCAATTATATCACGAACTTTATCAGAGAGTATCTCCGCTCCTGCCCCAGGAATAGATGCTAAACCTTTTGCCTTTAAACGCGACAAGACTTCTTGTATGGTTATACGAGAAACTTTAGCGATGAAGTCAAGCTCTATGGAAGAGAAACCATGAATAGTAATCGTAGGATATTTTGTATGAATATGCTCTACCAAATCCTCATACCACTCTATTTTGAGTTTTGGATGGACTCCACCTTGAAAGAGTATCTGTGTCCCACCGATTTCAAGAAGTTCATCTATCTTCGCATCAATCTCATCAAAAGTAAGTACATAAGCATCTGCATCTTTTTCATGTCTATAAAAGGCACAAAACTTACAATCAACCCAACAAATATTTGTGTAGTTAATGTTTCTATCTATTACAAATGTTGTAATACCTTTAGGGTGTAACTCTTTTTTACGAGCACTCGCCATACGACCAAGCTCTTTTAAGTCTGCATTTTTTATGAGGTCAAGAGCCTCTTCTTTTGTTAATCTTTTGAACATTGTCCCGCTTTTTTTACAAACATTGCCATTGCTTTGTTTATTTTTTTAACTTTTTTTGGTGCATTAAAAATATGCTTACTACGCAACCAAGAACCATCTCTATATGCCATTTTCACTATACCATCACTATCTTTGTAAACTAATATACGAAGAGGAAGATCTAAACCCACAGTCATATCTTGTTGCATTAGAGCAGTTCCAAGTTTAGCATTTCCAAAGATAATCATCTTCGACTCATTAAGTTTCATATCTACCATTTTAGCATTACCACTATGGTTTATAATTGCAAAGACATTGAGACCTTTTGAAGTCACAATATTTTTAATACTATTTACTGTAGTTGTCACATCACTACAACTTTTTGTGACAATGATGTCATTTGCAAAAAGCCCCAGTGTTAAACTCATAAAAAGTAAAAGTTTTTTCATACTATTTCCATCCTCTATTTCTTGGATTCATAGGTTTTCTCTTGATAAAAAGAGTATATACCATATAGATAAATAGGAGTAAAACAACTACTCCACCCACTATTTGTATAAAAGCACCAATATTTAAAATCTTATTTAAAATACTTTGATGCTCTTTGTTATCGATCTCTATTTCTGCCATCTCTGCCACATGCGCCATAGCACTAATAGCTAAATTTCCCTCTGGGATATCCGCATGACAAGAGAGACAAACACCTCGTCGATCTAACTTACTTCTCTGCTTTTTATCTAAAGGTTGGGAGAGTTTAAAGTGATGTCCTACAGTCATAAGCTGTGTACCATTCTCATCTATAAACTGAGAGTAATCATGCTTAAGATTAGGAATGGCTGGCATCTGTTCATCTGTTTTCTTTGGTAAAATCTTTCTATCAGGACTCATAAGGTCAATGATAGTAGTTTTACTTGGGTCTGCATTTAGTTTACCACCACCAACACCCAGTCCAAGTGCTTTGTCTGATGTATGACATGACTCACATGATCGTGACTCTTTTTGAATAGTATGGGGTTGAATAGGTGCCATATCTATAGCATTTTGTCCTTCTTCCCCTGCTCCCTCTACATTTTTGATTTTAAAAATATGGTTTTGAAGCAGTGCCTTTCCATCTTCACCGATTACAGTAATGGTAGTCTGACATCCTGGAACAACAGGAGTTATGCGACCCTCACCATTTTGAGCAAGTGCTGGATCTTCCCATCGTAAATAGGAACGAGTCTCTGTTACTTTTCCTGGAACAAGATACTTTTTAAGGTCACGCATACCACCAGTAGTACCATGAATATCTTGATCGTGTGAGGCCTGAACATAATCTATGTTTTTTTTGCCCCCACTATAGTCTATCTTTACATGACACCCATAACATTGTGGTGCCCAAGTAGCATGACAAGTATAACACTCTAGTTCATCTGTATGTGCAGAGACCACATCCATCGCTATAAGTGCTTTTTTACTTAATCGTTCTTCCTTTTTTAAAAGTTTGAGTGGTTTAAGTTCTATATCTTTTCCTGAAGCAAGGTGCATAATAATTTTATTGCCCTTTTTAACCGCTTTAGGCAGAGGATTTCCACGAGCTGTTAAGATAAAACCATCCTCTTTTTCAGGAACATACCCCTGCTTAAGATACTCAGCCAAATCTTGAGTCACACCACGAGCTTTACCAGTAGCAGCAGTCGTGTTAAACTCATCAGAGTACCCTAAAGGTAACTCCCAAGGATAAGAGGAGGTAGTACCATGACAATCTTGACACTCAACCTCAACAGCAGCTAAGTTTGCACCCCCTAAAAAGCCATCACCATGGAGATCATTAGATGTATGACAATCCTGACATAGCATCCCTTTTTGGTAGTGAATATCCTCTTTCATATGTAAGTAGCGTTTGGTATGAAGTTTTGGTTGTCCATGACCTTCGTTATCAAAAGTTGCTTGATACTCAGTCTCCATAAGCCCTTGGTAAGAAACACCAATACGTTTCCCACGATTATGACATGTTGAACAAGTCTCAACAGGAACACCAGAGTACTCTACATCGTGAATATTTACTTTTACTTTTCGAGAAGATTGAATCTGATGCGAAAGCATATGTCCCGCATGCTTTTTATCTATACTCTTATCATCACCCTCATAAAAACCTTCATTTGAGTAAGGGACATGACACGATGCACACCCTATACCTCTAAAATCACCCCGTTTTGAGCGACCCTTAGAACCAGTATGACAACGTAGACACTCTTGACGCAGGTATGTAAACACAGCCAAAGAGGGATCTTTTGTAACCTCTTCTACAGTTGGTGCTTTTGGAAGTTGTTTCATTTTAGAGGGGAAAGCTTGTGGCTCTTTTTTCGCTAATTTTGCCATATATTCATTGTAAGCTTTTGTTCCAGAGCGACTCATGGGGTCTCTAGGATTTTGCGTTTTATAGTTACCATTTATATGTTGGTAACCCTCTTTCGCACCAAAAGACCACATTGCCCCTTGAATTTTTCCCTGCTCCGTCATCATCAAAGAGTTCATCTGATTTTTCACTTGAACAGGATGACAAACACCACAAGTGTTCTCATTTATCCAAGAACTCGCTGGTGCAGGATAGTACTCTTTTGGACCTTTATGAGATTTAAAATACTCTAAAGTTCCTGTATGTGCTTTTTTCTTATGTTTTGTCGCAGGATTTCCCCCATGACAGATAATACAACTATTTTCGCTATACCCTGCTTCTGCTGCCATCTTTGCTATTGCCTTACTCATTCCTGAGTTTTCATCGCGAATATGCTCTATACCGCTGTGGCAATTTAAACAGTTATTTTTCTTTGTATAATCTATTGTCTTAGAAGCAAAAAGTGAAACAGAGAAAAGAAGTGCTAAAAATAGTAATTTTTTCATTATTTATCTTTACTAATCGCGTCTAAAACACCATTTATAAATTTTGGAGACTGCTCTGTTCCAAAAGCTTTTGTTATCTCAACTGCTTCATTGATAACCACTGCCGAATCAAGCTCACCAAATAGTATCTCATAGGTAGCCAAACGAAGTGTTGCTCTCTCTATAGCACCTAATCGCTCAAAATCCCACTCTTTTAAGTGTTCTACAATTTGTTTATCACAAGCATGAAGATTTTTCATAACACCCTCATACAAATCAAGTGCAAAATCTTTCTGTTTATTACGGATTTTTTTCTCTTCTAAAATCTCATCTGTGTGTTCAGCTGTATTTCCATTTCCTAAGTCAAATGCATAAAGTAGGCTTACTACAGCCATACGTGCGTGATGTCTAGTTGCCATTACAGTGCCTCATATAAATCTAACATTTCGATAACAACTGTCATCGCTTCAAAACCTTTGTTACCAGCTTTTGTTCCTGCACGCTCTATAGCTTGCTCAATAGTATCTGTAGTTAAAAGTCCAAAAGATACTGGTTTTTGATACTTAAGACTCATAGAAGAGATACCCTTAGTGGCTTCAGCTGCAACATAATCAAAGTGAGGAGTCGCCCCACGAATAACTGCACCTAAAGCACATATAGCATCATATTTTCCACTTGATAAAAGTTGGTCAACTATCATAGGCAACTCAAATGCACCTGGTACTAAAACATGAGTTAAATCAGCATCATCACCACCATGACGATCAAATGCATCCTTTGCACCCTCAACAAGTCTATCTACTATAAAGTGATTCCATCTTGTACTTACAATCGCTATCTTTTTACCATTTACTACTCTTAATTTACCTTCGATTAATTCCATTTAATTTCCTTTGTTATTTTGTTTTGAGCTTAAAACTCTTTTTATACTTATATGTTCTTTGTGTATCTTATACAAGATTGTATAGTTCTCATAGTAAAGCACTCTACAATCTCGATTAAATCCACTTGCTCTACACTCTTTTCCCATTTCAGGGTTAGTCTCTAAGAGTTTTATATAATTGTCTATTTTATTAATAAACTCAGCAGCAGCATTTTTTTTATCTTCTAAAATTGTAAGATATATTACTTCTAAGTCCTTATTAGCCCTATTATCATACCTAATTGATATCATATTTCTTTCTAAGCATATCAAAAACTTCATCATGTGTCATTCCACTATCACCCTCTGCCTCAGCCTCATCATAAGCCGCTTCAATAGTGGCTGCATCAAGTCCATAGCCAAGATTATTTGCTGAAGTAGTCAATGAAAGATATTCACTAAACTTCGCATCATTCCCATGAAAACTACGGTAAACTCTCTCTAGTTCTGGATCGTCAATAGTTACAGTTATCATAATTATATCTCCCTAATCAGCTTAATCTTCTCTATGAGAGTATTTAACTCTTCTAATTTTAACATATTTGGTCCATCACTCAGTGCTATACTTGGGTCAAAATGTGTCTCAAAAAAGAAACCATCTACACCTATAGCAGCAGCAGCTTTCGCTAAGTAAGGTACCATTGAGCTATCTCCACCTGTTTTTCCATTCTCTGCTGTTGGCATCTGAACAGAGTGTGTTGCATCAAAGATAACCGGTGCAAACTCTCGCATAATTACCAAGTTTCTCATATCGACAATCATATTACCATAGCCAAAGGAGTTACCACGTTCACAAAGGTAAACACCATGCTTCTGTGCATTTTCATATGTTGGTTCAGAGCATCCACGTGTCTCTAAAACTTTTAGGAGTGGATACTTCATCGCATCAGCTGAAAGAAACTGCCCTTTTTTGATGTTTACTTCTCTATCTGTTTTTGCACAGGCAACAAGTAGGTCCGTTTGACGACATAAAAATGCTGGTATTTGTAGCATATCTACAACCTCTGCCACCTGAGCCACTTGAGAAGACTCATGCACATCTGTAACGATTTTATAACCAAAATCATCTTTTACTTTTTGAAGGATTCTAAGTCCCTCATCTATTCCGAGTCCTCGAAAAGAGTTCAAAGATGTACGGTTCGCTTTATCAAAACTCGATTTAAAATAGAAGTCTATAGTATCATCTTTATGATACTTCTCTAGCTCTTTAGCTATTTTAAAAATATTTTCTTCACTCTCAATAACACATGGTCCTGCTAATAGTTTCATAATTTGCTGCCTTAGAAAAAAGTAAGTGATTATATCATATTGCTTTTAATCTCTACTTAGCACGAGCCACCATCAGCCCAGCTAAAACAATCAAAACTATTCCAAATGCCATACTTCCCGAAGGTAAAGCATCTCCTAACATTACACCAACTATAATAGAAAAAAGTATATTTGTATAGCTTACAGCTCCTACAATTCCCGCCTTTGTTTCTCCATAAGCCTTTGTCATTAAAACTTGAGAGAGTGTCGCAAAAACTCCCATGGCAATTACATAAAGCCAAGTAATTCCCTCTGGCATTATAAACTCTGCAAACATAAAGTCAAGAGATTCAACTGCTACATAAGGTGAAATAAAAAAGAGTATAAGAGGTCCTATAGTCCCTGTAAGCATAAATGAAAGTACAATTGCTCGAGTATCATAGTAAGTTTTTAATTCTCTCACTGAAGTATAAGCAAGCGCAGCACCTACTCCACTAAAGATTCCAAGTAGGTCGTATTTTGTAAAGCCGATTCCAGAGGGTTCTGTTATAAATATAATGCCAATAAAACCAACACCAACAGCAAGCCAACCCTTTATCGGCAATTTCTCATTAAGAAATAAAAAAGCAAAAATAGCTGTAAAAATAGGACTTGTTTTTGAGTAAGTCATAGCATCACCTAAAGGAATATGTGCAATATTGTAAAAAAATGCGAGGAGTGCTACAAACCCCATAAAACCACGAAAAAAAAGTAGCAAAGGTTTCCCACCCTCATGTGTCATAGGCTTTTTAAGAATAGCTAAACCAATAATAATTACCCCTGCAATATTTCTAAAAAACACAACTTCAAGTGAGCTCATACTCTCCGAAGCTAATTTTGCAAAAGCTCCCATAATAGCAAAGGTAAAGGAGGCGATAAGCATATACTTTACACCTGCATTTAAATTTTTAATATTCATTTTGCAATTATACCCATAAGTTGGTTTTATCTTAATTATTTTATATTTTAATTTAATTTCAAGGAGAATTAAGTTAGCATTTCAGAGACAATCAGAATTTAACATAAATTAGGGAAAAAATATGAATGAATATGTTTTAAAAGATGACGATTTTTTAGTTTCACAAACTGATTCTAAAGGCATTATTGTTTTTGCCAATGATGATTTTTGTAAAATAGCTGGCTATACTATAGATGAACTTGTAGGAAAGCCTCATAATGTCGTGAGACATCCAGATATGCCAAAAGCTGCATTTAAAGATCTTTGGGACACTATAAAGCGAGGAAATATTTGGAGTGGCTATGTAAAAAATGCTACGAAAGATAATGGATTTTATTGGGTATTTGCTACAGTTTTTCCAAAAATTGATTCAAAAACAAACACTACTAGCTACATCTCTTGTCGTAGGAAAGCTTCTCAAGAAGAGATCGATGAAGCAACAAAACTCTATAAAACTTTAAACTAGGAGATAAACGGATGAACAGACTATACAAAAACATAACTGCTACTCTTATTTTTACACTTTTAATTACGACTTTACTACTTAGTAGTTCAACTACCATACAAGTTTCACTTACCCTCTTTAGCTTTATCCTTATTCTTGCACTTCAAAACATTAATACTCAAAGTAATTTTAATATTTCTATGCTTAGCGAACTAAAAGATTTAATGAACTTTAAAAGAAACAAAATAAATATTAATAATGAAACAACAAATCCAATAGAAAAAGAGTTGAACCAGCTTGTTACAATGTACAGAAAATCTGTTCAAGCAGATACACTTGTTGCAGGTGAGATGGTACTTCTCTCAGATAGAGTGGCAAAAGGTCACTATTCATGTAGGGTTGAAGCGGATACAAAAACACCTTATGTACATGTTCTTCGAAATAGTATAAACAATATGATAGCATCATCTGAGAAAAATCTTGACAATGCAATCTCTACACTTCAAAATTTTTCTACAGGAACTTTTGATGCAAGAAGTAAAATAAATGTTGAAGCAAAAATGGCTGATCTTCTTACAAATATTAACTCGCTTGGAGAGTCTCTTCAAAATATGCAAGAGAGAGATGAAGCCTCTAAACGTACTATTTTACACTCAGCAAAAACTCTCAATGAAACTGTAGAGAACATAACAAATGAGACAATCATTGATTTAAAAAATATGATTAGCTCCGCAGTTGAACGTATTCATCATGTTGCAGATAAAGAGAATGAGATGGTAGATAATCTTCAAACACTTGTCTCTAATGCAAATGAGACAAAAACTATTCTCTCCACTATTGGAGAGATTGCAGAACAGACAAATCTTTTAGCACTCAATGCTGCCATAGAAGCGGCACGGGCAGGAGAACATGGCCGTGGTTTTGCTGTTGTTGCAGATGAAGTTCGTAAACTTGCCGAAAGAACACAGAAAAGTTTAGCAGAATCTACTGCTACTACTAATGTACTTATTCAATCCATTTCAGACTCATCAGAAGCTCTCAATAGTAATGCAGATGAAGTCAACAACATTTCAGATGATGTTACACAAATAAGTGAAAAAATTGATGAAATCATCCATAGATTACATACTTTAACACAAGAGTAATAGTGTTAACTTCTTATCTGTATAATTTGCTAAATTATTTAAGGATTTTAGAATGTTAAACCTCATTATTTTAGCCATTGTTGGCTATGTTTTTTATACTGTTTTTAAAAGCTATGGGAAGTATGAATCTTACTCAAAAAAAGCATTTAAAGACTTCTCAGTCTCTCATACCTCTCTCAAAAATAGTGAGCTTGGTCTCTTTGTGGCCCTTGTTGCAAAAGTAGCTAAAGCAGATGGAAAAATCGATGCACTTGAAGCACAGCTTATTGGAATTATGTTTGATGATATTAGTGCTGTTTTCCCTGAACCTCAAAAAACAAAAGATATACTAAAACAAATTTTCAAGGAAGAGAAAGATCGCAGTGACAACATAGCACAAATTGCACACACACTTGCAAATGCTATTAAGCAAAACAAAGCACAAGAACAACAATTTATGGGGTTTCTAATCCAACTTGCCTTTATTGATGGTGAAGTAAGTACAAGCGAAGAGGAAATTTTAGCAACTATTGCCGAAGCCCTAGAGTTTGACCCAAATGCTTACCATGCCATTTTTGATCAGTTTGAAAAAATGATGCAGAATGTGACACCAAAAGTAAATATAGAAGATGCTTATACACTTCTTGGTGTTAATGCAGATGATGATATGAAAACTATAAAAAAAGCCTATAAAAAACTTATACGACAGTACCACCCTGACATCATTGCTTCACAAGGTAAAAGTGAAGAGTACATGAAAGAAGCGACTGCTAAAACACAAGAGATAAACCGTGCTTACGAGATGATAGAAGAGTCTCGCAAATAAATATAAGAGTAGATAAAACTACTCTTGTAAAAAATCTTTTTCCCAAAAAAATTCTATCCATTGTCTAGCTTCTCTCACCCAAAAATGAGGCTTATAACAAGAACTTTTTTTATAAAAAAGTGTAGCCGATATAAACTCTATATCTTGAAACTCTGATTCTAAATAATGCATAATAGACTTTAGTGTCTCACCACTATCTGCTATATCATCAAGTACTAAAACTTTTTTAGAATTTTTAAAGTTACAAGAGCCAAAAAGTTTAATCTCTTCACGTTTACAACTTGCATCATAAAGTTCTGTTCGGATCGTTTGTACCTCACGAATGTTTAAACCCTCTGCAACTGCATGAGAGAGTGTTAAACCTCCCCTCGCTATACCAACAATGGCATCAGGAGAAGTGCTTTTAACATCTTTAATAAGTGCTCTAGTGTCTCTTTTAAAATCATCATATGAGTAGTACTGTTTCACGGTTTTCCCTGTTATTATAATTATGATAGTATATACTATATATTATTAATAAAGAAGGATTTATCATGATAAAAACTGTTTCAAAAATAGCAACACTAGGGCTTCTTACTGTTTTAATGACTGGATGTTTTGAAGATAAAAAACCAGAACCTGTAAGTAACAAATATGTTCCAACATTTGAGTGTAAACAGGAAAATGTTTTAGCACCAAAATGGACTTGTATCCCAGATGTGACTGGATACTATGCTGGAGTTGGTGTTGCAGAAAAAAGTCTCGCAGGTATTGCACATATGCGAAGAGTTGCACTTATGAATGGTCGTTCTGATTTAGCACAACAGATAAAATCTCAAGTTAAAGATAAGATAGAAGGCTTCACAAAAGCAACTGGAAATGGAACAGCAGAGACAGTTGATACTGTTACAACTTCTGTAACAAAACAGCTAGCCAAAGTAGATTTAAAAGGCTCTAAAGCAGTAGATATGTGGAATGCCCCTTCTGGTGCTATATATATGCTTGTTACAGTTCCCGAAGCAACTGTAAACCAAGTCGTAAAAAAAGCAGTAAAAGAGGCATCCTCTAGTTTTAAAAATGATGATGCCAGATGGCAACAATTTCAATCAGAACAAGCATTAGAATCTCTCGATAAAGAGTTCCCAACAAACTAGTCTCCTAATCACAACTCTTCTCTTTTGAGAGTTGTAGCTTCAGTAAAATCTCCTCCTAATCATAATTTAGCTATAATCACAAAAATATAGAGTACCCCTTGAGGGTGTAAACAACTCTTCATAAGTTATACAAGGGTATCCCATGAAAAAAATCGCCATCGTTGGTCGTCCAAATGTTGGAAAAAGTTCTCTCTTTAATCGTTTAGTAAAAAATCGTGATGCTATTACATCTGACCTTGCAGGAACTACTCGTGATGTAAAACGTCGTCATGTTATTGTTAACCAAAAAGAAGCACTTTTGCTTGACACAGGTGGACTAGACAAAGGGTGTGAACTCTTTGATAAAATAAAAGAGATGTCTCTTCGTGCTGCTTATGCTGCTGACATCATTCTCTACATGGTTGATGGAAAGAGCATTCCTGAAGATGAAGATAAGAAGTTTTTTTATGAGCTTCAAGCTATGGGAAAAGAGATTGCACTTGTTGTCAACAAAATAGACAATGACAGAATGAAAGAGAATCTTTGGGAGTTTTATGAGTTTGGTACGGGAGATATTTTTGGTATCTCTGTTTCACATAACCGTAATACTGTAGAACTTTTAGAGTGGATATCTGATAGAATTCCGGAAGAAGATAGAATTAAAGAAGAGAGTGAAGAATCTGCTGTTCAGGTTGTAGAGGAAGAGAGTGCGGAGATAAGTGATGAAGAGTTCTTCTCAAACACTCACGATGAAGAAGATGATGGTTTTACCTATTGGGATGACGATGAGATGGATGGAATCATTACTGATGACTCTATCTTTGGAAACAATGACCGCATCAAAGAGTTCGATGAAGAGGATATTAACCACATAAAAATCGCCATTATTGGTCGTACAAATGTTGGAAAGTCTTCACTTCTAAATGCACTTCTTGGTGAAGAACGTTCTGTTGTAAGTAGTGTTGCTGGAACTACCATTGACCCTATTGATGAAACAGTACAGTATAAAGATAAGCAGATAACATTTGTAGATACCGCAGGTCTTCGTCGCCGTGGAAAAATTCTTGGTATAGAGAAGTATGCACTTATGCGAACAACTGAGATGCTTGAGAATGCAAATATGGCACTTGTTGTTTTAGATGCGAGTCAACCATTTTTAGATCTTGATGAGAAAATAGCAGGGCTTGTTGATAGTAACCGTTTGTCTTGTATTATTGTTTTAAACAAATGGGATATCTCTAAACGTGAAGAGCATGACAAAATCATCAAAGAGATTCGTGATAGATTTAAGTTTCTCGCTTATGCACCTATTTTAACTCTCTCAGCACTTACACATCAACGTGTTGATAAACTTCACGATATGATTTTAGAGATAAACGAAAACTACTCACAGAGAATCTCTACAAGTAAGGTAAATGAGGTTATAGAAAGAGCTCTTAGACGTCATACACTTCCAAGTGTAAGTGGACAAGTTATTCGTATCTACTATGCAACACAGTATGAAACACGACCACCAAAGATAGCTATCGTTATGAATAAGCCAAGTGGTCTTCACTTTACATATAGACGTTACTTAACAAACAAAATGCGTGAGGCTTTTAACTTTACAGGAACACCGCTTCTTTTCAAAGCGAAGAAGAAAGGCGAGAAGTAGAAAGTTCTACTTCTTAGTCACTATATAAAGCTGTTCATGTCCTAAACGTTTAAGTATATCCATAACACTTACAAAGTCTTGAAACTTAGACTCTTTATCACTTCTTAAAACTACGGTCTGTTTTTTACTTACTTTAGAAAGTTTTGATTCTAATGTTGCTAAATCCACCTTCTCTTTGTCATAAAACATCTCACCTTTAGCATTTACATAAACAGTAATCTCTTTTTTTATATCTTCTTTATCTGTTGCCTTAGCCTCTGGAAGATTTACAGGAATAACACCCTGCTTTATAAATGTTGCAGTTGTTAAAACCATAACAAGAAGAACAAGCATAATATCTATAAAAGGTATAACATTTATTTCATCAAACTTCTTTGGAGCTTTTCTACACTTTGGCATCTATGACTCTTTTGTGTCGTTTGCCACATCATATTTTGTTAATATTTTTTCAATCTTTCGAAGTAAAATAGTATAAGTAATGATAGCTGGCATTGCTACAACAAGCCCCATAGCAGTAGCTTTAAGTGCAAGAGCAAGTCCCATCATAATCTTTTTAGCATCCACAGCTCCAACATCACCAAGAGTATAAAAAGTTATCATGATTCCTGTTACCGTTCCTAAAAGACCAACATATGGGGCATTTGTACCTATAGCACTAATAACACTAATATTATCTGTAAGCTCTATTTCTAAAGTATCTCTATGTGTATAATCTTCAATACGGACACTTTTATAAAACATCATTCTCTCTATAAAAAGCCAAAGTGTTACCACACTCATAAGTACAAGTACACCCATAACACCATAGTCAAGAGCTGTTTCAGCATATCCCATTATGTTTAATTCATTCATTTAATTTCCTATTTTATTTTTAAAATTCAACTCTACTTGTGTACCACTCTCTTTTTCTGAGTGAAAGGAGAGAAGTATATCATTTTTATCGCAAAATCTTTTTACCATGCTCAGCCCTATGCCAAACCCTTGCATATTAGCATTTGTCTGATAATAATTGTCAAATATCTCTAAAAGTTCTACCTCATCCATACCAATTCCATAATCCTGTATAAAAAGAGAACTTTTTTTTATACTTATATCTATATTTTTTGAAGATTCTGAATATTTTATTCCATTGTCAATAATATTGTCAATTACTTTAGCTAAGCCTTTTTTATCACTCACTATATCTAAAGTTTCTAAAGTAAGATTAAATTTCATATGCGGATAAATTCTTGAAACAAAAGAAACTCTCTCTCTTACTAGATCCTCTAAAGAGAACAGTTCATCCAAGATTTCCCTACTCTGCATTTTTATCATATACTCAAGTTCATGATATCGCTCTTGAAGCATATCGCAAGCAGACTCTATACGTTCTATTCTCTTTAAACTCTTTTCATCTTCAAAATTTCTTTTTAACATTTGAGAGTTAGTTTTTATGGTGCTAATAGGAAGATTTAATTCATGAAGTGTCTCTTTGGAAAGATTTTGTAAGTTTGTAATATACTCTTTAAGAGGATCAACTGCTAACTTAGAAATAAAAATACCAGAGAGTATAACAAAACAGAGAAAAATAATCCCTAGAGGTAGAAGGTTTATTACCCCTAAAGTGATTAAAAAGTAGTACCCAATAGCAACAAAAACAACAACAGTCACAAAGTAGTAAATAAAAATATTTAAACGCAGGCTAGCAAACAAGCTTATACCCTATACCACGAATATTTTCTATATTAACCTCAGGAAGAAGTGATTTAAGTCTATTTACATAAACACGAATAGCCCCATCACTCCCTCCACTACTTGCACTCCATAACTCATCGAGTATTAACTCCTTAGGGACTGCCTCATTTACATGCCGCATTAAAAGAAGTAAAAAATCATACTCTTTTTTTGAGAGTTCTAGTGTTACATTATCAAAGGAGATTGTTTTATGGAGTGTATCATTTTTAAGTCTTCCAACAACTTCTGGTTCATCCTTTTGTGTACGTTTAAGCACTGCTTTTAAACGCCATAAAAGTTCATCATTATCGAAAGGTTTCTTTATATAATCATCTGCACCGCTCAAAAAACTTTTCTCTAACATCTTCTTATCTTTGTGGGATGTTAAAAAAATAGCAGGTGTCACATCATCAGCATTTCGTAAATCATTAAGGAGCGAAACCCCATCGATGAGTGGTACATTTATATCTAAAAGATAGAGATCAAATCTCCCCTCAAAGGTTGCATCCAAAGCATCTTGACCATTTAAGAAATGAGTAACTTCATAGCCCTCATCCTCCAGTAAATCAACAAGAGTCTCTCCAAAGAGAGCATCATCTTCGAGATAAAGAACTCTAGTCGACACTCTCAATAGCCCATGACAGAGTTTCACCAGCATACATTGGTACAACACCACCATAGTTTGCAGGAACTACAAATGGTCTCTCTTCTAAAGTAATCTCTTTAAACTCTGGACATATTCCATATATCCGCTGTGCATTATCGCTCACAAACTCTTGAAGATTATCAAGTTTTCCAAACTGATCAAAGACTTCACAAAGAAGTTGTAGTGCTATTGGTGCGGTAAAAACCCCTGCTGCACAACCACATGACTCTTTTGCATGTTGAGGGTGTGGTGCAGAGTCTGAACCAAACATTACTTTAGGATGTGCTTCAAGTGCAACACTTAAAAGTGCATCTAAATCTTCAGGACGCTTTGCGATAGGTTTACAGAAGTGATGTGGTTGCATCATTCCACCTATAACATCATCGAGTGTAAGAATAAGGTGGTGAATGGTTATAGTAGCATAAAGATTCTCAAATTTATCAAGCATATCTACAGCTTCCTTTGTAGTAATATGTTCCATAATAATTTTTAGTTTAGGAAAATTTGAAGCAAGAAGCTCATAAACAGACATAAACTCAGCCTCTCTATCCATCACAAAGCCATCCGTCTCGCCATGAACACACAGAGGAATATCTAAATCACTCATAGCCTGAAGAGTTGTTCTCATCTCATCAATATTAAATGAGCTTACACCTCCCTCAGAGTTTGTGGTAATTCCCGCAGGATAGAGTTTTATAGCTGTTATCTCATCAACAATAGCTTCTAAAAATGCTTTATCGTAGTTCTTATAAAAAAGAGTCATATAAGGCTCAAAGTAGTCATTTGGAACGGCTGCCATAACACGCTCTTTATAAGCAATAACCTCTTCTTTATTTGAAACAGGAGGAACAAGGTTAGGCATAATTACAGCCCCACTAAAAGAGTAAGCAGAGAGAGGTGCTACATTTTTCAACATTGCACCATCACGGAGGTGTAAATGCATATCTAAGGGCATTAAAAGTGTATGAGATTTCATAAAGATTCCTTAAGTGTTTCTATAACCATATTATAGCAGACAATGCAATAATAACAACTGTTAAAACAGGTAAAACTTTATATGCTTTACTAATACCAAACTGTGGTTTTCCATCGACAAATATACCGAGTTGCACTACTGTTACCATAAGTGCAGTCACTATAAAAAACAGAAAAGAGAATAGAAGAACGAAGTACCATGGTACAGCTAAAAAACCATAAGAAAAAGTTGCTAATGCACTCAGCATTACTGCTATATTTTGTAAAAGCATAAAGGGAGTTGATTTTTCCTCTTTTCTATAAATACGGGCTATTTTAAAATAGAGAAAGAGTAAAAAAAGTGTGGTATAAAAGAGCATGTGTAAAGATCCTTAATATTATTTTTGACATCATATCAAAATAATATTAAGTGATGTTTATCATATTCAAGAGTTATACTAATTTAGAGTGATTCTTTCGCTTTTACTATTAAAGCATTAATGGCACGCTCATAATTTTTCGCTTCATCTGCATCAGTAGACTCAAAACGAGTAACAAGAACAGGAGTTGTATTGCTTGCACGAACAAGTCCCCACCCTTTTTCAAAGTTAATTCGTACACCATCTACATCAATGATATCTTTTATAGTAGGAAAATCTACTGGTGGATTTTGAAGCATCTCTTTTACACGAGCTATGATTTTAAACTTCTCTTCTTCTGTAGTCTCTACTTTTAACTCTTCAGTAGAGTAAACAACAGGGAGTTTTTCTAACTCAGCATCTAAGTCTATACCATCATGAACTAACTCAAGCATACGAAGTGTCGCATAGATAGCATCATCATACCCAAAGTAACGGTTTTTAAAGAAGATATGCCCACTCACTTCACAAGCAAGGTCTGCACCTGTCTCTTTCATTTTTACTTTTAAGTTAGAGTGACCAGTTTTGTACATAATAGCATTACATCCACGACGAGTAAGCTCATCATACATCACTTGAGAACACTTCACCTCACCTATAACAGTAGGCTTATCCATCTTCATAGAGTAAAGAAGAGCCATCATATCGCCCTTAATGTTATTCTTATGTGTAAGCACAGCAATTCTATCTGCATCTCCATCATAAGCAAATGCAATATCGCCATCGGTAGCTAAAAGTTTTTTTATATCTACTAAATTATGTTCATCTGATGGGTCAGGATGGTGATTTGGAAAAGTTCCATCAGGATCTACATAAAGCCCTTTTGTTTTAAGCTCTAATGCTGCAAAAATATCTTCAGTTACAACACCTGCAACACCATTTCCACAATCATAAACTATCTTAGTGTCCATTCCTTTAAGGTGCTGGAACTCAGATACAAGAAAGTCTACATAACGAGTCACAGCATCTATTTCAGTTACATCTCTTGCAACTTCACTTGGCATCTCCATAGCCTCACACTCACGACCTAAAGCATAAATATCTTCAGAGAAAAAAGGAGCTTTATCTACTGTGATTTTAAAACCATTATACTCACTTGGGTTATGTGAACCTGTAATCATAACAGAAGCAGATGGAGTAATCCCATCCCAATCTTGATAGTTTGCAAAGTAGTTTACAGGAGTAGGTACAAGCCCCATACCAAGAACTTTTTTTCCACCTGCATTGAGACCACGAACTAAATACTCAAAAAGTATAGGAGAGTGTGAACGAGCATCATACCCAACAGCTACATACTCACCCTCTATTTTTGATGCTAATGCATACCCTATACGAACAACACTCTGCTCGTTTAACTCTTTTTCATATATACCACGAATGTCATATTCTCTATAGATACTCAATTAAATCTCCTCAAATTTGAACTAAAATAAATGCTATATTTAAGAGATGCAATCATACAGTTAAAAACATTAAATAAAAGAATTAAAGTGGTAAGTTATTATAAAATTTTCGGCTTATTATTACGAAGATAAAATAGTGTTGCTTTTATGATGTCATCATCATCTCGACTATCAGATTTTATACTCTCTTTTGATTCATTTAAGTAAGTAATAGTAATACTCTGAGCATAATTACTAATGCTTTTTATTTTTTTATCAAGGGAAAGCAATTTAATAACCATAAGCTCAAAAAACTGTTTTGTAGGTATATCAAGTTCGCCAAAGCGGTCTATTATCTCCTCTTCTATCTCATACACTTCTATAGCATCCTCACACTGAGAGAGACGTCTGTAGATATCTAAACGTAGCCTATCTTCTTTTACTACCTCATCCGATATATACGCACTAATAGTAAGTTTTATATCTACCTTGGCACGTTCACCCTCTTTTGTATTTGAGAGCTCTTTTATGGCATCTTCAAGCATTCTAAGATAGAGTGAATACCCTATATTTTTAATGTGTCCACTCTGTGCATCACCCACAAGGTTTCCTCCTCCACGAATCTCTAAGTCATGATGTGCTAAAACAGAACCACTCCCTAAGAAAGAGTTTGACTCTAAGGCAAGCAGACGTTTTTTCGCTTCATCTGTTAAAAGCTCTTTATTTTTTACTATAAAATATGCGAAGCCCTCAACACTTCCCCGACCAACACGACCACGAAGTTGGTGCAAATCAGCTATACCAAATCTATCGGCCCCATCTATTAAAATGGTATTTACCTTAGGCATATGAATTCCCGATTCAATAATAGAAGTTGCTATCATAAGGTCATACTCCCCTGCCTCAAACTTTAAGAGCTCTTTTTCAGTCTGTACAGCAGAAATCTTTGAGTGAAGCATTACAATCCGAAGGTCAGGAAGGAGTGCTTTTAATTCGCCTAGTTTTATTGGCATATGATCTATAGAGTTATGCACATAAAAAACCTGTCCACCACGGCGAAGTTCTCTGAGAATCACCTCTTTAATCAGCTTCTCTTCATACTCTTTGACAAAGGTTCGCACACCTTGGCGTTCACTTGGAGGGGTAAGGAGTTGACTCATTGTTTTTATAGAACTAAGGGCTTGATTAAGTGAACGAGGAATAGGTGTTGCAGACATGCTCAGCAAGTGCACATTATGATACAACTCTTTTATTTTTTCCTTTTGCTTCACGCCAAATTTATGCTCTTCATCTATAATAACTACTCCGAGTTTTTTAAACTCTAAACCAAAAAGTGCATGTGTACCGACAACACAATCTATCTCTCCACTTGCAAGCCCTTTTATAATAGCATTTTTATCTTTTGTACTTACAAACCTATCAAATTTTGCATAGCGAATTTTCAACTCACTAAATCGCTCATCAAGTGAACGCCAGTGTTGTGCTGAAAGTAGTGTTGTGGGAACTATAAATGCAGACTGATACCCTGACCTAAATGCCGCAAAGATTGTATTTAACGCTATTTCTGTCTTACCAAAACCAACATCACCACTCAGCAGTCTATCCATAATATTTCCAGTAGACATCTGATTTAAAATATCTTGCACAGCATTTGTTTGGTCATCTGTATACTCAAAGCCAGAGAGTGCTTGAAAATCCTTAAGCTCTTTTTTTGCTAAGTTAATCTTTGGCGCTTTTATAAGTGCTCTTGCAGCTGCTGTATTTACTATTTGACCTGCTATCTCTAAGAGACGTTTACGAACCTTGGCCTTCAGTTTTCCAAAACTTCCTTTCCCTAGTCGATCTAAAACAGGAGTAGAACCACCACCAGCGATATAACGGTCAATATAATCAAGATTCTCAACAGGAAGTAGAATTTTATCATCACCTACATACTTAATCAGGATAAAATCTTTTATTCCCCCAAGAATTTCGATCTGCTGAATTGCATCAAAAATACCAACACCATAATCCTCATGCACAACATAGTCACCCTTTTTAAGATCATCGAGTAAAATAGAGCTTTTTCTACGACGGCGTTTTTTATCTGGTTTGTTAAGACTTATAACCATCTCATCAGGGGTGATAATATTTAAAATATACCCTGCTGTTATTTTTGTAATATTACTTGTATCGTAAATACCAGCCTGTTTTATAGTTGCTGCATTTGCCGCTATAACTGTTATTTTTTTATTACGATGAACATTAAGAAGATGCTCTGCATTTACTACAACTAACTCTTTTACATCATCACTCTGAGGAAGTATCTCTAAATCAAAAACTTCACGACTCAACACTGGATTATTAATCCCATATGCATCTTTTAAGAGACTCTCAAGATTACGAGAGAGTTTGACCTCTTTGTGCTCTAAAAAATTTTCAGCCATACTATCTAAGTGCCAAAATCCTAAAGATGCAACATCTTTTACAAGTGCATCAAACTTGCTCTCTTGCACTTTAGTATTTAACTGCTCGAACCCTTCCTCATCAAGAGCATAAAAAGCACTTCTAATACTTACCGAATCTAACTCATCCCCAAGTGTTCTTTGGGATTCTAGTTCAAACTCTTTAATCTGCTCTATTTCATTGTCAAAAAATGAAATACGATAAGGATTTTTTGTAGAGGGTATGTAAATATCTAAAATATCCCCTCGATGACTCACTTCCCCCTCAACTTGAACCATATCTACAAAAGTGTAACCCCAAAAAAGCATCTGCTCTTTAAACTCCTTAAGATTAACTTCACTCCCAAACTCTAAAGTAGTCGTATCTAAGTACTCTGCTTTAGGAAGAGGAAAAAGAAGTGTTTTAAGGGGTGAAATAATAAGTGGTTTTTTCTTTGCCTGATAATAGAGACGGAGTGTAGAAAAGAGCGAATGAAGCTCCTCTTTATAAGAGCGCAGATCATCCCCGAAACTAGGTCTAAAGTCGGGAAAAAGAAGCACCTCTCGATTAAAATAGTGAGCAACAGATTCAAGTGATTCAGCCTCTTTGCTATCCTCACAAATAAGAAGTTCCAGAGAGGCTTTTTTTGTTGTATTAAAGTAGTTATAGAGTGCTGTTTGTGACATTATTTTTCTAGTTTTTCTAAAATATTTTGTGTATCTTTAAGAACAGATTTTCCTTCAAAAACACCTTTAGATTCAATAATAAGCTCTTTTGAAATTATCTCGCCACTTACTCTTCCCTCTGCTTTTATCTCTACTAAAGTAGCATCAATGCTCCCCTCAAAATATCCCTGAATAATTAAATGTTCTGTAGTGAGGTTCCCTTTTACTACTCCATTTTTCCCAATATTTATCTCTTGAGTAGATTCAATAGAGCCCTCTAACTCTCCATCAATATAAAGATTACAAGTCAGGTGAATTTCACCTTTTATCTTTGTACCTGCTGTTATTATGGTTGTGTTGGAGTCTGTTTTTGCACGAGATTGAGTGTCGCTGTTATTAAAGATTGCCATGGTATTTTTTTCTCCTTTTCAAATATTTCATCATAATTTTGCTGTGTCCACTTTATGAACCAATAAGGGTTTAATTTTCTATAGATAAATCGAATTTCATAATGTAAATGAGGTCCATTACTCATTCCCGAGTTTCCAGTATAGGCGATCAGTTGCCCTTTTTTTACAAATTGACCTGATTTTACCACACTTCTCTTTAAATGTCCGTAGTAAGATTTTATTCCATACATATGATCTAAAATTACAAGATGTCCATAGCCACTCTTTTTGTGATAGGCCGCCCACTCCACTATAGCATCTGCTGGAGCATACACAGGAGTGTTCATTTTTGCTTTTAAATCTATACCAGGGTGAAACTCTTTTTTTCCCGATATAGGATGTATTCTTTTACCAAACTTACTTGTAACACCTTTATACTCAATAGGTGAACCACTTGGAATAAGTTGCATAAAAAGAGCACGATGTTGCGAATCCAGTTTTGTATGAATAACCCTATCACGAATAGAGCTCTCTTCTGCTGGTTTTATCCCTATAAGAATCTCTATTTCAGAGAGGGAGTCAGAGAGTTCATCTAATTCTACCTTTTTTGCTTCAAGAGACTCATTTGTTAAATGCATACTCTCTTGAAGGTTTTTATTACTCTCTTCTAACTCTTGATAAGCCTTTTCCATGAGGCCACGCTTGTGTTCTGTTTTTTCTATACTATCATGCAGATATAAAATAGTCCCCACAGCAATAAAAATAAGTGTGAGTATAAAAAGTGACGCATAAAAAAGTGCTCGTTTTACTAAACGGTGTATATTAAACTGGCGAACACCACTCTCATCGTGAATAGTAACTGTAAAATGATCATTCAATTTTTTTGCCTTAAAAAAGCTTCTACCACACTAAAAGAGCCAAATACCAAGTAATTTTTATTAGTACTAAGAGCTTGAAATGAAGAATGGGAAATCCCTAAAGAGTTTAAAGCATCTACCATAATTGCCCTACTCTCAATGCGTGTATCATCAACATCAATTAGTTCAACTTTTTCTACAATACTTTGCAGTATGCTCAATATTTCTTTATAGTTCTTATCTTTATAACTGTTATATACTAAGGTGAATTTTTTTCCATTTAATGCAGTTACTATGGCATGTGCTGCTAAGACATTATGTCCTACATCTATTATAATATTTGGTTCAATCTTTGTTAAACGACCATATAATCTACTATTTTGAAAACTTTCCACACTGTAAGGCACATCAAGAAGATGTAAAACGGCAATAGAAACAGAGATATTCTCTTGAAGATAGAGTGGAAGATTATGTAATTGTTTAAGGTTTTTAATCTTTTTTGTATCTGCACTTGTTAAAAGCTTCTCATATCTAAAGAGTTCAAATCCTCTCTCTCTCGATAAATCATCTGCAATACTATAAACACACTTATGCTTCTGCGTTGCAAGAACTACTCTTTTTTGAATAGCATTAAGTTTTGTACTTGCTATGGCTTCAATAGTATCACCTAAAAATGATTCATGATCTCTATCTATAGGAGTTACTACTGTCAAAATATTTTCAAAAACAGCTGTTGCATCATACTCCCCTCCAAGACCAGCCTCAAGTACAAGGTAGTCACAATCTTGATAAATATAGATCGCTAAAAGTGTTGTATATTCAAAATAACTTAAAGCATCTGCATCTTCTTTAGAGAGAAGTAAAAGAAGTGCTCTGTGTGCATTTTCTAAGGCTGCATCTCTAAGCAATGATCCATTAAGCCAAACTCTTTCATTAAAAGTGATAATATGAGGAGATGTATAGTGTCCAACCCTGTATCCAGCAGAAAAAAGTGCAGTTGCTAAAAAGCGACCTGTTGTTCCTTTTGCATTTGTTCCAACAAGATGAATAATTTTTGCTAGTTTGAGTTGCTCTTTTAGGGAAGCATAAATACGAGGCATCCTCTCATAATCTATTTTTTCATAAAAGAGAGGTTTTGCATCTAAAAAAGTACTTAACACCTCTACTTTTTAAACTCCACTCTATTTCTACCATGTGTTTTTGCTATATAAAGATACTCATCAGCAGAGTTAAGGGTTGCACTCATGGAAACATGTTTTGCACGCTCACTCACACCAGAACTTACTGTTACCTCTATACGATTTCCCTTGTACATAAAACGAGCCTTTTGTACATGTTTTCTTACTTTTTCTGCAAAAATAACACCACCAGATGTATCTGTTTCACTTAAAATTGCCAAGAATTCTTCCCCACCAAAACGGCCAACTATATCTACTGTTCTACACTCTTTTTTTAGTATTTTTGCAAATGCAGAGAGTACAGCATCCCCAGCATCATGACCAAAGGTATCATTAACATTCTTAAATTTATCAAGATCAAACATAATTACAGAGTAGTTTCTACCATAACGTTTAAACTCAGCCTCTTTAACCTCTAAAAAGTCATCTAATGCACGGCGATTATAGAGTTTTGTTAAAAAGTCCTCTTTAGACTCTTTTTTAGCGGCTTCAAGCTCCCCCTCTAATTTTTTTACACGAGAAGAGAGTGCACTAACTTCTTCTGAATGCCCCTGTAAATCCCGACTTAAGAGTTGTGTATTCTCTTCTAATGCTATTGCTATAGTGTAAAGTTTTTTATGTGCTATTTTAAAGTTAGAAGTAGACTCCTCAGAATAAGACTCCAGCTCTTTTTTTATCTGCTGTATCTCTTCATTTGAAGTGTCAGATTTTTCTATCATATCAATTAGACGTAGACTTAACTTATCTAAAACACCATCTATAGAGGAGATCATCTCCTTCACACTCTCTTTATCAAGTGCAATTCGTAAAGAGATAGCATCTTTAATCTCTTTTTCAATCTCCATACTCTCCAAAATTTCGGGATTTTTTCGAATTCTTTCGCTTATCGAAGCAATGGTATCGTTTACACTTGATGCGATAGAGGGAACAAAAGAGGAGATAAGAAGTTTAGATATTTTTGCTAAGGAGAGTGTTGCATCGGAAGATACAGCTGTAGCATTTAAGTTTAAACTCTCCACCGTAGCTTTTAAATTTTCATTATCCACTGTGCCAAAACTATGAAGTGTTTGTAAAAAAGTATCATCATATGTTGTTAAGAAGTTTATCCATCTCTGTCTAAAGTTATTTATTTGCTCTATAGTAGGACTTGTATCAAGCATTTCTATTGTACTATATGCTAGTTCAGAAGCCTCTTTATTATGTAAAACTTCTACAACTTGTAAAATACGTTTTGTTAAAAGAGTCTGTGATTCTATAGTTTGCGATGCTTGACTTGGATTTGTACGATTAAGTTTAGAGATAATAAAACGAACAAACTCATTTGTAGTTTTAATACGATAGTTCTTTATATCTTTTTGAAACTCTAAATTAAGTGTTTTTGTAAACTTCTCTACATTATTACAATCCTCTATACTTTTATTGGCACGTTTTACTTCTTTGCAAAAGGCTTCTGCATAAAAGTCAGGTGTTAGAAGTTTCCCCTCTAATTTTAATCGTTTCACTGCATTATTAATAATCGCTTGTATCGTCATAACATCTCCTTATTATTTATTAAGTCCCTCTGCGGAAACCTGTGCCACAAACGCATTTATAGCCTTTAGTGAACTAAATTTAATAGCATCAAAACGTTGTTGGTCACTTAAAACTGCATTAGGAACAATTGCAAAATCATACATTCCTATGCTAACATACTTTTTTTGAATATTTCGAGATATACGTGTAACACCAAGGGTAATTGTAGCACGATAAGCGATAACAAAACCATTGTTATCATACTGCGCAGGAACATAACTAGGATCTGAAATACTAAGTATCAAATGAGAGTCTGAATATTTTCGCTCTGTTAAAGATGCATGAAAAACCTCAATAAGTGCCTGATTTACAGCATCTTTAATAATTACAGTATTGGCAGGATCTTGAGCAGAGATTACAACCCCTGTACTTATTTTCTTTCCTAAAACTTCACGAGCATACTTTGCACTTGGTTTATAGCCACATCCACTCATCTCAAGTAAAAAAAGAGTTACAAAAAGAATTTTTACTGAATGCGAAAAGTATTTCATACTATCCCTTAATAACCAAGTTTACAAGTTTTTTAGGGACAACGATCTCTTTCACTATCTCTTTACCTTCAAGCCATTTTGAGACAACCTCTTTAGCAGCAACTAAAATTTCATCTTTACTAGCTTTTGCATCTACTTCTACCTCACCTCTACGTTTGCCATTAACAGAAACACCAAGAGTAATACTATCTTCTACAAAGACTTCAGCGACAACAGTTTGTGGACTTAAGTTTTTAAGATTAAAATACTTATCTGAAATTTCCCAAGCAGTATGAGGGATAACTGGTTCCATAATTGAAGCTAGTATCCAGTAACCTTCACTCCAAACATCTGCATTCGATTGTGAGTTAAGCGCATTCATAGCTTCCATAACACCAGCAATCATTGTATTAAAAGTGTAACGTTGTGCAAAAACATCATTTGAACGCTCTAATGCTTCATATACTTTTTTACGAGCAAGTTTTTCCTCTTTAGAGAGAGTTGCATGCTCTATAACTGGTTTAGTATCTGTTGCGACTATATTTGAAGCACGATCAAAAAAACGTTTAATAAACTTATAGGATCCCTCAACTGCACTATCATTCCACTCTAACTCTTGTGTTGGTGGTGCAGCAAAAAGAATAAAAAGACGTGCTGTATCTGCACCATATTTAGCGATGATAGCATCAGGGTCTACAGTGTTACCTTTAGACTTAGACATCTTCGCTCCATCTTTAAGAACCATACCTTGAGTAAGAAGCTTATCAAAAGGCTCATCAAACTCTAAGTAACCTAAATCACGAAATACTTTTGTAAAAAATCTTGCATATAAAAGGTGTAGTATTGCATGTTCAATCCCCCCAACATAATGGTCAACACCCATCCAGTACTTAATCTCCTCAGGAGTAAATGCAGCTTTCTCTAAAGTCTCAGGAGAGGCACAAAAACGTAAAAAGTACCAAGATGACTGCACAAAAGTATCCATAGTATCCGTCTCACGAAGTGCATCTTTACCACACTTAGGACATGAACAGTGTTTCCAAGTTGGATGATTCTCCAGAGGAGAACCCTCACCATTTATTGCAACATCATCGGGAAGAGCTATTGGGAGATTCTCTTTTTTTTCCATTACTAAACCACAATCTTCACAATGAATAAAAGGAATAGGTGCACCCCAGTAACGCTGACGACTCACACCCCAATCTTTAAGTTTATAGTTTGTTGTTTTTTTCCCTATCTCTTTCTCTTCAAACATTTTTATAATGTTATACTGAGACTTTTTAGAGTTTAGACCATCAAATTCACCAGAGTTAAAAAGAACTCCAGCATCAGTAAATGCAGACTCACTTACATCTACATCAGCATCTTTTGGCTTAATAACTGCATTTATAGCTAAGTTATACTTCTTTGCAAAATCATAATCTCTATCATCATGTGCAGGAACAGCCATAACAGCACCCGAACCATAATCCATAAGTACGAAATTAGCTATCCATACTGGTACAATTTTTCCAGTTAATGGATGAATAACATTCAGACCCAAAGGGAGTCCTGCTTTCTCTTTTTGTCTATCTATAGAGGATGTATTTTTCATTTTAGTGATTTGAGCAATAACTGTCTCTTCTAAAAGATTATTTTCAATCATATAAGTCACAATAGCATGCTCAGGTGCTAAAGCAGTGTATGAAACACCATAAATAGTATCTGGACGAGTTGTAAAGACATCAAAAGAGTCAAATTTTGCATTTAGTTTGGCTTTAGATGCATCATCAAAGAAAAGGTCAAACGCTAAACCATTTGACTTTCCTATCCAATTCTCTTGCATAGTAAGAACTTGTTTTGGCCAACCATTCTCTAACTTTTTCAAATCATCTAGCAGTTCATCAGAATAATCCGTAATTTTAAAGTAGTACTGATTCATATCTTTTTTAACTATTGGCGTATCACAACGCCAACAGCAACCATCTACAACTTGCTCATTTGCAAGAACAGTTTGATCATGTGGACACCAGTTTAAAAGCCCTTTTTCACGGTATAAAAGACCTTTATTATACATGTCAATCATAAAAGCTTGCTCAAACTTTGTATAGAGTTCATCCGATGTTGCCATTTCACGCTTCCGAGAGAAAGAGAAACCCAAAGCATAAAACTCATTTTTCATATAATCAATATTATCGTAAGTCCAACCTTTTGGATGACTTCCATTTTTAATAGCTGCATTTTCAGCAGGCATACCAAATGAGTCAAAACCAATAGGGTGAAGGACATTCTTTCCCTGTTGTCTATAATAACGAGCAAGTGCATCAGAGATAGAGTAGTTTCTTACATGTCCCATATGTAAACGCCCACTAGGGAAAGGGAACATACTTAAAATATACTTTTTTTCTTGTGTAAAATCTTCACTCGGCTCAAAACTATCATTTTGCTTCCAATACTCTTGCCATTTTTTTTCTATGTCTGCTGAAATGTATTCCACTGTAATAAATCCTATAATATATTAATTCATACGAACTCTTTCCTGCGCTACTACAAGAAAGAGCTCTAATGAGTTAATACTCTTCTTTCTGCTTTGAACTCTCTATATAAACGAGACCCATAGAGAAAACATTTGCTATTAATGCTCCTATAGATAAAGCAATAGCCCATGTATCATCCCCAATTATTACTAAAAAGATAAATGCAGGGATTAGGTGTAAATCTGCAACTAATGAAGAAGCAAGAAGCTCAGCAGAGAGAAGATTTCTCACCCCAATCTTTAAAATAGTACTCATCAAGTTTACACTTGCAGCAATAAAGAGTGAAACTGCTGTATTTTCATATAGAAATCCAGCGATAGATGTTAAACTCATAAGTGAAAAGAAAACGTATATTACTTTACCCCAATCCATGACTAATCCTTTAATTTATTTAGTTGATTTTTTAAACCACACCCTGATCAAACTGATCACGCATTTTTTGCTTTTCAGCTGTACGTTTCGCTTTTTCTGCTAGCTTATTATGATAATTTTTCACATCAAATCCAAACCATAAAAGAATTGGACTAGCGACAAAGACTGAAGAGTAAGTTCCCACAACAACACCTACAAGAAGTGTAAATGCAAAGGCATGAATAATCTCACCACCAAACATAAAGAGCGTAAATACAACAAAGAATGTTGTGAGAGATGTTAAAGTCGTACGTGCTAATGTTCTTGTCACTGACTCATTAATAGTAGACTCCAAATCTTGTAAACGATTCCCAGTTACACCCTCTCGAATTCTATCAAAAACAATAATAGTATCATTAAGTGAATATCCAAGTATAGTAAGAAGTGCTGCTAAAACATCAAGATTTACATCTATTTGAAAAAGAGCCACCATACCAAGAGCTATACTAATGTCATGAATAAGTGCTACAATAGAAGCCACCGCAAAACGCCATTCAAAGCGAAATGCTACATACACTAAAATACCAAGTACTGCTAAAAGGAGAGACATTATTCCTTTCTCTTTAAGCTCAGCACCAACGGTAGGTCCAACTATATCTACACGGCGAATTTCAAAGTTTCCACTCCCTTTTAGAGCCTCTCTTGTCTCATCACCAATATCTGTAGTTACACTACCGGTAGTTGTTTTCATACGAATTACAACTTCATCAGGACTTCCAAACTCACTAATACTTGCACCAGCAAAAAGAGGATTTCCCTTTAAAGAATCTCGCATTTTATTAATAGGTGCGCTTGTATCATACTTCACTTGAACAACAGTTCCCCCTGCAAAATCTACACCATAGTTTAAACCTTTTGTTGCAAGAATTGCATAAGAGGCTAAAACTAAAATGATCGAAATCACCATAGCAAACTTAGATTTTCCCATAAAATTAAAGGTTCTTGTATATCTAAAAAATTCCATCACCTTACCCCTTAATCCCAAACCAAAGTTTGTTGTTTTTACTCTTACTAATACGATTCTCTAACATCTGATAGATTCCATGTGTTCCTAAAATCGCAGTAAGCATAGAGGCTAAAATACCAATACTCATAGTAATAGCAAAACCTTTAATAGCACCTGTTCCATATGCATAAAGAACTACAGAAGCGATAAGCGTTGTAATGTTAGCATCTAAGATAGCTCGCATTGCATTTGCATACCCCTCTTCTATGGCCTTATGCATTGATTTCCCCTCATAAATAAGTTCTCGAATACGCTCATTAATAATAACATTCGCATCAACTGCCATACCAACGGTTAGAACTATACCTGCCATACCAGGGAGAGTAAGTGTCGCTCCAAAAAGAGACATAACCGCTAGAAGTATAAAAAGATTTGCAATAAGGGCAATATTAGCAATAACACCAGCTAAACGATAATAAATAAGCATAAATATAATAACTAAAACAAATCCACCTATAAGAGCAACAAGTGAAGCTTTAATACTATCTGCACCAAGACTTGGACCCACTGAACGTTTTTCCATTAAGTATATTGGGGCAAGTAGTGCACCAGAACGAAGAGCAATGGCTAAATCTTTTGCTTCCATAACAGTATAGTTTCCACTAATCTGCCCTGAACCACCACCGATACGTTCGTTAATATTTGGAGCAGAATAAACTTTTCCATCAAGTACAACAGCTAAACGCTTGCCTACACTACGACCTGTAAAGTCACCAAATATCTCAGCACCCTCTGCATTTAATCTAAAGTTAATAAGAGGACGGTTGTTTTTATCAAACCCCATTGAAGCATCTGTTAACATTCCCCCATCTAAGATGGGAATCTCACGAACAAGATATTTTATAGAAGAATTTTTAGCATCACTAAGTATAACATCCCCATACTCAGCAGCATCTGCATCACTCATGTTATACACACGAGCATTACGATCTTCATCAACTGCCATTAGTTCAAGCTTAGCTGCACGAGAGATCAACTCACGAGCACGCTGCTCCTCTTCTTGTGTTTTAATGCCGGCAAGTTGTACAAGAATCTTCTCTTCACCCTGCTTTGCTACAACTGGTTCTGAGAGCCCAAACTGATCTAGACGATTTCGAATAGTCTCTATAGCCTGGGATACAGCTTCTTTTTTAGTTCTTATAATCTCTTTTTCTGTAAGAGAAAGAGAGATTACTGTGCCAACTTTAGAGATTACACTTCCCTCTATTTCTTTAAAAAAATCATCAAATTGAGTAAGTTCATCACTATCTAAAACTTCAAATTTTATACCAGTCTCATCAAAAGTTAGCCCATCTATTAAGATATCATTACGCTCAGCAAAGTGTTTAATGCTTGCCGCAATTGATTTTATACGAGATTTTGTTGCTTCCTCAGTTTTAACACCAAGAAGCATATGTAGACCACCTTGAAGATCAAGCCCTAAAGTAACCTTTTTACCGCCCTCTGTCTGAAGCAGAGAGGGCATAGAAAAAG
>CAZMBK010000004.1:0-34089 GCA_964564315.1 uncultured Sulfurimonas sp.
TTGGAAGAGAAAGAGAAAGCCCAAAGTTCATATAGTTATCAAAATTTTGACGGTAAGCATATCCTGCAATAAGATTTAAATCTGGGTAGTTATTAATGTTAGAAAGCTCTACATTTCTGTGTTGTTTTTGTAACTCTCTTTCTCTAAGTGCTACTGTTGGATTACTTACTAATGATGTTTGCATAGTTACTAAGTCAGGTCTCTTTTGTATAGTCAAATCTATATCTAAGTCTGTTATATCCATCGCTGAAAGATAAGAGAGTCTAGCATATGCTGCATAAATATTAGCATCCAATGTAGATTTTTGTATCTTTAAATCTGCTAAAGAGAGTTCAGCCTTCATAATCCCCATATGTTGATTTGCATCAACTGTGGTATAGGATTCGTAAAGTTCTATGTTCTTTCTTGTCAGTGTTATGTAATCGTTAAGAATATTTTTAAGTTCACGAAGCTCCCAAATAGTATAAGCTTCTTCTTTGATCTTTGAGACAAAGGCAACCTGTGCAACTTTCAGTTTTTCACTCAGTACATCACCTTCTGCAATGCTCACATCCTGTTTACTACTTCGTTTATTATAGTACTCGATTTTCTGTTTAAATGTTAAAACAGTCTGACTCATCTTTTGAGAAGAGTCTATAGTGTTTGTAGTTAAACTCATCTCAGGATTACTAAACTGGTTTGCTACATCTATACTTTGTTTATTTGCCGCTATTCTTGCTTCTATCACTTCAAAAGAGGGGCTAGAAGCTAAAGATGATTTTATAATCTCATCTAAAGTAATAGCACTTAGACTTGAGTAAAGAAGCAAGGCAGAGAGTAGAACTGTTTTCATACTATAGCCTTTATTAAAAGTTTATAGTCGTTTTAACACGAGACTTTTTACCCGTTTTTGGAGTAATGTAGATATGAAGTTGCCAAGTACCACTCATAGCAAGATTGAGTTTTGCTGAGTAAACACCATTTCCAAGATTTCTTGCTTTTACTTTTGATTCCATCGCAGGCATACCAGGCATAGCTGGCATAAAAGCTTTAAGTGAAACAGCACCATCTATAGCTTTACCATTTTTAGTGATCGAAAATTTAAGAGTATTTGAACCAGCTGTTACAGGTTTCTCTGCTGTAATATGTACTTTTGTTGTTCTGTACTTTGCATCTTTAGAGAAAGCTGCAGCATTTAAAAGTGATACAGCGAGTATAAGTACTAAGAATATTTTAGATAAAGTTTTCATTTTAATTTCCTTGATTTTTTTTCTTATCAAGTATTTTATCTAATAAGTGTGTAATGTTTGTGAGAAGAGTACTCTTTATTGATTGATTGATTTATTTAAGTAAGGATAATTTTTATACAAAAAAATTAACAAAAAAATAAGATATCTAAGATTTATATGTTAACTACAGTAGAGTTAACATACTAATCTTAGTAAAATTAAGGTGACTTCTTAACTAAGATCCTCAGCATATCCAATCATGCTACAAAAGTGCTCTGCATATAGAGCTGCACTTCCAACGAGAATGCCATCTACATTATTTAAAGCAAGTACTTCTTTTGCGTTTGTTACTTTTACACTCCCACCATAAAGAAGAGGTGCTTTTGACTTCTCTTTAAGTGTTGCATGAATATCTTCTATATCTGTAAGTGTAGGTGTTAAACCAGTGCCTATAGCCCAAACTGGTTCATAAGCAATAATAAGGTTTTCATACTCTGTATCAATTCCATCGTATTGAGCAGAAATATACTCCATCATAGTCTCTTTACCTGCTTCACGTTTTTCTAAAGGCTCTCCAACACAGTAGACTATTTTAAAACCTAATGCTTTAAAGTAGTTAAACTTTTTTACAAGTAACTCTTGAGTCTCACCTAAAACATGACGACGCTCAGAGTGACCGATCAGTATAGTTTTAATACCAAACTCATCCAAATGTGTTAAACCAATTTCACCTGTAAATGCACCATCTTGTGTAGGGTATGCATTTTGAGCACCTATAACTACTTTTGTTTCATTTGTATCTAAAGAACTCATAGCAGGAAAAACTAAAACCTCTTGAGAGATACTGTTTTGGCTCATATAAGTAGATAAATCTTCAATATAGTTATTTGTCTCTTTTCTTGTAAAGTTTGTTTTTAAATTCGCTGCTATTATCATGGTTTCCCTTTATGATTAAATATAGGATTTACTTGGTACAGCTAAAGTAGCAGATCCAAGAGTCATCAAATGTATAAAACTACTCTGAAATTATTAGTTTTGCTACACCAGGAAGCACTTTCCCCTCAAGTAACTCGAGAGATGCTCCACCACCTGTTGAGATAAAAGTAATCTCATCATCTACACCAACACGTTGTACAAGGTCAGCAGTATCACCACCACCTACAACAGTCGTTGCATAAGAGTCTGCTACAAAATGTGCTATTTTAGAACTACCACGAGCAAATTTTTCCATCTCATAAACACCCATTGGACCATTCCAAAGAACAGTTTGAACATCATTAAGACCTTCACGGTAAAGTCTTACAGTTGCAGGACCGATGTCAAGACCCATCCAGTTATCTGGAATCTCTTGTGCTGTAACTATTTTACTTACAGCATCTGCTTCAAATTTCTCAGCAGCTATTACATCAACTGGTAGGTAAAATTTTACACCCAGTTTTTTTGCTTCATCCATTATTCTTTGTGCTTCATCTAAAAGATCATCTTCTACAAGTGATGCACCGATGTCATAACCGAGTTGCTTTAAAAATGTAAATGCCATACCGCCACCAATAAATACTTTATCTACTTTTGGTAAAAGGTTTACAAGTGCTTCAAGCTTTCCTGAAACCTTACTCCCACCAACAATAGCAGCAAACGGACGAACAGGATTGTTAATAAGCTTACTAAAAAAAGTAATCTCACGTTCAAGTAAAAAACCTGCAGATTTATGAGCATCATCAAAAAACTGTGTAATACCTTCTACTGAAGCATGAGCACGGTGACTTACACCAAAAGCATCATTTACATAAAATTCAGCCATGCTTGCAAGTTTCTCTGAAAGTTCTACATCATTTTTAGTCTCACCCTCTTCAAAACGAATGTTTTCTAAAAGAAGTACTTCATGACGAGGTAAATCTGCAGCCATTTTCATAGTAGCATCATCTATAACACCAGGTGCAAGTTCAACATGGCGTTTAAGTAGTTGTTGTAGTCTACGAGCTACTGGTGCTAAAGTAAATTTTTCATTTACCTCACCCTTTGGTCGACCTAAATGTGATGCTAAAATAACAGAACAATCTTGATCTAAACAGTAGTTTATAGTTGCAATAGCAGAGCGAATACGTCTATCATCTGAAATATTTCCAAACTCATCCATAGGAACATTAAAGTCACAACGGATAAATACTTTTTTATTTTGTAAATCAAGACCTTTTAAGTGTAATAGTTCCAAAATCAGACCTTACTTAGAGATATGTAGAGCCATATCTACTAAACGCATAGAGTAACCCCACTCATTATCGTACCAAGCCATGATCTTAACCATATCACCACCAATAACCTGTGTTAAATCTTCAGCTACTATAGAAGAGTATTCACACCCTACGAAGTCTTGAGAGACTCTCATCTCTTTATCCATTAAAAGAAGCCCTTTAAGATTTGTCTCTGCTGCTTTGTTAAACACTGCAGTTACTTCCTCTTTTGTAGTCTCTCTTTTTACTACCACATTTAAGTCCACCATAGAAACATCTGGTGTCGGAACGCGAACAGACTGTCCATGTAGGCGACCTTTAAGTTGTGGCATTACAAGGCTTATAGCTTTTGCTGCACCTGTTGTAGTAGGAATCATATTTATAGCCCCTGCACGTGCACGGCGTTTATCTTTTGAGTGTTTTACATCTAAGATATTTTGATCATTTGTGTATGAGTGAATAGTTGTCATAAGACCTTTTTCTATCCCAAAAGCATCATCAAGGACTTTTGCTACAGGACCTAAACAGTTTGTTGTACATGAAGCATTTGAAACTATTTTTTGACCAGCATATAACTCGTGGTTTACACCCATAACAAATGTTTCAGTCTCTGTATCTTTTGATGGAGCAGAGAAAAGAACTTTTTCAACACCATTGTCGATGTGAACTTGTGCAGACTCTTGTGTAAGAAAAACGCCTGTACACTCTAAAACCATATCAGCACCACAATCAGCGAATTTTAAGTTTTTAGGATCACGATCAGAAAAAACTCTAATTTTATGACCATCAATAGAAATATTCTCTTCATCTATTTGAACTACTTCACTTGAAAATGTTCCGTGAACTGAATCATTTTTAAGAAGATAAAGCATCATATCCATGCTCGCCATATCGTTAATAGCTACTATCTCTACATCATCTCTATTAGCTGCGATGCGTGCAACACAACGACCAATTCTACCAAATCCATTAATTGCTATTTTTAATGCCATTATAATTCCTATAATTTTTAATTCGGTTATTTTAACCAAATTTAGCTATAATTCGCATTAAATGAGAACAGTTGCTCTTTATGGTGGTAGTTTTGACCCACCACATCTTGGTCATGAGGCCGTTGTCAAAGCACTTTTAAAACGTGAGGATTTAGATAAAATCATCGTAATGCCTACCTTTTTAAATCCTTTTAAAGAGAGTTTCTTTGCACCTGCAGAGTTGCGTTTAGAGTGGCTTAGGGAGATATTTTCTAAAGAAAAAAAAGTAGAAGTAAATGATTTTGAAGTCCTCCAAAAAAGAAAAGTTCCTACTATAGAAACTTTAGATTTTTTACTTCAAAAGTACGAGAAAGTTTTTCTTGTTCTTGGAGCAGATAATCTTCAAAGTTTAAAAAAATGGCACCGATTTCAAGAGATTCAGGAAAAAGTCACATTTCTAGTCGCGGCTAGAGATGAAATAGTTATACCAATGGAGTTTACTCGTTTAGATGTAAATGTAGCTGTATCATCATCTGCACTAAGAAAACACTTTAATGTAGAGATGTTGTCACCCATAAATGCAGTTAAAATAGAAAAATATTATAAGGAAAACAATGAACGAAAGAATTGAAAAAATCACCAACGTACTCGATATGAACAAAGCAGAAGCTATAGAGGTTTTTGACCTTAGAGAAAAAAACTACTTTGTAGACTATGCCATTATTGCTTCAAGTTTAGGAACAAAACATACAACTGCTCTTTTAGATCACTTAAAAACTGGACTCAAACCAGAAGAAAATTTTAACAATGTGGATGAGAGTGGTGACTGGGTTGTTGTAGATCTTGGTGATGTACTTATTCATATTATGACTCCAGAATACCGAATAAAGTATGATATGGAAACTTTTTTAAGTGAATTAGGTGAACATACTAAGGATGCAGTTTAGTTTTTTCGTCTCTTTGTAACTGCTTTTCTAATATATCACGGTAGTTATAAATAGACTCTACATACTTTACAGGTTCACTCCCTCTTGCATACCCATACTGTAAATTTTTATAGTATTTCTTTTGAGAAAGGAGTGGAAGCACTATTTTTAAATCACTCCAAACATTAGGATTAAGTCCTATCTCTTTTGCTAAACCTTGGGCATCTCGTATATGTCCCCATCCTATGTTGTAAGCAGCTAATGCAAATTTCAGTCTATTTTCTCCTTCTACTTCAGCTTTAACAAACTTTAACATCTGTTTTATATGTCTTGTACCACCAACGATACTCTGTTTTGGATCAAGTCTATTTTTTATATGTAGCAGCTTTGCCGTATGACGTGTAAGCATCATAAGTCCTCTTACTCCAGTATGACTCTTAGCCTTTGCATTCCAGTGAGACTCTTGGTAAGAAATAGAAGCTAAAAGTGTCCATGGAATTCCAAACCGAGTCGCTGCTTCTTGAAAAAGTTTCTTATACTTAGGAAGTCTTTTTTTTATTCTCTTGTAAAACATTTTTGTATTGTAGTAGTCAAAAAAAAGTACATACGAATAGTGATGATCTTTAAGCTGTGTCATTTTTCCTTGCTGATTAAAGTTATTAATCCAGCTATACATATCTGATGCTAAAGCCTCAGCATCTGGAGGAAGTACCCATGCTAGCTGTTCACGTTTACTAACAGTAAATGCCATAGCCACTTCTGGAAAATATCGTAAATTAAGTGCATAAATATTTGAAGCTGCTATAGTACAATCTATCTCATGTTTAGAGACTTTAGAGAGTAGTTCTATGGTAGAGAGATCAGGACTTACAGTAGCATTTATTTCAAAACCATCATTTTGTAAAGATTGTATAGTCTCAGCATAACTACTATCTTCACCGACCACAATAGTTAAACCTACTAAATCTTCTACATCCTTTGGAAAGTTATGCTTAACTTGCATACCACGATTACATACCATCTGCTCTTGTATCTCAAAGTAAGAGGGACCAAAATTTAAACTTTTCTCTCTGAGAGGAGTCTTAACTATAGATGCAGAAGTAATATGAATATCTAAATTTTCACGTAATACTAAAGCTTCTTTAACGGTATGTGCTTCAGTAATGTTCATATCGACACCCAAATGCTCTGCATAAGAAGAGAGTAACTCATACTCAAACCCTTGAGGACCTTCCGAACCAATATAGAATGTTGTAGGAGAATTTAAAAAGAGAATGTTAAGAATCCCCTTTTTTTTGATTTTTTCTAGCAGAGTTATTTTTTTGATTTTTTTTCCAGGAGAATATGCACCATGACTAAGCCAACCAAGGGAAAAAAAAGAGAATGCCGAAAATATAATCAATCCAAAATAGAAATACTTATTCATCACATTAGTCTACTCTTTTTTACTTATGCAAATATAAAACGGTTTACTCCATTCTCATATTCATATGCTAAAACTTGAGAGTGTGCCTTCAAAATGGAGTCTACAAGATAGAGTCCTAAACCAAAACTATTTTTAGATGGATTATCTTTTGTAAATGGTTCTATATAGTAATTTAGTGGATGAGCAAGACGCTTACCTAAACTCTCAAAACTCAGTTCACCATTAAGTGTTACTATTTTTATATGCTTGTCTGTTGCATACTTCATTGCATTATCTATCATATTTTTCATAGCCGTTGTGTAGAGTCTATAGTTTACATTTATCTTTGCATCTCCATCAACCGCTACAGTCACACAACTTCTCTCTATCATAGCCATATCTATCGCTCCATCAATAAGATCGACTACTCTGTACTCACTAAACTCACTCTTATCTTCTAAACTTGTCACCTCTTCAATAAGTGCAAACTCCGTGACAAGTGCTTCTAATCGAGAAAAAATACTACTAAACCTATCACGCTGTTTTTGAGAATCTAGCATCTGTGTAGCAATAGTTCCTTTGGCTATAGGAGTTTTCAACTCATGCATTAAGTTTCTTAAAAAGAGTGTTCTCGCTTCTAAAAGTGTACTGATTTTTCTGCGAGTTGCTTCAAGTTCATTGGACACTAATCCTATCTCATCGCAATTATTAGTAGCAAAAGAGATATTCATATTTCCATTTCCAAAGAGTGCTATTTTCTTTCTTAAACGAATAAGTGGTCGTAATTTTTGTAAAACTATAATAAAAGAGAAACTAATAATCATAAAAATAGTGCTATAAGCATAGAGGATATTAATATTATTATAGGGACGGAGATCTTCATCTTTAATAAGAATAGCTGCTCTTTGTGTTTGCATATAAAAGTATATCTGGTGATGATATTCTAACATTGTTGCACGAATCTTCGTTACAATATTTTTAGTATACAAGCCTTTTTCATTTAACATCAAAGACTGTTTTACACTCTCAAACCCCTCACGTTTAAGTACCTTAGCATTATCTATAATCTCTTGCTGCTTTTCATTCTCTTTCACTAGCTGCATTTTATAAACAGCAAGGTTAGCATCAAGCATAATATCAGAATTATTCTTCTGTTTATGATCACGATATATCTGAGTAATCACTGAGTATTTTGTAAATATATGATTAATATACTGTTCACGATTGAGTTTGTAGAACTCATAAAAAATAGCACTCACACTCACAAGGGAGACGCTGAGTGCAAAGAGTACAGTTATGAGAACAGCATGCTTTTTCAAAGTAAAAATTTATTTTAAAAGTTTATAGCCAACACCACGAACCGACTCTATAAGAGCTTTATCGCCGAGTTTATTACGAATACGACCAACCATAACATCTATACTCTTGTTAGAGGAGTCTTCATTAATTGCATTTACATTATGAATAAGATCTTCTCGAGAGACAACGAGTCCCTGTTTACTTATCATATATGAAAGTATTCCAAATTCTGCATTTGTAAGGTCAATATTGCGCCCTTTATAAGTAATAATCATCGTCGCTTTATCACATTTAAAGTCAGACTTATTCTCTGCTTTTGCTTCACTTTTCGCTTCATAACGACGAAGAACTGAGTGAATTCTTGCTTCAAGTTCACGAGGATCATATGGCTTTGGAAGATAATCATCCGCCCCTAACTCAAGTGCTTTTATCTTATCCGTCACATCAGAACGTGCTGAAGAGATAATAATAGGAATATCTTGGCGAGCACGAATTGCTTCACACACCTCAAGCCCATCCATTCCAGGAAGAGTTAAATCTAAAATCACTAAGTCAAACTTTTCTAATTTTAATATACTTACAGCTTTAAAAGGGTCATCTTCTGTGATAACCTCAAACTCAAATACTCTGTAAGTATCTCTGCTAATTCTAAGTCATCTTCAATCATTAATATTTTATTCATAAAGCTAAGTTTAACTGAGTTTGTTAATGTTTTGGTAAACCCTTGTATAAAACTCATCACGAGAAAAATCTTTTATAAGGTAATCATCTGCACCCGCATGGAGTAATGAACTTGTAAAAAAGCTATTTGGTTCTTCACTCAAAACTATAATCTTTAGAGTGTCAGAACTTTTACTCTCCCGTATATAGGTCACAACTTTCATAGGATCCACATAGGGTTCATTTGAATCCACGATCAATAAAGATGTTTCAGGATGCAAATCTATTTTTTCATAAGCCTCTTCATTATTTTTTACATTAAAAACTTTAAAACCGTGAAGGTTAAGATTTTGTTTCAAATAATGAGAGTAAATAATAGAATCACTAACAACAACAACTGTTATCTGCTTATTTTGCTGTAGTTGCTGTAATCTTTTTACAACTGTAATTTCATTATTATGCTTTACTTTCTGTATATACTCAACTATTTGAGCCCCTTCAAAATCATCAAAAAAATCTTCATTTATATGATTTGTAAACACTATAGGTGCTAAATGGTGTTTATTCAAAAGTGCAATAATCTCACCATGAGAAGCATCTTTTAATACTCTTTCAACTACACTATATTCATAACGTTGTTTTGAAAGAAGTACTTTTGCCTCTTCATAGTTAGAAGCAAAATCATAATCAAAAAGTGCGATCTCATCAAGTAAATCTTTCAAAATAGCCTGAACGATAATACTATCTTCGACGATTAAAAGTTTTGACATTTAAGACCCCTTATTTAGTTTCACCTTATTATAAAACATTGTAGCTTAATGATACCTCTTTAGGTAAAATAGAGTGCTACATTATATGCTATATATGCCATTACATATGCTACAACAGATGTAAAAGTAAAAAGGTAAAAGAAGTACTTTATATGTCCAGCTTCACGAGTAAAGACAACAGAAGCAGCTAAACATGGTAAATAAATCATAATAACTACTATAAACGCAATAGCTGAAGCAAAAGAGATATTTTTACTTATAGCATTTACTAGAGAGTTATTCTCCTCATCCACATCACCACCAAGTGAATATAAAACACCTAGAGTAGAAACAACAACTTCTTTGGCAGCTAAGCCGGTTTGCAGTGCTACACTCATCTTCCAGTCAAATCCTAAAGGTTCAAAAAGTGGCTCTGAAAATTTCCCAATAGCTCCTAAGTAACTCTGCTCTAATAGAGATTCATCTAGTTTATGCTGTAACTTTAGTTTATCTGTAGCACTTACAGCTTTCTCTATTTTCACGGCATAACTCTCTTCTAAAATCTTATTATGTGGATAGTTACTTAAAAACCAAACAAGCATTGCTGCCCCTGCTATAAATGTACCTGCTTTTTTGAGATACATCATCGTTTTTGTAAGTACCGTGTGCCAAATAAGTTTAACAGAAGGGAGTCTATACTTCGGCATCTCCATAACAAAAGGTTCATCTACCCCTTTAAATGCAGTTAATTTAAGTACTTTTGCTGCAGTTAGTCCAAGTAATGCACCACTTATATAGATAAGAAAAAGTACATTCCCTGCCATTTCAGGAGAAAAGAAAGCTCCTGCAAAAAGTACATATACAGGAAGTCTCGCACCACATGACATAAAACCTATAATAAAAAGAGTAAGAAGTCGATCTCTATCATTTTTCAAAATTCTAGCACTCATATATGCAGGAATTGAACAACCAAATCCAGTTACAAGAGGAATAAAACTTTGTCCATGAAGCCCAAACTTATGAAAGAATCCATCCAATAAAAATGCAACTCGTGACATATATCCTGTACTCTCTAAGAGAGCTATTCCTATAAAAAGTATAATTATATTTGGCACAAAAAGGACAACAGCTCCTACACCAGCGATAATTCCATCTACAACAAGTGAACGAATATCATCATTTCCTATAGTCGAACCTATAGTATCTCCAAGCCAACCAAAGAAAGCATCAATATACTCCATAGGTATGGCCCCAATCTCAAATGTAAGTTGAAAAAGAGACCACATAAAAAAGAGAAAAATAGGAATTCCAAAAAGAGGATGAATTAAAATATTGTCAATCTTTTCAGTTGTTGTTTTTTTTGAAACAACTGTTTTTTGCTCAATTACTTCCGCTACTACTCCACGGTTAAATGCTGCATACTCTTCAGCAAATGCTTCTTTAATATCATCACTATCATGATGCAGCTCTATATGACGACTCGCATTTATAAGTATGGGTTGCAACTCTGTCCAAATTGGTTCATCATGGAGTTTGGCATATGTCTTTTTATTTCCCTTGAGTAAGTTAATCGCAACATTTCTATAACTGTTTTTTGATTCATACTTATGCTTGTCTAAATACCAAACTATCTGTGCTATCTCCTCTTCAACAGGTTCACTAAAGACAAGTTTTGGCTTATTTTTACTACTTTCATGCTTTAAAATAACGGCATCTATAAGCTCTTCTATTCCCAATTTTGTAGCTGCTGAGACTTTTATACATGGAACACCTATAAGCTCTTCCATATACTCTGCATTTATATGAATATTTTCCTTATCAGCCTCATCACTCATATTTAATGCTATAACTACTTTTTTACTCATAGTAAGTAACTCTGATGTAAGTTGTAAGTTTTTTTCTAAGTTTGTGGAGTCTACAACATTAATAATTATGTCATAATTTTCAGCACATAGGTAGTCATGTGTTACTCTCTCTTCTATAGTATAGTCAGTAAAAGCATACGTTCCGGGGAGATCAACTACAGTAAAATGATATGCCTTATAATCAAACAATACTTCTGTTTTATCTACAGTCACCCCTGAGAAGTTTCCTACATGCAGATGTGCATTTGAAACAGAGTTAATAAGCATACTCTTTCCAACATTCGGTTGCCCTACAAGTGCAACTTTAATGTGCTTTGCAATGATCGGACAAGTTTTTGAATCTACATCATTCATATTTTTTCTACCTCTATTAGTTCAGCTTCTTCAGCACGCAGAGCAATGCGCATTTTACCAACCTTAATTTCTATGGTGCTTTTAGCGGGGGCATGTTCTAAAACCTCAACAATAGCCTCTTTCATAATACCAAAAGAGATAAAACGTTGTTTCAAATCTTTAGGAGCATTGAGCTTTATAATCTTAACTTTACAATATTTATTACAATCTTTTAATGTTTTCATATTTATATCTTTTTATGTTATGTTTAAAATTATAATCATTATCAATGAAAAAGTAGCTTAAATTTTAGATTTTGCTATAATGTCACAAAAATATAAGGAAATATATGAAATTTCTCTGGACCCCCTCTTCTCACTTTAATCTTGCAAACCTTTTTACCTTTGTAAATATAACTGCTGGACTTATGGCGACTTACTTTATTACTCAAAATAATTTTACACTTGCTATTGTACTTGCATGGGTGGGTGGTGCTTTTGATATTTTTGATGGAAAAATTGCACGTAAATATAATCTTAGTAATGAGTTTGGTATTCAACTCGATAGTTTTGCAGACTTTTTAAGTTTTGTACTGGTTCCTGTTTTTCTTATCTTTCAAGCAACATATACAAAAGAGTTAAGTGGTGCTATGCTTATAGGAGCTTCTGTAATTAGTATTTACTATGTTATTTCAGGACTTCGTCGTCTTATACACTTTAATATTAATGCAGATGCAGGAGAGGTTGCGAACTACTTTACAGGTGTTCCTACACCTCTTGGAGCTATTCTTTTATGGTTAGTTTATCTTACAAATGCTTATGAAATTTTACCTGCATTTATAGTTATGGGAGCCATGCTTATTATAGCTTGGACACTTAACTCAAACATAAAAGTCAGACACCCTTAAGTCTAACTTTTAAGTAAGTACTTCTTCAGGATAGACTTAAGTATCGTAGGGTCTATTGGCTTACTAAGATAGTCATCCATTCCAGAAGCAAAACATTTCTCTTTATCCCCTTCCATAGCATTTGCTGTCATAGCAATAATAGGAATATTTTTATATGCCATACCTGCTTCTCCTGACTTTATAGCTTTTGTTGCTTCATACCCATCCATCTCAGGCATCTGGCAATCCATTAAAATAACAGTATAAGGCTCTTCTTGATTTTCGAGAAGTGCTTTTACTGCTTCAAGCCCATTATTTGCTACATCCGCTTCAAGTCCAAACTCTTCAAGTATTCCATTTGCTACAAGTTGATTTACTTTATTATCATCTACAAGAAGGATTCTTGTTTGCTTTGGCCAAATTACAGATGAAGTACTAGTTTCTACTGCAACTACTTCATCTGCAGAGAACTTTTTATACTCTGGTGAAAGAACTTTTAATGCACCTAATATATCTTCAGTTGTAGCAGGTTTAGGATAATGTGTATCATATCCAGCTTCAAAATACGAAGCTACAGCTCCAGTATCTTTTAAAAGTGTCATCAGTACAAGTTTAGCATCTCCAAAAAGAGATTCACCTCTAATTTTTTTTGCAATTTCTAAAGCATTATCCTTATTATCTATAAAGATAATGTCAAATCTATTTTGAGACTTTTCAAGGGCATCATCCATACTCATAAAAATATCAACTTTCATTCCCCAGTGTTCTAATTGTTTAGATAAAGAGTAAGCACTAATTTGTGACTTATCTATAATAAGTACTCTTTTATCTTTAACACTTACTTCTGGTATGACTATTTCAGAACTTTTTGCAAGTTCTACTTCTAAGTCTATTTCAAAAAGACTCCCCTCTCCATAATTACTACTCACACAAATATTACCATGCATCAAACTACAAAGCTGTTTTACAATAGCCAATCCAAGACCTGTTCCACCATACTTTCTGGTAGTGGAAGCATCAACCTGAGAAAAAGAGTCAAAAAGTGTTTCTATGTTCTCTTTTGGAATACCTATACCTGTATCTTTTATACTTATGTTTAATGTGGCAAATAAGTCACTTTTTTTGTGGAGAGAAACTTTTATAAATACATACCCTTCTTCTGTAAACTTCACTGCATTTCCAACGATATTATTAAGAATTTGTCTTATTCTTGTCGAATCTGCCTTTATCATCATCGTATCTACATCTGTCATATCAAGGACAACTTCAAGCCCTTTATCTTGTGCTTTAAAGGCTATAGCTTCTGTAAAATCTCCAAAATCTTTTCTAACATTAAACTCTCTCTTTTCAAGCTCTAATTTTCCAGCTTCAACCTTGGAAAAATCTAAAATATCATTAATAAGATTTAAAAGTGCATTCGCACTTGTCTGTGCTAAGTAAGCTTGATGATGTTGTGCTGCAGTAAGTTTTGTATTGAGAAGTAAACCTAACATACCGATAACTCCATTCATAGGAGTTCGAATTTCATGGGACATACTTGCAAAAAATTCCGACTTTGCTTTCACACTCTCTTCTGCTAATGCTTTTGCTTTTGTAAGTTCGGCTTCATTTTTTTTTCTTTGTGTTATATCTGTACGAATTGATATGTAACTTTTAACTTTTCCTTCCATACTTATAAAAGGAACAATCGTTGTTTCTACCCAATATTCATTACCATTTTTGGCTATATTTTTAATCTCATCATTCCATACCAAACCACTAGAAATTGTCTGATACATATTTTCCCAGTACTCTTTTGATTGTGCCCCTGAATTTAATACTCTATGATTTTTTCCAATAATTTCTTCTCTTCTATACCCACTAATATTAATAAACTTATCGTTTACATAAGTTATCTCACCATGAGTATTTGTAATAGTAACTATAGCATGTGCATCAAGTGCATGCTTTTGCTCATCGAGTTCATTTTCACCTCTATGAATAACCTCTACCATCTCTTTAAATCTTTTTGTTAAAACCCCTATTTCACTTTGAGAATCTAACTTCATATTTATATCTCGTTCGCCTTTAGTAAAAGCTGTAGTAGCTTCTGTTAAAAGAAAAATAGGATGCACAATAACTCTTGCCACTAACATAGAAATAAGAATAACAATAAACATAATAATTAAAAAATAGATACTCGTTTTTTTTATTATATCTTCTTGAAGTGCCATAATAGTAGAAAATTGAGATTCACTTATAAGTGCCCATCTAACACCTAAAATTTCTATGTCATGATGTAATCCAAATACTTTATAACCATAAGGATCAGTATATACAAAAATATTTTCATCTTTGCCGTTATCAGTACTCCCATGTACACCATGTTCTACACGCCACAGATGAAACTGCTCTGTCGATATTTTTAAATTTAATATATCAGAATCTTTATATATTTTACTTCTAACATACCCATCTACCCCGACAAGATAGTGTGTAAACTCACTATTTTCTGATTTCTCTTTTTTAAAAAGATTATAAATAGTATCTAGCTTTATATGAACACCAAAACAGCCTATCAATTCACCATTTTCATCATACATAGGAGCTGTAAAAAAACCTGCTACATTACCATGAGAAGGAGCATACAGTTCTAAATCTGAAAAATGAATTTTTTCATCATTCATTGTTTTTACAAAAGCATGTGCAAATTTTGTATTTGAATACCTTCCTGTTTTTAGATTGGTTCCAAGATCTGACTCATTCTCTACCGTATAGAGTATATTTCCCTCCTTATCTATAAGAAACAGATCATAAAGATAATCATAATCTTTTACAAAATGAAGCATATCTGCCTCATGTTCAATGCTAAGATTTATATAAGAATCACTCTTCATATAAGATTTCAGAGGGAGTTCACTCTCTTTGAAATCTTCACTTAATTCAGAAAGAAAATCTATGTTCGATTCTAAAAGGGACCAATTTTTTATATCTATTTCTCTATAATGAAACCAGTTATTTATAAACTTTTTTTCTAATAAAGAAACTTGTTTTATATCATGATAAGAAATTTTTTCTAAAGATTTCACTCGCTCCTGATAACTATCATAAGAGATAATAAGCATAGGGATTAAGGAGAGTGGTAAAAACCATATAATAATAGTAAAAGCTAATGATTTATGCCAAGGAACACTCATATCTTTTTTAAAGTCACTCATCTACTTACTATTAACTCCATATTTACCAGAACCAAGTAAAAATATTGAGACAGACATAACAAGAAAGATAAGAGGTGATTCCATTGATAAGCCACCATATTTTGCAAGAGAAAAAGAGAATCCATATGCTAAATACATTGCCATAATCATATTAAAAGCAAGTACTAAAGAAGCGACTCTAGCATAAAGACCTAATATAATAAATATTGGGGCAATAAGTTCACCAACATAAACACCATATGCTAAAAACTCAGGTATACCTGCATTCACTAACATAGACTTCACACCACCTAAACCATGTATGACCTTATAAATACCATGAAAAAGTATAAGTACCCCTGCTGCCACTCTTAATAAAAGTTTTGCGATATCTTCTTGATTAAACATTTTTCACCCTCTCTCTAAACTTGCAACTGCCAACAGTAATAACCTTAGCACCCTTAATAGCCTCTTTTACATAAGAGAGTGTTCCCTTTGGATCAACATCCCCTATCTCCTCTTCTATAATTCTTAATAAATCTTTTTCATTAGTATCTGACCATAGCTTTTCATAGCTGTATTGTGTTTGTATATTCATACTAGTATAATAACAAAAATTCTTATAATACTCATTAAAAGCACTCAATAATTTCTCAAAAATCGACTACTTCTCTTGAATTGTTCTACATAATTGATTGGTTTTTAATGCAAATAGCAAGAAAAACACAAATGTAATAAAGCCAATAATTTCTGAAACTTTCACCATATAATCTAACTCTTTTTCTAAAGACTTTTCTGATTGTTCAAACTGCACTTCTAATTTTTCTCTCAAAGAAGCTATCTCAAATCCGTGTACAATATACCAATCAAAACTTTTATAATATTTTATATAATAGAAATACGACTTTGTACTATCCTCATACCAAGTATTTTCTTTCTTATTATTTGCTAGAGTAAACTCATTTGAAGCATATAGTTTTGTATTCCCTTCTACAATAGATAAAAAATTACCATTTTTTATAGGCATACTCTTTAACATCTCTAAGAGATCCTCTTTTAATGCTTCAATTTTAGTTTTAACAATACTGCTTGAACCAATGTACCATTTATAAAATCCTAAATCTTTTACATAAATAATCTCTTTCTCAGCACTTTTTGCTCTTCTACTCTCTATATATCCAGAACCCCTACGTCGAACCTTCTGAATCTCTTCTAAAACAATAGAACGATAATCTGCATCCAAGTACTCAGCAATATTTTTTATGGAAAGATGTGAACCACGAAGTATCATATTTGCACTATAATCACTTATAAAAATAGAGTCTGCAGTTCCATTATAAACAAATGTAGCAAGAGCATCTTTTATCTGTTCTTTTATTAGTTTCGTACGACGTCTCTTTTTAGAATTTTTTTCATAAATATTTGTAGCAATTTTTTGTGCCAAATTTACTTTTTCATAAAGCTCTTTTTTAAGAACAACTTGAACACTACTCTTTTTATGAGCAAAGAGTTCTATTAGTTCTTTTACATATTCTTCACTCTGAAATTTTTCAAGCTTAATATACTCTTGCATACTATTGTGTTGCTCCTGTATAAAATGCGCTCTTGATTGAGTAGCATAAAAATTTATCATAAAAAAGCTCAATACAGCTACTAAAAGTAATGGTACTAAAACAAGAGTATAAGGAATAATCTTCTTATGCATAAACACCTTTTTACTCTTTACTCTTTATAGGGAGTGGCTTTTTAGGTTTTACTCCAAGTTTCACTATATTTTCGGCTCGTTTAATAAGGTTTCCTCTTCCACTACTCAATCGGTTCATAGAGGTATCGAAACTCTCTTGTGCCTTATGTAAATGTGTTCCAACTTTTTGCATCTCTTCTACAAATCCCACTAGTTTATCAACCATTGCCTCTGCTTCATCTGCAATTTTTTTGGCATGTTCCTCTTGATGTTCTGTTCTCCATATATGCTCAATCGTTCGAAGTGTTACAAGAAGTGTAGAGGGAGAAACAACTAAAATATTTTGTTCATAAGCACTCTTAAAAAATGATCCATCTTGTTCAAGTGCGAGAAGAAATGCACCCTCTATTGGCATAAAAAGAAGTACAAAGTCTAGACTGTTTACCCCTTGAAGCTTCTCATACTGCTTCATGCTTAGCCCTTTTATATGCCCTTTTATACTGAGTATATGCTCTTTAAGTGCTTGCTCTTTTTCATAAGGATCTTCTGCATTTACAAAGTGTTCATAAGCAACAAGAGAAACCTTTGAATCTACCACTATATCTCTTTGTTGTGGAAGATGAATAATAACATCTGGTCTGTAAGTTTTCCCCTCAGTAGATTTCAATGTCGCTTGAAGTTCATACTCTACACCCTCTCGTAGTCCGGATTGTTCTAAAATATTTTCAAGAACTATCTCACCCCAATTTCCCTGTGTTTTATTTTCACCTTTGAGTGCTTTTGTAAGATTAAGTGCATCTTGTGAAAGTTGTGCATTCATCTCTCGTAAACGTAAGAGTTCATCTTTGAGTAAAATAGAGTCTCTCACCTGTGCTCCAAACTGCTCTTTTGCCTGAGTTGAGAAATTTGTTATCTGTTCTCGAAAAGGTTTTAGAAGTAAATATAACTGTTCACTATTAGTATGACTAAACTCTTTTGACTTATCTTCGAAAATTTGATTTGCAAGTAGTTTAAACTCCCTACTTAACTCCTCTTTTGCATTTTGTAGTAGTTGCAGTTTTTCCTCTGATGCTTTCATGTTCTCTGTATGTTTTGAGTGAAGAGCAGCATAATCTACTTTTAAATCGCTGTTGTCCTCTTGTAACTCCTCATATTTTAAACGCAATGCTGCACTCTCTTGTTGCAGTCTCTCTTGTATATTTTTCTCTTTTATTAAAAGTAAAAAGAGTATAAAAAGCAGTAGTAAAGTAAAAAGAAAAAGAAGTAGGTATAAGTGCAAAATAATCTCCAAAATTTTTATTATTATACACTAAACTTATAACAAATTCTAAAACTTTCTTTAAGTATCTTGCATTTGGATTTAAGTTCTTATTGTATTAATTTTCTTTCGTTAAAATTCCAGTAATAAAAAAACAAAAGGACATTTATATGTTAGTAACAAAACAAGCTCCAGACTTTACAGCAACTACAGTTTTAGCAGACGGTCAAATCGTTGAAGATTTCAAATTATCAGAAAACTACGGTGAAAAAGGTACAGTACTTTTCTTTTACCCACTAGACTTCACATTTGTATGTCCATCAGAAATTATTGCATTCTCTCACAAAGTTGAAGAGTTTGCTCAACGTGGTGTTAATGTTATTGGTGTATCTGTAGATAGCCAATTTTCTCACTTCGCATGGAGAGAAACTCCAGTAAATAAAGGTGGTATTGGCCGTGTTAAAATGCCTTTAGTAGCTGACCTTACAAAAGAGATCTCTAAAGCTTATGATGTTCTTTTAGATGGTGGTGTGGCTCTTCGTGGTTCATTCCTAATTGATGCTGATGGTACTATCCGTCACGCAGTTATCAATGACTTACCACTTGGTCGTAACATTGATGAGATGATCCGTATGGTTGACACTATGCTTTTTACTAACGAGTTTGGTGAAGTATGTCCAGCTGGTTGGGTTAAAGGTGATGAAGGTATGAAAGCTTCTACTGAAGGTGTTGCTGAGTACTTAGCAAAACACGAAGACGAGTTATAATATCTTAGAGTATGACATCTTTTATGATGTCACACTCTAAACTTTCACATATTTAGAAACTATATACAAGCCCCGCAAAAATACTATTACCTCTTGGTCCCTCTATAGTTGTATATTCATACTCACCTAAAAGTGCCATGTGTTCACTTACTTCATACTCCACAGCTCCAGCAAAAACAAAACCTGTCTCACTATTGTCAATTCCTAAATCATCAACTTTTTCAATCTCATACTCATAACCACACTTAGCTACTAAACCTACAGTATGTGTCACTGGATATTTATATGCAATATCAAACGATGAAGTTATATAAGAAGCACTAAAATCTTCACTCTCTCCAGTAGCAAGAGTTTCTGTTACAGTGTTCGATACATAAGTACCATCTACTTCTACAGAAAAACCGTAAGCCAATTCATATCCAAGATCGACACCTATACCTACTCCAGTATCACCCTCTAAAGTTGAACCCTCTTCTTCAATAGAATCACCAAGGGTTGTAATAGCTTTTATCGCTACATAAAAACCACTTTTTTCCGCTTCATGCATCTCATTTTGCTCTATTTCACTAGCATAAATATTTAGAGTAGTAAAACTACTTACCGCTAATAGTGTTAAAATTTTTTTCATATAAACTCCAATAGTTGATTTATTATAAGAAATTATATCTTTTTTGATTTTAAATTATAATTTAACGGCTAAGAAATGTTAATCTTTTGCCAAACCTGACTGGGCTCTCTCATTTGCACTATTAGCTCTTTCATAACTACCATCATCAATCATACTCTTTTGTGCACAAGCACTAAAACCTAACACTAAAAAGAGTGCTACTAAAACTACTTTCATACTTACTCCTCATAATTATGTATACTAAAAGTATATCTAAATAAAATAGTATCTACTTCTTACTTACTAGTATACCACCTATGACAATAAGGGCTATACCGATAAAGGTAAGAGAGTTAGGAAAGGGATCACCTAGCATATAACCAAAACCAAGAGCAAAAGGGATATTTGTATAACTTATAACCCCTACTATACTAAGATTTGTACTACTGTATGCTTTTGTAAGTAACCATTGAGAGAGTGTAGAGATAACTGCCATAAAGACTACGAGAAGCCAAATACTCAAAGAACTAGGCATTATAAATGGAGGAAATAAAAACTGCAATTTCTCTGGAACACTTAAAAAAGGGGCTAAGCTAAAAAGAACTGCTGGCATAAGTGTTCCAACTCCAACAAAGGAGAGTACAATAATACGTGAGTCATAAATATCTTTGATCTTTTTTATCGTTGTATAAGCTGCCGCTGCAAAAAAACCACCTAAAATCCCTAATATATGCTCATAAGAGAGACTCATATTAAAAGGTTGTGTAATAAAAACAATACCTATAAAACCTATAAAAAGTGCAAATACAACTCGTTTACTCAGGTGTTCACCTAAAAGATAGTAAGCTAAAAGTGCCACAAAAAGAGGGGAAGTTTTGTTAAGTGTTATCGCTTCACCAAGAGGAATAGTTGTAATAGTGTAGAAAAAAAGTATCATAGCTAAAAAGCCAAACATCCCACGAGTAAAGAGTAAGTGAATTTTTCCACCTGTAAGTTTTGGAGGGGTATGTTTGAGTGCATATAAAATAAGCCCTACTCCTATCATATTTCTAAAGAAGACTATCTCAAGAGCTGACATATCTTCACTTAGTATTTTTGCTAAAGCTCCATTTAGAGCTGAGATAAGAGCACTCCCAAGCATAAAGAGTATACCTCTATCTATATTTTTGAAATAAACCACCCAAATGTTCCTTCTGCTGTACATACCCCATCACTATCTTCACTTTGCTCTATCCCTAGAAGTTTTACAAACTCTATATCACTTGCTTTCATTAAGCTTCACTCTCAGACCTAACTTCAGCCTCCTCTTCCATCTTCGCTCTATCAGCCTTAGAAATATACTTCTCTTTAGAAGAGGTCTTTAGTTTTGCACGAGCCCGTTTGAGCCGTTTATCATGTAACTTCTGTATTTTTGCTTTTCTGTTCATTTTTTATCCTTAAATATTTTATTTACTGTTTTTTCCTGCACAAACGCCATAGCCTTAGCATCCACATAAGCCAAATCGTACCACTGTTTTCTTGGAGCTATGAGGTTTAAATTTTTAGGGTTTGAGCTTCTTGAGAGGGCTACATAAAATTGAGATGGGGCGAAAATTTCATTTGTTTCTATTATTAGATCTTCTATACTCATCCCTTGGGACTTATGAATGGTTATAGCAAATGCCAATTTGATGGGAAACTGATAGATACTAAATATCTCCTCTTCTACCATCTCTTTTTTACCGTTTACAGTTTTCTCTTTCCATGTTGATTTACTCTGTGCTACTGCTTCTAGTTTTATGACTTTTCCATCACTCTTTTGTACAAAAACATTTGAGGCATCTATATTTAGCACCTCTGCTCTCTCACCATTAAAATAGTTCCATGAGTTTCTTGTAAAAAGGACTGGTGAGCCTACTTTGAGTTCTAAGTTTTTATCTATTCTCGCATCATTCATAAAACGCTCTATCTCATTATCTTTAGCAGACTTGAGATGTTTTATAACTTGTGCCTCTTTGACAAAAAGTTCATTTTCTATAAACGATAGTTGACGTTTATTATGCAACTGTGCAGAGTTATTTTTCCCAAAAAGAAAAGTAAATTTACTTAAATCTTCAGGAATAGGTTTTATATATGCATTAAGAGTGTTATGAATACTCTCATTCACATTTCCAAAACGAACACTATGCAAAAGCTCTATAAACGCAACATCATCTGTTCTATAGATGTGGGTAAGTTCTATCTTAAAAAAGTCGAAACTCTTCCAAGCCTCTGACTCAAAAGCAAACTTTACTTCATCATAGCCCCGAACAACGGGAGGAAGTTGTAAAAAATCACCTACAACTAAGAGTACACCAGAGAAATCAGCTTGATGGAGTCGTAAACTAATCATTTCAAAAAGAGTATCACTCACCATACTAATCTCATCTATTACAATAAGTTGCATACTAGAGATAAGTTTTTTTATCCTCTTTTTTATCTCATACTTACCATTTTTCTCTAACTCTTCAACATCTGAAGCTATGCCGAGGTCAAAAAAGCTATGCAGTGTTTGTCCCCCAATGAGAGTTGCAGCCATACCAGTAGAAGCAAGTTTCGCGACTTTTTTTGCTTCAGCTTCAAAATGTTCGATAACTTGGCGTGTAATCGTTGTCTTTCCAACCCCTGCTCCACCTGTTAAAAAAAGGTTTGATTTTGATTCTAATTTTTTTATGGTAACACTTAAGTAGTTCATAGATAAATCATACCTATTTTTATTATAAAAACAACTAAAACTTGGTAATATTTTATAATCAAGACTTGGAGAGACCATGGACCAAAGAATATTAATAGTAGAAGACAACAAAACCCTTGCAAAACTAATATCTAAAAAGGTGAAAGCTGCACTAGATTTTCAAGTAGATGTAGCCTACTCACTCTCTGAAGCAAAACTTTTTTTAAAAACATATAAATACTTTATCACTCTTTTAGATATCAATCTTCCAGATGCACCAAATGGTGAAATAGTAGACTATGCATTAAGTAAAAATAATCGTGTTATAGTATTAAGTGCAAATATAGATAAAGAATTTCGTCAAAAGATACTTCAAAAAAATATTATTGACTATGTAAATAAAGGTGGAGTAAATGATATAAACTATATTATTCACACTGTTAAGCGTTTACAAAAAAATCAGAATCATACTGTTTTAGTAGTTGATGACTCTATGGTTTTTAGAAAACAGATGCATAATATTCTTGAAAACATGTTCTTTAAAGTCATCACAGTTGCACATGGTGAAGAAGCACTGGGTATCTTAACACAGCGCCCTGACATCACTTTAGTCTTAACAGATTATCATATGCCTGTTATGGATGGATTAGAACTTACTTATGAAATCCGTAAAGAGCACGATAAAAATGAACTTGGAATTCTTGCTGTCTCTTCAAACAAAGACAATGAAGTAAATGCTATCTTTTTAAAGGCTGGAGCGAATGACTTTATTACAAAGCCTTTCTCAAAAGAGGAGTTCTCTTGCCGTATAAACAACACAATAGAAGCACTTGAGAACATTCAAATAATAACAAACCATGCAAATAGAGACTATCTTACAGGTCTATATAACCGTAGATACTTCTTTAAGGCAATGGCTGAATATGAAGAGGAGATTAAATCAAGCGGAGAAAATTTTGCTGTTGCCATGATAGATATAGATTTTTTTAAAAAAATTAATGATAAATATGGTCACGATATAGGCGATAAAGTAATTATAGCACTCTCCGAAATTTTACGTAGCTCAACAAGCCATAGAGATATAGTAGCTCGTTTTGGAGGAGAGGAGTTTTGTGTTGTTCTTAAAAATATAAACAGATATAACGCCTTAGATATTTTTGAAAGAATTCGTGCTGAAGTGGAACATTTCACTTTTTCCATAGATCATGAAAATTTCGTAAAATTCACAATCTCAATTGGTGCTATTATGAATGGAGACAATGATTTAGAAGAGAGCATAAACCAAGCGGACATGATGCTTTACAATGCAAAAAAAGAGGGAAGAAATAGAGTTATTTTTTCAAACTAACTCTCTCCCCTTTTACTAATCTAAGTGTTTCACTCTCCTTTTGTATCTCTTTTTTATCTATCATTAAAAAAGCTCTACCACTCACACCTTTTGCACTATACTCTTTATCTTCAAGCATTAAAGATCCAACCCCATCACTCCAACTCTCAGCTGCAAGATAAAACTTACCACTCTTTTGTGGACAGTTATAATATGGATTTAAAAATGTCAAGATTACATCTTTATCAAAACAAACTACTATCTTTTCATTATCTACCTCTATAACCCTTGCAGGAGTCAATGCCTTTATAAGTAGTATCTTAGAGTGAGTAGAGGTTGCAACTAAAAGTTTACCCTCTTTTATCTCTGCTTCTGTTTCATTCTCAAGCCTCTCTAAAGTAATCTCATGTGAAGTATAGAATTGCAATTGTTTAATCTTTGCTGCATCTAAGTTATATTTACTCACCATCTTAATAGTAAAAGCAGAATAACTCATAGGCTCTTTAGAACTAGAAGAGATCTCTTTGGAGACTTCTATCTCTTTTGTTGTACATGAAATAAGTAGAAGGGAAATAAGTAGAAAAAAAGTTCTTTGTAACATTTAAAGCTCCATTAAAATAAATGCAAATATCGGCATTTTTTCTTAAATATTTAGAGTTTTCCTTTTCTCTTTTAAAAGGTACGCTACTTTTCAAGAAGAATAACTTCTCCAAATGGGACATCAAGCATAATTTCACTTACCCACTTTACTGCATAGTAGGGAAAAATCTTTGGAAAAGTACCCTCTAAGTCTGTAAAGTAGAGTAAAAGTTTAACATCATCAAATGATTCTCTCACAAACTCAAATGCAGGTGCATAATCTGTTCCTCCATACCCTTTTACTTCCATCTCTAAATGCTCTCCACTTAAAAAAGTTTTATGAGAACGTACTTTATCATCACAAACTACAAGCTCTATCTGGTAGTTTTGTGCAAGTGCCATAAGAAAATTTACCTCACTTAAAAAGGTATTTAAAAGTGCTTCATCTACAGAGCCTGAACTATCAATAACAATCACAAGTCGAAATGTTTGTGAAAAACTTGAGGGAAGATATATACCACTATAAAGTAATTTCTTACTAGGAGGGAGTAATCTATAATCATCTAAAAAGTGAGTATCAAGAGCTACTTTTAATGCCTCTCTCCAGTCTACTACCCCAGATACAGAGAGTTTAAAAAAGCGTTCTATATTTAAAGGTGCCTCTCCTCGTTTAAACTCCTTCTCTAAAAGAGCAATCGCCTCCTCTGCAAAAAGTTGTTCTGCGAGTATCTCCTCTTCTAGTGCTTCTTGTGTCTGAGGCTTTGTGTGCTCTTTTTCTTCCTCTTTCCTCTCTACATCATCACTATCATCTGCTTCATACTCAAGATTATCATCTTCACGAATCATATCTGACTTTAACTCTTCATAAATCTCTTCAGCATACATCCCCTGAAATCTTTTTCTATAGTGTGCCCCATAAGGAAGTGTCATTCCATTTGTAACCAGCATATCATTTATAGCCATATCAGTAGCCATCTGCCAGAGCCAACCACTACGACCACTCTTTCGCATATCATGTGCTAAAGTTGTATGCATTGCACCATTAGCAAAAATAAATGCCAACTCCTGTGGATTTAATGAGAAAAGGTACTCCTCTCTGTACTCTATAGTTTTACCATTTGATTTAAAAGATTCTATATCATCATTACATACAAGTTCTAAACGTGAAGCTATTGTTCCAAAGTAAGGGTACTCTACAAGAAGTTGTGCTTTTGCTTGAGAAATTTTTCTATTTACATCCATAATATTTCAATTATAACCTAAATTTTTATAAATTATTACAAAACTATTGCATTAAATATAATAATGAGTTATAATTTCAATATTACATTTGCTTATAGGAATTATTATGTTAAAAGATTTTGCAAAACTACAAACATTTTTGATGGTGATAAAAGAGAAAAGTTTCTCTAAAGCATCCGCAAAATTGGGAATTTCTCAACCCGCAGTTACTCAACAGATAAAATTTATTGAAGACTACCTAGATACAAGAATAGTCGACAGAAAGAAAAATGGAATTGTTCTTACTAAAGAGGGTGAAGATCTCTACCGTATAGCACAGCGTTTAGAAAAAGCTATACATTCGAGTGAAAAAGATCTCCTTAAAATCATAAGTAAAGAGTTTACTTTTGTGATGGGCTCATCATTTTCTATAGGAAACTACATCCTACCAAACTATCTTTCAGATATCAAAAAACGCATTGATAACGAAGTATTTATGAATGTTGATGTATCTTCAAATATCATCACACAACTTCAAGATAAAAAAATAGATGTTGCACTTATTGAATCTCCTATATTTGAAGATGGTATTATCTATAGAGAGTGGGTAGAGGATGAACTTGTAGTATTCTCAAATCAACCACTCAAAAAACAACTTACTGCTGATGATCTACTTGAGTGTGACTGGATTTGTAGAAATGAAGAGTCACATACAAGAAAACTTACAGCTGATGTTTTTGAAGAGATTGGTGTACAGTGTAATAACTTTAATGTTATAGGGGTCTTAGCAAGTCCGACTGCCATAAAAGAGTCTATTTTACATGCTGATCCTAAAGCAAAAAAACCACTTGTTTCTATTATGTCTCGTCATGTTATTAAGTCGGAACTTGAGAGTGGAAGACTCTTTGAAGCAAGACTTAAAAACCAAAAAATAAGTAGAGTTTTTTATATTGCCTATCTAAAAGATAGAAAACATGATGCTTTTGTAGATAATGTTGTAAACTTTTTACTCTCTATAAACAAAGTACACTAACACCACTCGAAAACTCTATTTCTTTAGAAATTTAGAGTTTTCAGGATTATTTAAAAATGATGCCATAGAGTTTTTTACACCCTTTTCATCCACATTTCCTGCTTCTTTTTCATGCTCACTCTCTTTATAAACAGAAAGATTTATAAGAATTGGTGTCTCATCAATGATAATCTGCATAATACTTAAAAGTGGTACAGTAACAATACTTCCAAAATTATCAGCACCAAATCCAGCTTCAAAAATAAGCATCTCATCTTCAATTCTCGCAGTCTCAAAAGTATACCCTGCCAAAAAGAAGAGTGTTAAAGCTCTAAACTCTGTATTTATTTCATCGGGAAGTTCAGGATTAAAAGAGACTTCCTCTATTTTACAAAGAATCCCAAAATTCTGTTCTCGCTCAAAGAAGTGAATAATCACATCTTCAATATTCTTTTTCATAATCTGTGCAAAACCCCGTTCGTCTATTACATTTTCTAACATATTATCTCCCCTATATTTTCTTCTGCAATTATATCAAAATCTATCATTGCATTCATTAGTGCTATTTTTTTAAATTTTTTTATATCTTCTACTCTTATATCTTCTTCTACAATTTTAGCCTCGTTTAAAAGTCTCTCTCGTGTTACACCATACAAAAGAGGTCTCTTTGGTGTAAGCCAAATTTCTCCATTATAAAATGCTATATTTGCTATGCTTGTGTCTGTCACATATCCATTCTTTACAATGAGAATATCATCAGCCTCTCCTCTTTGAGTAAAGAGTCTCTCTAAAGAGCTTCTTATCTCATACTTAAATGGATACGCTATGTTATGAGAGCTCACAATTTTTAAGTGATATATCTCCCTTTTCTTATAAGGAAGATACTCTATGGCTATACTTTTAGCATTATAAATTACACGGCAACGATAAAGCCCATTTTGGGGAGGAGAAATAAGAGATGCAAGATGATGAAAAGTACTTACTCCTATACTTTCTAAACTTCTCTCCAAACGTGCTTGATGGTATGCAAGATGATAGACTACTCCATCAAGAACTTTTATACTCTCTAAAAAAGATTTACTCACTAAAGAGTTCTGTACTTAGGTATCGCTCACCTGTATCGCAAAGAATAGTCACAAGTGTTTTTCCTTGAAACTCTTTACGCTTAGCTACTTGCATAGTCGCCCATACATTTGCACCAGCAGAAATACCCACTAAAAGCCCCTCTTTTTTTGCAAGCATTTTTGCTGTTGCAATAGCATCCTCATTACTTACCTTAATTACTTCACTATAAAGAGAAGTATCAAGAATTTTTGGAACAAATCCAGCACCGATTCCTTGTATTTTATGTGGTGCTGCACTCTCGCCAGATAAAATTGCTGAAGCCTCTGGCTCCACTGCAAAAATTGTAATATTTTTTATCTCTTGAAGTAGCACTTTTGAAGTACCAGTGAGTGTACCCCCTGTTCCAACTGCAGCAACAAAGGCATCTATTTCACCCTCTGTATCACGAAGTAACTCTTTTGCCGTTGTAAGTTCGTGAATTTCAGGATTAGAAGGATTTTCAAACTGCTGCAGCACAACTGAGTTATTAATCTCTTTTTGTAATTCATTTGCCTTAGAAATTGCTCCATTCATTCCATTTGCCGCGGGAGTTAAAACTAACTCTGCACCAAGTGCTTGAAGAAGATTACGACGCTCAACACTCATAGACTCAGGCATTGTCAATACCAGCTTTATATTTTGTGCAGCACAGTTTGCAGCTAGAGCGATCCCTGTATTGCCACTTGTTGGCTCTATAATAGTTGTGCCATCTTTAATAACACCAGACTCTAAACCTCTACGGATCATATTAAGCCCTATTCGATCTTTTACGGAACTTGTAGGGTTCATAAACTCACACTTCCCTAAAATAGTCGCTCCAGTCAGTGCTGAGGGTCTATTTAGTACCACTAAAGGGGTGTTTCCAACAAGATCAGTTATATTTTTTGCTATATTCATCTTCTCTCTTCCTTTTACTTGTAGGAAATTTTACACTAAAAAGATTATATAAACAACTAATGTTGCTTTTTTTCGATAAAATTACCCTAAAAAAGAGAGTATATGGCAACTTATAACAGTGATGGAAAAAAACTTATAGATGTTGAGTATGATGTGATTCCAAAAATTGGAGATATAATAGATACGATGCGAGTATTATCCGTAAATTTTAGAGATGATGGAGAGTATGCAGTTTTTCTTCTCGAACCAAATACCCGCATCACCTGCTACATATTTGATGAAATTTTCATCTTAGGTAAAGCCGATAGTTTTGATAGCCTAGCAGATGCTATCGAGGCTTGGAATAACGAAGAGATATAACATAAAATGAAATATTTTTGCACACTCACATCACTTGTAACATTAATGTTTACATTAACATCATGTACAACGAAAGATTTTAATGATATCTCAAATGTTCTACAAAGCAAGGATCACTCACATGCTCTAAGTCTTTTAGCAAAAGAGAAATCTACTTACTATATGCAACACCCCGAAAAACTTAAAAATGATTTTAAATATTTACAAAGTTTTCTCAAAAATATCTCCTCAAACTGGGGAAAAAACAACATTGCAATACCCAAACAAAAAGAGTATGTGCAGTATATGCAAGATTATAAAAGTAGAGCTATTATAGATTTTACAAAAGGCACTGTACGTGTTGAAACATTAGGAGATAAAAAGAGCTTAAAAAAGAGTATCGTTACTACTCTTTTACTCCCAGAAGATCCTAGAAAAATAGATCTTTATGGAAGTAAAGATATAAAACTAGGTGGTCGTCCCTATCTTTATGGTGAAATAAAAGATGATACAGGTAAAGACATCAGATACCAATGGAGAGCCAATAGATATGCAAATATACTTATAGAAAAGAATTTTAAAATAAAAAAAGTCAAAAAAGACAATAAATATATTACTGTAAGTTTTGTAGAGTTTAAGATGGTAAAATCTCATACAAACATACGTGCAAATAAGTTTAAATCTTATGTGAGTAAGTATGCAAAAAAATATAATTTTGAAGAGAGTTTAATCTATTCTATCATAAAAACAGAGAGTAATTTTAATCAATTTGCAGTCAGTGGTGCAGGAGCATATGGACTTATGCAAATTGTTCCCAGCAGTGCAGGAATTGATGCTTACTACTATTTAAATGCTAAAAAAGTAAAACCATCAAAAGAGTATCTATTTGATCCAAAAAATAATATAGAACTCGGTGTGACATATCTACATATACTCGATAAAAAATATTTAAAAGGAATAAATAATAGACTCTCAAGAGAGTACTGTGTTATCAGTGCATACAATACAGGAAGTGGTAATGTTTTAAAAACATTTTCAAGTAATAAAACTCGTGCAAAACAAAAAATAAATTCTCTCTCACCAACAAAAGTTTATAATACACTCAGAACAAAACTTCCGTATGATGAGACAAGAAACTATTTAAAAAAAGTTGTGTACTCTCAAAAAGAATTTATAAAACTATGAAACTAGAACTTTAATTTCACTATTCTCCATAACAAACTCTACATGCGATCCCTCATCAATTTTACCACTAAGAATTAGGTCGGCGAGTCTATCTTCTACTATCTCATAGAGAGCACGTTTCAGTGGTCTCGCTCCATAAACAGGGTCAAATCCAGCCTCTGCTATATATGCTTTGGCTTCAGAACTTAAAGTCAGTGTAATATCTCTATCTTTTACTTTCTTAGCAATATCACCAAAGAAAATATCAACTATATTTACAATCTCTTCTTGACCAAGAGCATTAAAAATAACAACATCATCAAGTCTATTTAAAAACTCTGGTTTAAATGCCATCTTTAACTCACTCATAACCTCTGCATCTAGCGCTTCACTCGGCTCACTATTTATAATCTTATCACTTGCTATATTTGAAGTTAAGATTATAATTGTGTTAGAAAAGTCAACTGTAACACCTTTGTTATCAGTTAAACGTCCATCATCTAAAACTTGAAGAAGCATATTAAAAACATCTGGATGTGCTTTTTCTACCTCATCAAAAAGAACTACAGAGTATGGTTTTCTTCTTACCGCTTCTGTAAGTTGTCCACCCTCTTCATACCCTACATAACCTGGTGCTGCACCCACTAAACGAGAAACTGAATGTTTCTCCATATACTCACTCATATCTATTCTTATAAGTGACTCTTCACTATCAAAAAGAAACTTCGCTAAAGTCTTAGCAGTTTGCGTTTTCCCAACACCTGTTGGTCCTAAGAAGAGAAAACTTCCTATAGGAGAGTTCGTATCACTTAAACCTGCTTTGTTTCGTTTAATCGCACGAGCTACTGCATGAGTCGCTTTTGATTGACCAATAACAGTTTTGTTTAACTCATCTTCTACATGTAAAATTTTTGTCTGCTCTGTTTGAAGCATTTTATTTACAGGAATATGTGTCCAACGAGAGACTACACTTGCTATTGAGTCTTCATCTACACTATTTTTAAGAAGTGTTCCCTCAGCTTGAAGTCTATCCCAGTTTTCATTAACAGTTTTTTCTTCTTCAATGAGTTTTGGAATATCTCCATACTCTATCTCAGCGGCTTTATTAAAATCACTTGCACTTTTAGCTTGAGCTGCCTCACGACGTTTCGCTTCTATTTGACCTTTAATAGCAGATATTTTCTCAAACACCTCTTTTTCAGTTTCAAACTGTGAAGTGAGTTTTCTTACCTCTTCATCTACATCAGCAAGCTCTTTTTCTATCTCTATAAGACGTTTCTCATTTGCAGGAGTTTTCTCCATTTTAAGTGCTTCTTTTTCAACCATAAGCTCTGATAGTTGACGTTTCGCACGAGAAAGAACTGTAGGTTCAGACTCTATCTGCATTTTGAGTTCAGCGGCTGCTTCATCTATAAGATCTATCGCTTTATCTGGTAAAAATCTATCTGCAATATATCTATCACTAAGTCTTGCAGCTGCAACTAAAGCACTATCTGTAATCGTAACATTATGATGAGTCTCTAAACGCTCTTTAATCCCACGAAGAATTTGAAGCGATTGATTAACTGTCGGCTCATCTAAGTTAATAGGCAAGAAACGACGTTGCAGTGCTGTATCTTTCTCAAAGTATTTTCTATACTCTTTAAGTGTTGTCGCCCCAATAGTATGCAACTCGCCTCGAGCCAATGCTGGTTTTAAGATATTTGCAGCATCCATACTTCCCTCCGATGCTCCTGCACCAACGATGGTATGAATCTCATCAATAAAAAGAATAATCTTACCATTCTCTTTTACTTCATCAATAACCGCTTTTAATCTATCTTCAAACTCTCCACGGTATTTTGCTCCTGCAATAAGTGAACTCATATCAAGTGCAACTACTCGTTTATTTTGTAGTGAGGTTGGGACATCCCCTGCTTGAATTTTCTGAGCAAGACCTTCAACAAGTGCCGTTTTACCAACCCCAGGCTCACCTAAAAGCATAGGATTGTTTTTCGTTTTACGAATTAAAATCTGCATCATACGAGTAATCTCTTCATCACGACCAATAACAGGAGAGAGTTTCCCCTCAGCAGCTTCTGCTGTTAAATCAATTCCATACTTAGAGAGAGAATCTAGAGTCTCATCAGCACTCTGTGAGTCTATCTTACCACCCCCACGTGCAGCTTCTATGTTTTTACTTAACTCCAACATATCTATATACTTTGGTAATATACTTGCATATGGCTCACTATTTAAGTTTGCAAGTATATAAGTGTCAACTGCTAAAAAACTGTCCCCATTTTGAGCCATAAGCCCAGCACCTTTTTCTAAGGTATCTACAAAGTTTTTAGAGAGTCGTATACTCTCTTTTGTGACACTCGAAGATTTTGGCAGTTTTTCAGTTAAACTTTTAACATCTAACTCCATGGCAATTTTATCTACATTCATTTTTCTCAGCATCTGATTTAAAACAGAATCCGAGTTTGTTAAAAGTGCCCATAAAAAATGCTCGCTTTGAACCTCTTGATTTTTATTATGCAGTGCTAAAGAGATTGCACTCTCTATTGATTGTGTTAAATTATGTGTTAATTTTTCAAAAATATTATTATTCATCGTAAATCCTTTTAATTTTTATGCCGTAAGTATAGTATAAATGAGATTTATCTTTTGCTACTTAGGTTGCAATTCATTTTTTTTATAATACTCTTAATAAATTTTTTGTATAATTTCGCAAAAGGATGAAGATATGCCAACAGTTTTAGAAGCTTTACGAAACCGTTCTTCAAAAAGAGCGTACACAGATAAAAAAATACCAAAAGATACTTTAGAAAAAATCCTCACAGCAGCAGGAATGACACCAAGTGGTGCTAATATGCAACCATGGATTACGTACGCTATTTCTAACCCAGATACTCTCGCAAAAATAGGAAATGCCATCATTGCAAAAATGGATGAGGGAATTATGAATGATCAGTTTATTCAGTACTATCCAGTAAAGTGGGTAAACCCTTATAAAAAACGCCGTATCGTTACAGGTTCAGGACTCTATAAACTTATGGAAGTTGACCGTAAAGATAATGAAACAAGAATTGAGATGTGGAAAGACAACTTTCGTTGGTTTGGGGCAGGCACCGTTATCTTTGTCTTTACTGATAAAGCAAATATTGATGAGTCACAAGGAGCACTTATAGACTGTGGTGCATATATGCAGAGTATTATGCTTGCAGCTCAAGAGTTTGGCATAGACTCTTGTCCACAAGGAAGTACAACTGAGTTCGGTAAAGTTGTGGCGGAAGCTATGCAAACACCTGACAACTTAGCACTTCTTTATAGTGTAGTTCTCGGCTATGAAGATAAAGAAGCCAAAATAAATTCTTATCAACCTAAACGTGTAAAACTTGAGGAGTGTGTTACTTTTATAGATTAATTATATGTTTTACCATATTTCTTAAACTCTAATCAAATCTACTTAAATACCTCTAAAGTCCCTTAGAATAGGACTTGTAAAAACTATACCTTCTCTTTAAATCTAGTCATAAAAAACTAGATTTATCAAATTGTTGGTACCAATAGGATACCAAAATGAAGTTATATATTTTAGTATCTTATTGCTTTATCCATTTCAAAGATGAGCTAAATAACTCAAGTGAATAATCTTCACAGAAATCTATAAATTGTTTGAGGATTATATCTAAATCTCCTGCATATTCTTTTAAAGTATCTACTTTCTTTATCATAAGAAGAGTC
>CAZMBK010000005.1:0-32436 GCA_964564315.1 uncultured Sulfurimonas sp.
TACAAAAATTTAAAAAGATATCGGCAATTCATCGGGTGAGTGATACCATCCTCAAAATCGTTTTTGATAAGAGAGATGCTATTTATTTTAACATGACTCGCTCAAATTCTAGTATGTTTAAGTGTGAGGAGTATCCTCGCTCAAAGGTTTATAATGCCCCTTTTGATATTATTATTGCTAAACGTTTTAATCGTTCAAATATTTTAAATATTGAGCTTTTACATGATGATAAAATTATTCGCCTTAAGACAAGTATAGCCTCTGCCTACAAAGAAGAGATAACATACTTACAAATAGAGTTTACTGGAAAGTATACAAATGTAATTATCTTAGATGCCCAGAACATTGTCCTCGAAGCACTTCGCCATGTCGATCTCTTCTCCTCTTTTCGTGAGGTGAGAGTAGGGCAGAAACTTCTCGATGTTCCCAATGCTCCTTTTGTGGCAAAAGAGTACCCCTTAGAGAGTGTTGCAAATTTTTTATATGAAGTGTATGAAAAAGAACAAAATGCAAAACTAGATAATCTTAAAAAGCAAAAAACTGCCTTCTTAAATAAAAAACTGAAAAAATTACAAAAACTATATGAGAAGTTAGAGTCAGAGGAGAGTTTAGAGAGTGAAGCGAGTAAGTTTGAGCACTATGGCAACTTAGTTCTCTCCAATGTACAAGAGATTAAACCTTATGCAACAGAGCTATTGCTTAAGGATTATGATGGGAGTAGGGTATCAGTCACTATAGCAAAAGGCTATCCTACTGCATTTATGGTGAGTGATATGTTTTTTACAAAGAGTAAAAAAGCCAAACAGAGGGCAAAACACTTACACATAGAAGAGGAGTCTCTTCGCTCTAAGATAGAGCATTTACAACTCTTTATTCATACTGTAAATTCTGCAAAGGATGTTGCAAAGATAGAGATGCTTTTCCCTAAACGCCAACAGAGCAAAAAGATAAAGGTAAATGACTCTATAGAGGTTTTTTGGATAGAGGGGTATAAGGTGCAACTTGGTAAAAATGAGAGAGGGAATGTCGAACTACTGAAGAGTGCACGTGCTAAAGATGTTTGGCTTCATATGCGAGATCAACCCTCTTGTCATGTTATTATCACAACAGATAAGCAAAATCTTCCTGATAAAATTATTCAAGCTGCTGCAAGATTGTGTGTAGATTTTACAACAACTTCACAAGATCGCTATTTGGTCGATTATACTCCTCGTAGAGAAGTGAGCATTCAGAGTGGTGCAAATGTACTCTACAATAAGTATAAGACCGTAGAGGTCGATACAAGGAGTTAGTTATGGCATCTATTAGTCCTACGGGTAGCACTATATTAGTAAATCAGATGACTCCTGCCGTTGCGTCTAATCAAAATGCACATACAAATCGTGTAGATTTTCAAAATATGATAGCACAGTCTCAAGTGCAGGAGAAAGATGAAAAGGTTTTAGAAGTTCGTCCAGCTGAAGAGAACCAAGAAGTTAATGAAGATCGCGAGCATACTCGTGATGAAGCAGATAGAGAGAGTGAACGGAGTGAAAAACATGAGGAAGAGTCAGAAGAGAGTGATGATGGTCTTCCTCATTATAAACTAGATGTTATGGTTTAATTTTATATCTGTTTACTATAAAAGTTTTTTCATTAACTCTATATGATAAGACTCTTGATAGTTTACAAAATCAAAAAAATGAGATAAATCTTCATCTTTTATAGCATCACTTAACTCTTTACACATCACTTTTGCAGCTTCCTCTTCGGCAATGCCATCAACCACAAACTGCTCTAAATCTTTAACAACATAGGTCATCTCATGTAACATTCTTGGGAGTGTTAATATGCCGAGTTCTGCCATCATATTTCCAAAAGATTTAAGGTGAAAGTGTGACTCATCGATGAGGTCTTGAAAAACATCGAAATGAGTTACATCTTTTGTTCTTGCTTGCATATAAGCATACACAAGAATGAGTTCATACTCTTTGTAAGACTCTTCAAACAAAAAGAGTGTGAGTGCATCTATTTGATCTTGTGCTAGGTTTTTATCTAGCCACTCTCTTTTCATATTAAATGCAGTAATGGTTTGGTTATTAAAGTCACAAGTCAACACCTCGTTTAAATATTCTAATAAATAAATATCATCAGTTTTTATCCGTTCACCTAAAATAGTTTGTGGATATTTTAGTTGAATGGCCTTGATATCTCTTTGAAGTGCATGAATAATTTCAAAGCTTGTAGAATCTTTACAGATTTGCATATCTCTATCGTAGTTATAATCTTCACCTCTCTCTAATATATCACTTCCTAGCCATTTCATATGCCTAAAGGCTATAAGTGAAAACTCATAAAGTCGAGATTTGATTGTCTCATTACTAATACTAAATGATGCAAAAGTTATTGCTAACCAAAGCTCATGTTTTTGTTGGTAAAGTTTATTCATTAGTTACTCCTACTGTTTCACAACTCTCTTTCATTTTAAAGAGGTGAAGCTCTTCTTCTACACCATTTTGAGTATTCTCAAAGTTTTTCAGTGATGCCATAAAAGCACTAAAAACTATATCTGCACAAATTTGTTGTTGAGGGGAGAGATTTCCCAACTTTTTGTGCATCTTCTCTATAGCACCATGGGCATAGTTGCAGTCATTGTTAATAATCATATCTGTAAACATAGAACCAATGACTACAGTATCCTGACACCCATTTGTTGCAAATTTCACATCTTTAATAATCTCTTTATCTAGGAGAGTATAAAAGATAACATACTCTTTTGTTTTCTCATCAAGAGCAACTCCAATACCGTTTGCATTATCTAACTTTCCATAGTTTTTTGGATTCATTAAGTGTTCTAAAACTTCAGGGTTCATACCCTCTGGCATTTTTGTATCTTCAAACATATTTTTTCTCTTTTTATAAATTATTTCAGTAGTTTGAGCATTATACTTATAAAGTGCTTATTTCTCTTTTATTTTTTTTGATTCGTTAATAATCTTGATTAAGGGGAGTAAAAGTGATAATAAATAGAGATAAAATAAGTTTTTGGTATAATTGCATTTATGGTTTTTACCGTAATTAAAAAATTATAGAAGGTTATAAATGGCTTTTTCAAAAGAAAATAGAAGTGGAACGATCTCTGGTATAATATTTGTTGCAATTTTTGCAGCTGCAGCAACTATGATAGCAGATTTAGGACCTGTCAAGGCATTAGGTATTTCACCTCTTGTTATTGGTATTGTTATGGGTATTTTTTATGCGAATACTCTTCACAACCATGTTCCAAGTGAATGGGGAACAGGTATTACATTTAGTGGAAAAAAAATACTTCGCTTTGCAATTGTATTTTATGGTTTTCGTATAACATTTCAACAGATTATGGATGTAGGTATGAGTGGTTTTATGGTCTCTCTTATTATGCTTTCAACTACATTTCTTCTTGGAACATACTTAGGTATAAAAATATTTAAGATGGATAGAGATACTTCAATGCTAACAGCAGCAGGGGCATCTGTTTGTGGTGCTGCTGCCGTCTTAGCAACAGAGCCTGTACTTAAAGCAGAAGGTCACAAAACAGCAGTGGCTGTTAGTATGGTTGTTCTTTTTGGAACGATTTCGATGTTCTTATATCCTGTACTGTATGCATCTATTATTGAGCCTGCTACTGGATTTTTACATATGACACCACAACAGTTTGGTATTTATGTAGGTGGAACTATTCATGAAGTAGCACAGGTTGTTGCTGTTCCTGCTTCTGTTGTTGGTGCACCAACGGAGATGGCAAACTCTGCTGTTATTGTAAAAATGACACGTGTTATTATGATTGCTCCTATGTTAATTGTGCTTGGTATTTATCTTTCAATGCAAGCAAAAAAGAGTGGGGCTGTTAGTGATGGTGTAAAACTTGTTATCCCTTGGTTCGCAGTTTACTTCATTGGTATGGCAGGTTTTAATTCACTTCAAGTAGTTCCTCAAAATATCGTAGATGTAATTAATGAAATAGATACTTTTTTACTGACAATGGCAATGACGGCTCTTGGTATGGGAACAATTTTTGCAAAATTTAAAGGTTTAGGTCTTGCACCACTTTATACAGCAGGAAGTATGTTTATTTGGCTTGTTGTTGGTGGATTTGTTGTGACTAAAGTTATAACGGCTATATTTTAAGGACACTATTAAAAAAAAGATAATATAATCTTTTTAATTAGAGTTTACAAGGAGCTAGAAGAGTGTCTCATTTACCAAATAGACTAAATTCATTTTGGCTCTGGAGGGAAGTCTCCTCAAAACTTGGTGTGTCAAATCCTGCATATAAGTACTGGAAAGAGACACCAAGTATAAAACTGAACAATAAATATGTTTTTATTCAAAAAGACAGACTTCCTCAAAAACATATGCATATTCAAGATATTTTAACTGATCTCTCAGGGCATCTTCCCATAAAATTTGCTTCAGATCAACTCCATGTAAATGAACATATTTTCTCATATGAAAAAATGAAACTTTATAAAGAGTTTGAGTATAAGTTTGTAGAGGATGTTAAATTTGTCAATATAAAGAAATTTTTTCGTGAAAATGGCATAAAGGTAGGGCGAAATTCTCTTGTACAGCTTGGAAAAATGAAAGATTTAGAAATTAGTATTGATTCTACTTTTTATAGATTAAAAGATGATTATGGGATTGTAGTGTATGGATAATTTTTTTATAGAGTTTAGAGATCCTCTCTTCTCAATCATCATCTTCTTTGCAATTATTTTTATGATAACTTTTTTTTCTTACTGGTGGGGAAGATATAGAAGCAGCCAAGATTCAGCATATTTAGATAAATTTTTACAGCAGTTTCGTACACTTCCATCAAAAGATGAGTTAAAAAAACTCATGTCAGGTGGAGAAATTTCAGAAAAATCATGGTTACTTTTAGCAAGTTCCTATAATAAAAATGGGGATTATGAAAAAAGTATAGAGATATACTCTGAACTTTTAACTGCTAGTCATAGTGGTAATAAACGTGATACGATGTATTTACTTGGTAAAACTTACTTTAAAGCTGGATTTTTAGAACGTTCAAAGCAGATATTTTTAGAGATACTAAAGCGAAATCCACGAACACCACAGGCATTAAAGTATCTGCTTTTAGTTTATGAATATATGAGAGATTATAACTCTGCCTTAGATGTTTTAGAACCCTTAGATGAACTTAATGAAGATATTAGCTTAGATAGGACATATTTAAAAGCTATGGCACTTCTTAACGATAATAAACTCTCTATGCAAGAGAAAATAGATGGATTACTACTTAGTTATAAAGAAAACCATCAGCTCTCTTATATGGTTTTTGAGTATCTTTTTAGAGTAAACCCTGCAATAGCTTGGGAAAATTTTGATAGTTCAAAGAGCGAACTTTTGAGTGATATCCTCTGGCGAGTGGCATTAAAAGATTTGAATTTAGATATAATATCAAAAAATGGCTATTTGCGAGAGCTTTATAGTGCTAGAAACGATGTAAACTTAGCACAAAGTAGTGCTATCTTTGAGCTTGATGTACTTATAAAACTCAATGGGAAGGCAAATGCAACACTCAGTTTTGAGTATGTTTGCGAGAGTTGTAAAGTTACATTTCCTTTTGTGTTTTATAGATGTACCTCTTGTCATGCTATAGATACAGCAAGGGTTGAACTAAGTTTAAGTAAAGATTACTATAGGGACTATAGTGAAGAGAATAACTCTTTTCAGTGATAGATATAGAGTAAAAATTTTGGCTAGATGCATGAAATTTTGGATATTATGAATACAGAGAGAAAAAGATGAATAGAAATATAGGAACACTTGAGGAACAACTCAATTATACATTTAAAGATAAATCGCTTATTATCGAAGCGCTGACACATAAGAGTTATAAGCAGCCCTACGATAATGAGCGTTTAGAGTTTCTTGGAGATGCTGTTCTTGACCTTATTGTGGGGGAGTATCTCTTTGTAAAGTTTAGAAAGTCTGATGAGGGTAAACTTTCAAAAATTAGAGCATCACTTGTAAATGAAACAGGTTTTGATAAATTAGCAAGAGCACTTCATTTAGGTGATTATATTCTTCTTTCAAATGCAGAAGAAAATAATGGAGGAAGAGAAAAATCTTCTCTTCTTTCAAATGCTTTTGAAGCGGTTATGGGTGCTATTTATCTTGAAGCTGGTTTAGATGTTGTTGGAAAAATTGCTATCCACCTTATAGAGAGTAATCATGAAGAGATATCTTTAGCCTCACTCTTTCGTGATTTTAAAACTACTTTGCAGGAGCTTACCCAAGCCCGTTTTGGGATTACACCAGAGTATATAGTTCTCTCAAGTCGTGGACCTGATCATTTAAAAGAGTTTGAAGTAGGTGTTTTCATAGAGGGACGAGAGTATGCTCGAGCAGTAGGAAAGAGTAAAAAAATAGCACAGCAAGAGGCAGCAGAAATAGCTGTAAAACTACTCAAAGAGGAAAAGTAATGAATAGCTTTGGAATGAAGTTACGTTTTAGCACTTTTGGAGAGTCTCATGGGAAAGCACTTGGATGTCTTTTAGATGGTGTTCCTGCTGGACTCATTATAGATGAAGCATTTATTCAGAGTGAACTAGACCGCAGGAAACCAGGGAAGAGTGAGTTTGAGACAGCAAGAAAAGAGGCTGATAAAGTAGAGATACTAAGTGGTGTTTTTGAGGGTAAAAGTACAGGTACTCCTATTGCTATGATTATTTTTAATACAAATCAAAAGTCAAAAGATTATACAAATATTAAAGATGTATTTCGTCCTGGACATGCTGATTTTACTTATTTTCATAAGTATGGCATAAGGGATTATCGTGGTGGTGGTAGAAGTTCTGCTCGTGAAACTGCTGCTCGTGTTGCTGCTGGAGCTATAGCAAAACTAATGCTTCAAGAGATGGGTATTAGTGTGAAGAGTGGTATCTGTGAAGTAGCGGGTATTAAGAGTGAAGTTTTTGACTATGATAAAGCAAAAAAGAGTATTATTTATGCACTTGATGCAAGTGTCGAAGAGGCTCAAAAAGAGGCTATTCTTAAGGCAAAAAATGAACATGATTCTGTTGGTGGTGTTTCGCGAGTAGTTATAGAAGGAGTTCCTATTGGTTTGGGACAACCTCTCTACTATAAACTTGATGGTGTCTTAGCCGATGCTATGATGGGGTTAAATGCTGTAAAAGCTGTTGAAATTGGAGATGGAGTCTTAAGCTCACGTGCTTTGGGCTCTCAAAATAATGATGCAATTCGTGCAAATGGCTTTGAATCAAATCACTCTGGCGGTATTTTAGGTGGCATTAGTAATGGAGATGATATTATATTAAATGTTTATTTTAAACCTACTCCATCCATTTTTCAAGAACAGAAGACTGTGACAACTCAAAATAGGGAAGTTGATTTCTCTTTAAAGGGAAGACATGACCCTTGTGTAGCTATTCGGGGGACGGTAGTATGTGAGTCTATGGCGGCACTAGTTGTAGCAGATATGTTACTACTGAATATGGGTTCAAATATGCAAGGTTTAGTAAAATATTATAATTAGGAGTCTCTTATGTCAATAATTCATAAAGATAGTACAACTGATGAGTGGTACTTTCCAAATAATCGTTATATTCTTAGTGAAACGGATGCGAATGGGATCATTATATATGCTAATGAACTTTTTTGCGAGATGGCGGGGTATACACTTGAAGAGCTTGTAGGTGAACCACATAATATCATAAGACATCCTGACATGCCTCGCATAGCCTTTAAAGGTTTATGGGACGATATTCAAAATAAAGGTTTTTGGACAGGTATAGTAAAGAATATACGTAAAGATAGAGGTTACTACTGGGTTCATGCTACTGCATTACGCCGTATTCATAGTGATGGAAGTGTTACCTATCTTTCTGTAAGAAGAGTCCCTAATCGTGAAGAGGTAGAGAGTTGTATAACACTTTATGCGGAGATAAAGTCCCAAGAGTAAAAAGTAGCTTACACTTACTTTAAAAATCATCATCTCCAAACTCTTTGTCTAGTTCTCTTTGATACTTCTCTTCTTCTTCTTGTTTGAATTGTGCTTCAGTTAGAACGGCTTCATGTAAAAACTGACCAAAGAAAGTAGTTGATTTTGTATTGGCTAGAAAGAGATATATTCCCACAATTAAAGATATTAAAGTTACTGTGGTAATAATCTTCTGCAGAGGATTAAACATCTGTATAGGTTCTTTTTTACGAACTTCACAAGCACCACCTGGGCAATGCTTAGGATCTTCATTTGTTATTATTTTATAGATGATGCAACCTATACAGATAGAAAAAGCACTTTCCAAAAACATTAAACTAATACATAGTACACAGATAAGTACTTTATAAAAAGTAATATCCCAGTGAAGGACAAACCAGTAAATCATAGGGAAGGATACAAACCAGCCTAACATCCATGCGAAACGTTTCTGGACTGCTCCAACATACTCAGGTTTTTGATTCTGGACAATAAATTTTCCAACAAGAAGAGAGGGGGAGTAACGGGGATTAAAAACCCGTGCTAAAAAGTCAAGCCATAAAAAAGCTAAATAGATCCTTGCTACTATGACATGATTAAAGCCTATAGCTACGAAGATAATAATAGTCCCCATCATACCTAGTATACCAGCTGCTGCCCTTGCTTCTTTTTCATTGATAACTGGAATATCGTAACCGGGAACTTTTTCACCGTAATTTAGCCAAAAACTTTTTAAGCTCAAAAATAAACTCCTATAAATTATACAGTATGTGTTTATTTAAAAATTATGTACTTACATTGAAGTAAATAATTTTTAAATAGTAGTTAGGATCTAAGAGAGAACACTAAAAAAGTGATCTCTCTTACTTAGAGAATAGAAATTATTCTGTAATTTCAGTAATAATATTTTCAATCATTCCTTGTGCTTCACGAAGAGGTTTCATAGATTCTTCATCAGCAATATCAAGAGTAGTTATCCAGTTTTCAACTGATAAGAATCCCATATGCATTTTATCTTCACCTGTTTTTTTATAAAGGTAGAAAGAACATGGAGCCCAAGCACCAGCTTCAGGGTGAGTTTTTGATACTGGGAAGATTACATCAAATTTACAGATAGAGTAAGTGTGATAGTAGTCATATACACCAGTGTATCCAGCATCATCAAAGATCTCTTCTTGAACATTTGTGTAGTTAGGAAGTAAGAAACCTAAAGGCTCTAGCTCAGCTTCAAATTCAGCTTCAAAATCTTCAACATAATCTTCAGGAGATTCACCATCAAGATCTACATCAACAACAAAGTTTGTTGCTAAAGTTTTGTTAGGAAATTTAACACTGAAATCTAACTCTTTGAAGTGACCCTTTGGCATTGCAGTAGCAAGTCCCTTTTTGATAAGAGCTGCATAAGCAACTAAATCAGCATCATCAACAGGCATACCAATAGATCTAGCCATACCTTCAATACTTAATGTAGAGATATTCATACTACCATCTTTAGCTTTCCAAATAGACATTGTAAGTGGTGTTAGTGCACCAAAGTTAGGGTATTTTTTAAGCAGTTTAAGTGTTAAATCATTGTTGATGTACATAGCTAAGTTATAAACTTCATAGTTAGTTTTGTTGAATCTAGCAGTAAATGGCTTGTTCATATCGTTGTTACCAGGTACACTTAGACCTACAGAATCAAAAGCTTTTTCAATTGTTTTTGTACTAACAGCACCATCTGCATTCGCAGTTGTATAAACTTGCACATTTTGCATTTTCTTAGGTTTTGCAGGAGCAGTAGCTTCACCGTTACAACCAACTATTGACATTGCTACTAATGCAGCCATGATCAGTGTATATATTTTTTTCATATTTATTCCTTTATCGTGAAAATATTCGAGTAGATTTTAGCATCATTTAGATATAAAATATATTAATGATTTAAAATTTCTACATTATCACCTATTTTTATTTCTGAACTTCCCTCTACAACTTTTGCAAAGATACCTCTATCATTTTTTAAAAGCTTTGGAAGTTTACTATTTACACTTGAGAGACCTTTACAGAGTGTGCAGTTTTGAGTTATTTCAAGAGTTACATCACCAATAAGGATTTTATCTCCTGCTTCTAAAGCATAAGGATTTATATCTATAAGTAAGTTCTCTCCCAGTGAACCTTGTTCTAGGGATATGCCATTTTTAGAAGCTAGTTGATAGCTATCTATTGATGTGAGTAAAATAGATCGCATTGGGTCTTTGGCATAAAATTTATCATCTTTTATGCCAAAAGAATTTATGAAAATGCTTTTTACTGATTCCCTCGTTTTTTTTACATCACTATGTGTGATAAATAACTCTAAAATTTTACCTTGCATGTTCTCTCGTATCTTTTATTTCATTATCAAGGTTTTTATTATTAAAACCTATCTTTTTTTTATACTCTGTTAAGCTCATATCTCTATACATATCATCTTTAAAGTATTTAAGTATTACTAAAAATTCATATTCATTTTTATAGCCAACCACAGGGTAAGCAATTTTTCCATTTTTATCTAAAAAGAGAGTTGAAGGGTAAAATGCATAGCCTATTTTTTTAGCTAAAGCATGCCCATCATTTTTTTTACCTTTGTATATGAAAGTATCTTTATATGAAACATTGATATTAATTACTTTATAGTTCTTTTTTAAGTATGCTTGAACAAGTTCATCATCAAGTGTAAACTCTTCCATACTACTGCAGTAGCCACATCCAACACGATGTAAATATAAAAAAACTTTTTTATGAGATCTATAGCTATCTTGAACGATTTTATCGATATTTATATCTTTTGAGAGCAGGGTAGTTTGAAGAAGTACAAAAGAGAAAAAGATTCGAAGTAAATTTTTTTGCATCTTTTGTACGTGGGTATTAAAAATTAAAGTAAGAAAAACTTACTATTTAATTTTACCTTTCCCTTTAATTGTTTTTCCTTTACGGTCAGTTGCTATCATAAGGATTTTATCACCTTTAGCACCAATTCCTTGGAATTTATATTTGAAAATAGGGTTTTTAGATAAGAATTGACTTGTAGAAACTTCCCATACTGTTTCACCATTTACAGTAGCAGTAATATGAAAAATGAAATTTGCATTATCTCTATCACCTGTCTGTTTTTCAGCGATGTCATACGTAGTCATCTCATGTTTAGCCATAGCTTTAACAGATACTACACCATTTTTTAATTTTGCTTTTATTTTAAATCCAGCCATTATATGTCCTTAATATATTTTTTTATTATGAGGAGAAGGGATTAACCTTCACATCCACCAAGTGCAACATCTAGTGTTCTATAACCAACATAGTGCTTACCATCTTGACCTTCAACTACAACAGTAATTGTAATTGGATCACCAACAGACTTTAGTTTCATTTTCATATCGTAATTAATGATGCTATATTTATTTACATCAAAAACTATAACAGCTGATTCTGGATTAGCATTTTGAAATACTGCTACATTTTTAGCTTTAATGTCTGACTTAACATTTACAGGAACTGCACCACCGGATGCTGCAACATCAGGAGTAGTTACAGTAACACCCTCTTCAATTAACTTAACATCACCATACATTGCTTTTATAGCATCATTAACTGTTTTTGCTGTCCAAACTGTAGGTTTAGCTTTTCTCCAGTCTTCTGCTTGAACACTTGCAGGTACAACAGCTAAAACTGCAGCACCTAAAGTCATACTTAAAAAATTTCTTCTTTCCATAATATTTCCTTTTGTTATTTTACTTTACCAGAAGTGATATAATCAACAACTGTTTTGAAGTTTGAGTCTGATAAATCAGTGCCACCTTTTGCTGGCATACCGCCTTCAGTTCCATGAATGGCTTTTTTGTAAACAACATCCATACCTTCAGCTAAGAATGGTTTCCACTCTGCACTTCCTGGTGCTAAATATGAATCATGACACATAGCACAAGTGTTTTTATATGCTTCTTTAACATCAATTTTTACTTCTTGAGTTGCAGGTAAGTCTCTTACATCGCTCATTGGAGGTAAGAATCCTCTAATACCACCATTAATATGGATAACTTTCACTGATGCTTCTTGACAATTACTCATACAGCGTTCAGCACCTTGTTTAAGATTTTGAGCTCCAAAGTTTGTAGCATTTGCATAATAAGCACGGACTCTATCAAGTGCATTTGGACCATCTATATTTGGTTCAAAACCATCAACATTTGGCATTTTAACTTTTAAAAGTTTTTCACGATCGAGAACATACTCATCATCAACTTCTACACCATCAATTTCAAACTCATTGATATTTAAAACATATGCAGTTAAAGCATATACTTCATCAGCACTTAATGATTTACTAAACGGATGAGGCATACCATCTTTAATATACCAGTAAAGTGTACTTACTTGTGGCCAGTATGAACCGAACACACGAGTTGGACCATCTGCATCTGGATCATTTACACGGTTATTTGTAAGTGTTTTTTGCAAATCGTAAGCATTTCCTTTAGAGAGTGCTGGATAACCACCACCACCTGAACCAAAGTCACCATGACACATAACACATTTTGCATCATAAATTTCTTCACCTTCTTCAACAGAACCACTACCCTCAGGTAAACCAGTTCCATCAGGCATAATGTCTTTATCCCAAGCTGCTAACTCATTTGCAGTTGGAACACGACCATTGTTAATCTTAGATGCATCAGCTGCAACTTGAGGATTTACATAATAAGGTCCTGTTTTGTCATTCACTACGGGGTAAGTAGTTCCCCCATCAATAGTTGCTTTACCATTTATTTGAGTGCTTCCAGCAGTACCAGTCTCTCCACCACAGCCTACAGCAAGTAGAGCAATAGCAGCCGCTACTGAAGCTGTTGCAAGTAATTTACGATTTAATTTAAGCATTCTTTATCCCTCCTGGTGTTCTCATCTGAACATGGTTTACTTCACCTGTAGCTGTTACTTCCCAAGTTTCTACTGCATTTCTATGATATACAGATTCAACACCCATTATAGTTGTCTCTTGGTCAATAGTTGGTTGAATATATCCAGCATCATCTATAGCACGAGAAGTAAGTAATAATGTATCACCTTTCTTGTAAGTATGTAGATAAGACCAGCGAGTCCATGATTTTGGAAGAACTAAACCTTTGAGTTTTGCCTCAACATAGTTTTTTCCACCATCTAATGAAAAGTCAACAGCAGTAATAGTACCCATACCAGACCATGCAAGACCTTCGATTTCTACTATATCACCATCTTTAAGATCTTTCCAATCAATCTCTGGAGATGGAGATGTAACTGTTGAGTTTACTTCATTTGCATAGAAATGTTGTACTGCTTTTCCGCTTGGCTTAAGGGCAGTATATTTTGAAGTCTCTTCTTTTGCATACCATGGTTCAGCAGAAAATTCTAAACGTTTTAACCATTTAACACATAAATTTCCTTCCCAACCTGGGAGTAAAATACGCACAGGATACCCCTGTTCAGGACGAAGTGCTTCCCCATTTTGTCCCCATACAATCATGGCATCATCAAGCACTTTTTCAACAGGAATTGATCTACCCATTTCAGAGTTATCAGAACCCTCAGCAAGCATCCATTGTGCTTCTGGCTTAAGACCTAAATCTTCTAAGATAGTCTTAAGATAAACACCAGTCCACTCAGCACAAGACATAAAACCTTTTGCAAATTGAATAGAGTTAAACTGTGGTCCACGCCACTCTTGTCCACCATTTGCAGGGCACTCAATAAAGTGAGTACGAGTTACAGATGGATAACGTTTAAGTTGCTCTAATGTAAGAACAATAGGCTTCTCAACAAGACCGTGAATCATTAAACGGTATTCCTTTGGATCAACATGTGCAACACCACCATGTGAACGTGAGAAAAATAGACCATTTGGAGTAATAATTCCCATAGACTCTTGTATAGGAGCTACAGCAATAGATGCTCTGAAGTTACCAGAAGCTAGAAGCTTAGTATTTCTTCTTAGTACATTATGCTCATACTTTGATGGTACACCGTAACGGTTTTTAGTTACAGGGTCACCCCATTTTTGCCCCCATGCTGGATGGTGCATTATAGCTGGATCATCAGCTTTTGCATTTGATGAAACGAGTGATGTTCCAGCAATTGCTGTTACTGACATTGCAGCTGTTTTTCTAAAAAAGTCTCTTCTGTTTAGATCTTTTTGATTGTTCACATTTTCTCCTTTTAAGGTTGTTATTGCTTCTATTTAAATTGAATATAATACGCTGATATTTAAAGATACAAAGCTTTTTACCCTCACATTATGCCATTTTATGCTTAAGTGAAAATATATAACAAGTACTAATGATGCGATTTATGAGATAAGAATGTGATATGTCTAAATTTTGAGCACTCAATGGTTACAAAATGAAACACTAATCTTGAGGCTCTTTAGGTAGGATAGATAAAACAAGATAGTTTTGATTCTTCTTATCTATATAGAAAGGTATTGTAAATGCTTCATGTGGAATGTCTTTTATATTTTCATCATCAAAGTATATAGATTTTTTATATTTCTTTGCTTTTGTAGGCATATTTATTATGATGGTATCAAGATAAAGCTTGAATTTCTTTGTCGCTTCAATGTCTTGATCTTTAAAACTAGAAAGAACACTCTTAAGTTGAGACTCATAGAGTTTAGTAGTAAGTATATTCATTTTAATTCTCCTTCTTTTTAAGCCATTCAGAAATCTCTTTCATACTAAGAAAATATGATTTTGCAGTAGAGTTGTCCGCCTTATAGGCATCTAACTCTTTTTGTATTTTCTTTTTTATTTCTTCTAAGGATTCTTGCATCTTTTCTACTCTTCTTCTATCTCTTCACTGCCCTTCTCAAGCACTGTGTTCCCATACATCTCATCAATCTCTTCACTTAGCATATTAATATCATCAATAGCATCTTCATATGCCTCTATCTTCGCACTCTCTTCTTCTTCCTCCTCAGCTGTTGCTACTGCTTCTACTAAAGAGTCCATAATCATATAAGATTTAAAAGGGGTTCCGTGGTTATAAACGATTTCTCCTCCCATCTTTCCTTGTGCAAATGTTGTAGCAGTTGCAGCTAAAAGAGCAAGTGTTGCTACAATCTGAAACATTGGTTTACGTAATCTACACCCTATAATTTGTAAAAGTGCTATAACACCCATGGCTATTGCAAGATAGAGTCCAAGATTTTTATGTGATACTAGTGTCTGTTGTCCAGCTTCACTTAGATAATCATAAATCTGAGGACCAGCTTGACTTCCTGTATACCAAACACCAATCATGGCAATTGCTGCCAAAAGTGTAGTTCTTGCTGCAATTTTAGAGAATGTTTCACTTTTATTTACTAAATATATAAGTGAAAATACAGAAGCGACTACTGGTAAAACCATAGCAAAGTGTGCTGTTGCTGGGTGTAACATCATTTGAGATCCTTTTATTTTTTATCTATGGCATCTTTTGCCGATTTTAGAGCACTACCAAGTGCTACTCTTGCCACGCCAAGGGCTTGGATACCCATACGTTTTGCTTCTTGTGCTTTTGGTGAACGTAGTGCTATGTCTGCTTTCTTTACAGCACTTTTTGTAAAGCTCGAGAATCTCTCTTTTATAACTTCGGCAGTCTCTTTAGAAATTTGAACAAGTTCTGCTAAATCATAAGACATCTCTTTGTTTATATCAAGAAGTGCTTTACGAATAGCAGGAGAACTCTCACTCGCTTGTGTCGCTACAACTTGAGTGAAGAGTGTATCTGTTTGATTTAAATCTTCTATAATCGTGTCATAGTCTTTTATAAGAATATGTTTTGCTTCAACTGGCATAAACTCAAGGCGTTTTTTAAATCTATTAATAGATTTAACAAGACCACTTCTCATACCTCTAAGTGTAGAACCTAGTATTTGGTTTGCCATATTTGGTGTTGCTTCTGAAATATCAATAGCACTTATAAGGATAGTAGAAAGAATTTTTCTGACACGTATAGTATTAAGTGAGCCCTCTTTTATGGACTCATATGTTAGCTCTTTAATTACTTCAGTTGTGTACTCTTCAATATTACCATCACTGTCATTTTCTAATGCTGTGATGATGGCAGATTCAACCATCTCACTGAGTATATCATAGAGGTCAATAGACTGTAGTTTAATTTGGTGTAGTTTAGAGAGTGCAGCAGGTTTTTCTAAAAACTCATCTTCAAGTGCATTGAAAATCTCATATTTTGTATTTTGTAACTCTTCAGATTTCTTTCTAAGGGCTCTCTCTATAGACTCTTTTTTTTCAAGAAGTGCTTGTAAATCCTCTTGTAATGTTTTAGTTTCAAGGTCTATAATAGTAGAAGTAAGCTCTTTCATATCCACAAGAGAGAGTTTTTCTGCTTCAATCTTGCTCTCTTCTACTGCAGTAGAAACTCTTTTTCCAATACTTACAAATTTATCTGAGTAGTGCTCTTTTATCTCGCTGTTTAGTATGTTTTCACTCATAAGGACTCCTTTAAAGTACCATTTTTATATCTTGATGGTGTTTGAGTGCATCAAATATAAAGGTTCGATCATCTTCATTATGTACAAGTAAATCAAGATTCATACTAATATATTTACCAGTTTTTGATTTATTTGAGTGTTCTAGTGAATGTTCTCTCTCATCTATAACATCTCGTATGGCTTGTTCAAGTGCTTTTTTCTCTGTAGCTATCACTTTATAACACCAGTTACAAGGGTACTCAATAACTACTTTTTGTTTGCTATCGTTTATAGTCTCCACTCTTACCTCCTGATTTTGTTTCTAGTTGCACATTTCTAATAATCATCCCTTTATCTATTGCTTTAACCATATCATAGATAGTAAGAAGTCCAATAGATGTGCCAGTGAGTGCTTCCATCTCTACTCCAGTTTGTCCTGTAAGTTTTGCAGTAACAGTGAGTTTAAACCCTGGAAGTTCTGGCAGCTCTTCTACATCACAGTTAATACCACTAAGGTTTAATGGATGGCACATAGGAATAAGTTCACTTGTTTTTTTTACACCCATAATAGAAGCAATAACAGCAGTTTGTAAAACAGGCCCTTTTTTTGTTGCTTCAGTGACAATAGCACTGTATGCATCTTGGCTCATCTCAATAGTACCACTCGCTACAGCAACCCGTGTAGTGTCTTCTTTTTCGCTAACATCAACCATTTTTGGTCTTTGGTTTTCATCTAAATGTGTTAAGTTCATGATTTCATTCTTTATAATTTTTGTATATTATAGCAAAGAGGTGTTAATAATCTATTATTTAGAAATAAGTTGAAGGGCTACTTTATACTCATGGGGATTATTAAGATTTAAAAAGGAAGTGTTATCTTGAAAAAAAATACTTTGTGTTTTAGACTTTTTTAGAAGGTATCCTAGTTTATGACTATTATTATCTTTCATCTTCATAAATGCATCTTCTAATGTGCGATGATAAATACCGCATAGGGGTTGGAATCCAAATTCTGTTTTAGCAATGGTGACATCATATTTGGCACTATCTTTATCTACAAGTGCTTTAATACTTGCTTCATCTATAAAAGGAGAATCAACACTGATGACAAAAAACTTTTCTACTTGCAGTTTTTGAAAAATAGAGAGAAAACCAAAAGTAGGTGCAGAGATGTCAGTTTGATTATTATCTTCTATAAATGGGGCTGTAAATGAGAACTTCTCTTTGGTATTACAGGAGATATACACATGGGAAAATATTTTTGAAAGTCTTGAGAATTGGTACTCTGTAAGTGTTTTATAATTTCCAAATGGGAGGAGTGCTTTATCCTCTCCCATACGAGAACTTTTACCACCTGCAAAAATAATGCAGGGAATATCTATCATCTGTTATCTAGGGTCTGAGATATAGCCAGTGATAGCAGAAATAGCTGCAACCGCTGAGTTTGCTAAGTAAACCTTCGAAGAACGAGATCCCATGCGACCAACAAAGTTTCTATTTGTTGTAGCGATAGCAACTTCGTTATCACCTAAAATACCCATGTACCCACCAAGACAAGCACCACAAGTAGGATTTGAAACTACCCCGCCAGCATCAACTATGATATCAATGTAACCTAAGTGATTTGCTTCTCTTAAGATTTTTTGCGTACCTGGTGTTACGATAAGGCGAACATCTTCATGGACTCTTTTACCCTTAAGTATCTCTGCGGCAACTTTTAAGTCAGCTAAACGACCATTTGTACATGAACCGATAAATGATTGGTCTATTTTTATCTTATCTGCTACTGCTTGTACAATAGAGTGCCCATTTGATGGTAAAAATGGGTAAGCAATAACAGGATCAAGGTTTGCAACATCGATTTCTAAAACTTGTGAGTAAATAGCATCAGCATCAGAGTAGTGCTCTCTCGGCTTACGTGCTAAATTTTTATCTGCTAAAAATTCTCTTGTTATATCATCAACCGCAACAATTCCAGATTTAGCACCTGCTTCGATCGCCATGTTACACATTGAAAACCTATCATCCATCGTTAAGTGTTCAATGGTAGAACCAACAAACTCTAAAGTTCTGTAAAGAGCACCATCTACACCAATCATACGAATAATCTCTAAGATGATATCTTTACCTGTAGTATGAAGTCTTGGTTTTCCTGAAAGAACTACTTTTATAGACTCAGGAACTTTAAACCAGTTTCCACCACTAATCATGGCAAATGCGAGGTCTGTTGAACCCATGCCTGTCGAGAATGCTCCAAGTGCACCATGAGTACAAGTGTGAGAATCTGCACCAATGATTACATCACCTGGAACTACAAGCCCTTTTTCTGGAAGAAGTGCATGCTCAATTCCCATATCTTTTTCATCAAAAAAGTTCTTGAGTTTATGTTTTTTTGCAAAATCACGAGAAATTCTTGCTTGATTTGCAGATGCAATATCTTTTGCAGGAATGAAGTGATCAAGAACAATAGAGAATCCATCTGGATTTGCAAGTTTTTCTGCACCACTAAGATTAAATGCAGAGATAGAGATAGGGGTAGTAATATCGTTTCCGATAACCATATCGATATTTGAGCGGATGATTTCACCAGCGAAAACTTCGCGGCCTACATGCTCTGAAAATATTTTTTCTGTTATAGTTTGAGCCATTATATGAACCTCTTAAGTATAATTAATTTCGCGATTATAGCATAAGAGCTTTAAAGTGAGATTTTATTTTAGCGGTGTTCTCATACTCTTTATCTCTTCTTGGACATACCTAGCTACAGATTTTAGTTCTACATCATTAAACTTTCTACTCCATGATGGCATATCTTTCTTGTCTGTTCCCCAAAAATGGCCACCAAATTTTGCATATAAAAAGATTTGGTCTTCATTAAGAAGTGTACGAGTAAGGTTATATGGATATATAAAATTTTTACTAGCTTTAGATTTCTCTACAAATTCACTCTCACCATTTCCTTTCTCTCCATGACACAGTGCACACTTTTTTTGAAAAATATTTTTCCCTACACTTAAAGCATCTTTCTTCTCTTTATCCGAAAGTTTTTTTGATGCAGCAAGAAGTTTTTTTACTTTACTCTCTCTATTTGGATTGAAAATATTTGATATATAGTAAGCTAAGGAGCTGATCTCTTCATTATTGTAAACATATTTAAATGCAGGCATTATATCTGCATGTGCACCAAAATAGTGTGCACTATGTTTTATGATTTGGTAGGATTGCTCTTGTGTTAGTATGGTCTTTCGAAGTTCCCTTGGTTTTACGACAAGCTTCATTTTACGGTTTGTTTCACCATTCTCTCCATGACAAGAGATACATGTTTTTTTATAAAGCTCTTCTCCTAGTTGTAACATCTCTTCATTATCTAAATCGTGAGTATAAAAAGTATCATTAGAGAGAAGAAGTGTAGAAAAAATGAATAAAGAGCTAATTAGTTTTTTCATCTTTGTGTATCCTTTTGAAAGGTTTGTTCAATGTAAAAAATAACAGATTTTAGAGTGAAATCATTATACTTTACTTTCCATGCTGGCATATCATCCTTAGCTGTTCCCCAAAATTTTCCACCATACTTGGCATAGAGGAACATCTGTTTGTCGTTGAGAAGTGTTTTTCTTAAACTATAAGGATAGATGGACTTTTCAGGGTTTCTTGTTGCCTCTCCATCTCCTTTAGCATCAACTCCATGACACCAGCTACAGTTTCGCTTGTATATTTTTTCCCCACGTTGCATCATTTTAGATCTTTTTTCTATAGAGATAGCTTCACTCTCACTATAATAGTGATCTATTTTTTCTTCTACATTGGGATTAAATCTTTTTTTTATGTAGTGTGCAACAGCATGAAGTTTTACATCCTCATAAACAGTACCAAACGCAGGCATTATATCTGCACTTGCACCCCAGTAATGAGCCCCATATTTAATGACTTTATAGCTCTGCTCTTGTGTTAATATAGATGCTTGTAAACTTCTTGGTTTAACAACAAAGACTACATCTCCATCTGCATTGCCATTTTTTCCATGACAAGAGGTACAAGTATCTTCATAAATCTCTTTTCCTAGATCAAATTGCTCATTAGAAAATAGAGGTGATAGTAAAAAGAGAAGAGAGAGTAGGGCTTTCATCTTCTTACTTAAATGCTACTTCAAGAAGCATATTTGGGTGTATAGCACACTCTACACTAAAATCTTTTCCTGCTTTTATCGTGATGACTTTTTCTGTCCCAGTTGATTGCATTCCAATATCGAACTCATTATCTTCATCATCAGTATAGGCATTGTGCGCAAATGGATCAGAGTTTCTAAAAGTAATAGTATCACCAGGGGATACGGAAATCGCATGTGGAATAAATGTTTTCCCTTTTTGATCTATAATATGATTTTTTGCATTGACACTTGCTACCAGTGCAAGTGCTAATAGTAAAGTTTTTACTGTTTTATTCATTTTTTTTCCTTTGTTTATTGTGGAAATTTTGTTGGTATTTTGATATCTAAGTTTGGACCGGTAAGGGCTTTCATAAAAGAGACAATGTTATCTATTTCTACATTTGTGAGGTTTCTATCTTTCATAGCATCTGATCTATTTTTAACATTATGTTCATATCGTCCACCACTTGAACAGATAACAGTTGCTTCTTTGAGTGTTTTTACACTTCCATCATGAAAGTATGGAGCAGATTTTGTTATATCTCTGAGTGTTGGTGTTTTCATTACACCATACCATGCAGCTCTTGCTTTGACATTGTAACGGCCAAGCTCTTTGCCTGTAAGCTCACCATCATTAAGCCCTATATTATGAAAACTTCCATCTGTGAAGTTAAATCCATCGTGACAATCTGTACATTTTGCTTTACCTTGAAAAAGAGTCCAACCCTCTTGCTCTGTTTTACTCATAGCTTTTTTATCACCTTTGATGTACTTGTCAAAACGAGACTCTGTTGAGAGTACTGTTCTCTCAAAGGATGCGATAGCTTTGGCTAAAGATTTTTTTGTAACTCCTTCACCTGGATATGCTGTCTCAAAAAGTGCTACATATCCATGAATTTTATTGAGTTTTGGAATAAGCTCTTTAAGTGGCATATTCATCTCTACATCTGCTTCTATTGGACCGAGGGCTTGTTGTTCTAAGCTTTTTACACGTCCATCCCAAAATTGATGTTTTTGGTATGCTGTATTTAAAACTACCGGAGAGTTTCTCGGTCCTACACGACCTTCAAATCCAACTGCCTTTGAAGTAGGTTTTATATCTGTCCAGCCATGATCGGGGTGGTGACATGTCGCACAGGAGATAGTGTTATCTTTTGAAAGTCTTGTATCGAAGTAGAGGAGTTTTCCAAGTGCTACTCTCTCTGGCGTTAACTTATTATCTTTTGGTTGTGGTACCTTTGTTGGTCTAAGCCATTTACTCATAGTTGAAGTTGCAAAGAGGGAAGTCGTGAGTAGTAGTAATGCTAGACTAAGTCTTAAAATCATTAAAATTTCCTTAAAAGTAGTTCCTTGATTCTATCACATTTGAGCTTAGATTTAAAATAAAGGAGATAAAAGTGTTTTATTCTTAGCGAAGTAGAGAATAAAACTACTAAGTGTAAGGAGAAAAAAAAGAGATAAAAAAAGGGATGATTTTTTATAGTCTATTGTATCAAAATTGAAAAAGAGAGAAACAAAAGAGTAATAGAGTGCCATAAAAATAGAGATATAGATAAAATAGCCTATGCCATAGTACTCCTTTTGCATCATACAGTAGGGACATTTATGTGTAGGAAGTTCGTAAATATAAGGGCTTAAAATATAAACAAGTGTATAGTAAGAGACATAGCTAAAGAGAAGTATACTTAAGATTGAAAGGAATCTCTTCTTATAGTAGTTTAGTACTATAGAAGATATAAATAGAAGTATAAAAAGTATAAGAAGGTAGAGATTTTGTAGTCTGAGTAAAAAATGTTTTTCTTCATTGTTATTAAAAAGGGAACTACAACACATAACAGGAGAATCAGTCACAAGGTGGCTAAAGAATGCTATTTCCAAAAAGAGTTCTATTGCAACAAAGAGAAAAAATAGGGTAAAAAGCCAAAGTTTTTTTTGAAAATAGGGTTGTGTTGGTGTTATTTCATCTTCTCTGTTGAGTCTTAGCCAAAGTAGTGCTATAAGGAGTGTTGCAATTTTAAAGACAAGTAGTGGATTTCCGAACTCATTGGAACCTATAACACCTGCACTGCACATAGCACCTGGGATAAATATTGCAAGGGTGTTGAGTGTATTGAAGAAAAAAGCAAAGAGAAGAATTTTTATAAAAACAGAGAGTGTTACAATGGTAACAAGAAGATAGGATCTGTTTTCTAGTTTGTAGAAGGTGTTGCTTGTGTCATTTTTCTTATAATTTTTAAGGAGAGTAAGAGAGAGAAAAAAAGCATAAGAGAAGAGTAAAAAAAGAGAGAGCTCTAAAAAAAGAGAGATAGTAATTGATGGGAGGAGTAAAATATCACTCAATAACTCCATCCTTTATCGTATACCTTGCATCAATAAACTCTAAATCCTCAAAGATTGTGTCATGTGTAACAATAAGTATGGTTTTTTTCATCTTTTTCATCTCTTGAAGAATCGCTATAAAACGGAGTGCATTGGCTCTATCTAAGTTTGCAGTTGGCTCATCGCAGAGAATAATATCGGGTTCATTTATAAGTGCTCTGGCTATGATACATCTTTGCTTCTCTCCTCCAGAAAGCTGGGAGACTTGACTCTCTAGTTTATGCTCTATATGAAGTTTTTGAGCAATCTCTTGTACCTTTTGTTCTATCTCTTTAAGAGAAAAGCTTGTGAGTGTTAATGCTACAGCAATATTTTGTTTTACATTAAAGGAGTCAAAAAGATGAAATTCTTGAGTAATAAATCCTATTTTTTTTGCTCTATATGATGATGCGAAGTAATCATTGTATGCGGTGATGTTCTCTCCATCAATGATAATCTTTCCACTTGTGGGTTTCGTTATAGTAGCGATGATGGAGAGTAGTGTAGATTTTCCACTACCACTTTCTCCATATACAAGAGAGACTTTCGCCTTCTCAAAATTTATATTTATATCTTTAAGTGCATAAAATTTATTTAGGGCATGAATTTCTATCATCGCATTAACTCCGAAATATCACTTATAGAGATTTTGTAGAGGGGTATAAGTGTTGCTAAAATAAAGGGTATAACAAAAATTATAAAAAGAAGTCCTAGTGTTTCAAATGAGGGGTAAAAAAGAAAGGAAACTTCATTCTCTAGGTTGTGAAATCCAAGAAAAATATTGCGTAGAAATGGGGCATCAAGTACAAAAACAAAAATATAGGCAAAAAGTATACCTAACATGTAGGATGAGGTTACAAGTAAAAAGTTTTCTGCAATTTTAAGAGTAATAATCTCTTTGATTCTCCATCCCATCATGCGAAGTAGTGCGATCTCTTTAGTTTCCATTTTTGAAAGAATAGAGTATCGCTGGTATAAAATAATCCCAAAGGTAGTAAGTGAAATAATAAATAAAGAGAGAAAAAATCCACCTTTATAGTAAAAAAGCTTGGTGTAAAATTTTTCTATATCATTTTTTTTAATGATACGTGTGTTAAAATGAGAGAGAATGAGTTTCTCTTCCACTTTTTGCATCTCCTCTTTATTTTTGACATTAAGAACTATATCTGTAAATTGATCTTTCTTCATTCCTAGAATTTTTCTTGCTTGTGAAATTTCCATTAAAATCATATCGTTGCTAATAAGAGCAGACTCTTTAGGGATGGTATCGTATATATACACTTTTTCCTTGCTTCTGTCTGGTGGACGAAAAATATAGTACTCATAATAAGCAAAATCGTCAAAAAATTTCTTAACACCTTCTCCAATAATCATAGATTTTCGACTTAAAAACTTAGCTATATCTAAACCATCCATGAGTGTTTGAAATTTTTTAACTATTTGTTCTTCATACATGTCTATACCGACTATCATAAAGTAAGTCTCTTTTGGCTCATAATAGTGAATACCGTAGACCCTTCCTTGCACATTTGAAACACCATCAAAGGCTAAAAATTCATCTATCCATGTATTAGGAGTATTGCAAAGTTTTCCTGCTTCATACTTCTGAATGGTAAAATCTGCTTGTGTATTGAGTGTCCCAAGGAGTGCTTGCTGAATAGAACTAGAGATAAACAGGACAGAGGCTAGAAGTGTTACAAGAAGGGTACTAATAGTGAATATACCTATATTTCTCTGTCTATGGGAGCTTATAAGTAAAAAAAGTAAATTGATTTTACTCTGCATATACAAACTCACTATAACTATTTTCTTCTACTTGAGGGTAGATTTTATTTGTAAAATCTTTATAAAGTGCTATACGATACTCTAAGAATGTTGTAGAGTTTGTGAGTGCAGGAAGCTGTGTTAATTGCTCTATTTGATAAAGCTTTTGTTCTCTTAGTTCTCTCTTTTGAGGAAGAAAAAAAAGAGAAAAAAAGCTTAAAGAGAGAAGGCTGATAAAGGTGAGAAATTTTTTACTTAAAGAAGTGATGTCTTTTCCTAAATCTTAATTTTTATCTCTCTGCTGTATATTTTAAAGCTTTTTTTGTAAACTCTGTTGAACAAAAGAACATCGCTATAAAGATGGGGTTAAGTGTAACTGTATCATCACTCATTGTATCAAATACTTTGAAATTAAAACCGCCACCATCATTAAGATTTTGTGGTGTGACTATAAATTCAATAGGAGCTAATGCTCGAGTCATATTTATAATATTTTTTCTTTTTTTCTGATTCTCTTCAGTGAGAATATTAAAGTTTTGGTTTTCAGAGCTTTTATGTTGATCTAATAAGCCTTGAATTAAGTCAACTTTGTCCTTGAAAACAACTTTATTCCACTTTATGATAGAGTTGTTTGAAGCTACTTGAGTGTTTTTTTCACAGAGAGCATGTGGCTTTTTACTCTTCATCGCTTCTAAAAGAGCGAGTAAGTAATTTACTCCTCCTACATTTTCTGCTGCTTTTGTCATAAAAAGATGAAGTAAAATCTTAGTCTCTTCGTTTTGTTTGTTAAAATTACACATTTAATTATTTTCCTTTTTTTTGTATAGAGTTGCTTGGTTCTTTCCATTTTCTTTAGATATGTACATCATGTTATCAGCATATTTAATCAATTCTTCAATATGAAGTGCTGATGTTGGATAGATAGAGATTCCAATGCTTGCTCCAATAGAGATGATTTTGTGATTTATAATTATATCTTTATTTAGCTCTTTTATTATCTTTTGAGCAAGCATAACAACTTGAGTTTCATCTCGTATATCTGAGAGAATAATGGTAAACTCATCTCCAGAGAGCCTAGCGGCTATATCGTTTTTACGAATAGAAGTACTTAAAATTTCAGAGACTTGTTTGAGGAGCTCGTCGCCTACTTGATGTCCATACGTGTCATTTACTGCTTTAAACCCATCTAAATCGAGGAACATGAGGGCAACTTTAGTATTATACCTCTGGGCACGGTTTATCTCATTTTGAAATTCAACCATAAAGAGTGTTCTGTTTGGAAGTTTAGTTAGGGAATCATAGAGTGCTAACTCTTTGAGTTTCTCTTGATTGAGCATTATATAAATGGAAAAAAGAAAGAGAAGTGTAAGTATAGCAGTAAATAAAATGATAAGATACTCTCTTTCAATCCTAATATTACTAAGATAGTCGGACTCAGTGTATGTAACTATATAAGCGATATTTTCAATAGATGTTGCACTTGGCAGAGGTAAAAAAGTTAAAATAATGTTCTGGTAGTTATAGGTCGCAGCAAGAGAGAATGGTTTTTTTGTCGCTATACCTTCTTTTATCTCCTTTTCTAGTGCAGGGGTGTCTATTTTTTTGTAAAGATTTTGATTATTTATACTTTTATGTGTTGTAGATTCTATGTAGTACTCTTGAGTCTCCCATGTTGGCTTATAATTTGAAAGGTACTCTTTTTGAATTATGCTTTCATTTGCAATATCTTTAGAGACTAATATATGCGCATCATACACAAAGTCATCTGTAATGCTTTTAAGAATATGTGCACTAGAAAATGTAATACCAACACTACCTAAGTGCTCTTTTTTATCATTGAAAATAGGGTACACAAAACGCATACCTAGCATAAAACGGCATGCTTCAAAACCCTCTTGGGCTTGGAGTGTCTTGTTTGCTAAGAGAACAGTTTTTTTATTGTTGCTAAGATCATCACCAAACTCTTCAGGAGCATACATACGTAAAAAACTTTTATTATCTTTTGTGTGAAAATGAATTTGACTGATGCCCATATTACTAAGTCGTTTATAGTTACGTTTGAGGAGTTTATATGTTTGTAAACGAATAGATTTAAGAGTTTTTCCCTTACTTGTTTGGGCCCTCTGTAAAAGAGTAATAAGTTTTGTGTTTTGTGAGTACATAGTATATATATCTTGAGACATAATTTTAAAATATCTATGAGTAGTACGGTATTTTGTACGGAGAAGTTCATTTTGAACATCCAAATAATACTGCTTTTTTTCTTCTTTTATTGTGTTAATAAGACCTATCCCACTCATAAGCAGTACAATAAAAAGTAAAAATAGTAAAATAAATTTGTTTCTTTTTGTACTGAGCATTTCTCTCCAATAACTTTGAATCTTCTTATTATATCATTTTTCTACTCTTTTTTAATTCTTAAGCCAAATGAAGTGCCAGTTTCCTTTAAGCAAATCATAATCACAAAGCTATTATGATGTCATAAATCAAAAGAGGACAAAAATTGTCTGATTTGCAAAAGACTAGGCTAAAAGCCGTCAGTGCAATAAATCTACTCAATGGATTTATGTAGTGATAATTATTCTTAAAAAAGAGGAAATAATATGCAAGTATATTTAGATAACAATGCTACTACAATGACAGATCCATTAGTAGTAGAAGCTATGCTACCTTTCTTTAGTGAGCTTTATGGTAACCCCAACTCACTTCATAAGTTTGGAACAGCTGCGCACCCAGCTTTAACGAAGGCAATAGATCAAGTGTATACTGCATTAAATGCAGCAGATGTTGATGATGTTGTTTTTACATCATGTGCAACTGAGTCAAACAACTGGGTTTTACAATCTGTATGGGTTGACCACATTTTAAATGGTGATAAAAATCATATTGTAACGACAGAAGTGGAGCATCCATCAGTTCTTTCTACTTGTAAATTTTTAGAAGATCAAGGTGTTAAAGTAACTTATCTTCCTGTAAATGAAGAGGGTGTTGTTGAAGCACATACTGTTAAATCTTTTATCACTGAAAAAACGGCACTTGTTTCTATTATGTGGGCGAGTAACGAGACAGGGATGATTAATCCTATTGAAGAAATTAGTGAGATTTGTAAAGAAAAAGGTGTACTTTTTCACTCAGATGCCGTGCAAGCTGTTGGTAAAATACCTGTAGATTTGCAAGCTGTTCGTATTGACTTTGTTTCATTTTCAGCACATAAATTTCACGGACCAAAAGGGATTGGTGGACTTTATATAAGAGAGTCTCAAGCACTTTCTCCACTGCTTCATGGTGGTGAACATATGGGTGGACGTCGTTCAGGTACACTGAATGTTCCTTACATTGTAGGTATGGGGCTTGCCATGGAACTTGCTACTAAAAATATTCAAGCAACAATGGCTGCTATTCGTGCAAAACGTGATCGTTTAGAAGATGCTCTTGTAGAGTTGAGTGATACTTTTGTAGTAGGGAATAGAAATAACCGTACACCAAATACTATTCTTATCTCCATTAAAGGGGTTGAGGGTGAAGGTATGCTTTGGGACTTAAATAATGGTCAAATTGGAGCATCCACTGGTTCAGCATGTGCTTCTGAAGATTTAGAAGCAAATACTGTTATGCTTGCAATCGGTGCAGATAATGAGCTTGCACATACAGGTATACGCCTCTCACTTTCTCGTTTTACAACAGATGAAGAGATTGATTACACTATTAACCATTTTAAAGAAGCTGTTGCAAGATTAAGAGCTATTTCAAGCTCTTTTGCAATACAGCAACCTACGAAGGGTGGAGAAGTTCAAGAGTGTGAACTACACCATTAAAAATTACTAAAAAATAAATTTGAAAATATAAAAAAGGAAAAAAGATGGCAAAAGCAGACATATTAGGCGATTCTCTTTGGGACGCATATTCTGACAAGGTAACAACTCTTATGAACAACCCCCAACATCAAGGGGAACTTTTTCAAGGAGAAGTTGAAAAACGTGGTAACAAGCTTATTGTTGCTGATTTCGGGGCAGAGTCTTGTGGTGATGCAGTTCGTTTATACTGGGAAATTGACCCAAAAACAGATACTATTGTAAACTCAAAGTTTAAATCTTTTGGTTGTGGTACTGCTATCGCATCATCTGATGTAATGACAGAGCTTTGTATCGGTAAAACAGTACAAGAGGCTGTTAAAATTACAAATATTGATGTTGAGTTAGCACTTCGTGATACTCCAGATGTTCCAGCCGTGCCACCTCAAAAAATGCACTGTTCAGTTATGGCTTATGATGTTATCAAAAAAGCTGCTGGACTTTACATGGGTGTTGATTCTGAGAGTTTTGAAGAGGAAATTATTGTATGTGAGTGTGCTCGTGTATCTCTAAACACTCTTAAAGAGGTTATTAAATTAAATGACCTTCATACTATTGAAGAAATTACAGACTACACAAAAGCAGGTGGTTTTTGTAAATCTTGTATTAAACCAGGTGGTCATGAAGCTCGTGAGTGGTACTTAGTAGATATCTTAGCAGATACTCGTAAAGAGATGGATGAAGAGAAGATGAAAGCTGCTGCTGATGCAAGTGCTGCGGGTGGTGGAAACTTTGAGACAATGACTCTTGTTCAGCAGATTAAAGCTGTTGATGCTATTATTGATGAGAATGTTCGTCAGTTCCTTATTATGGATGGTGGTGATATGGAGATTATTGACATTAAGAAAAATGATGAGTATATTGATATATATATTCGTTATCTTGGTGCTTGTAATGGTTGTGCCTCATCTGCAACTGGTACACTCTATGCGATAGAGTCTACTCTTAAAGAGAAACTCTCTTCAAATATTCGCGTTCTTCCTATTTAGTTTTAAGTGGGCTTTGTCCTGCTTAACACTAAAAACCTTCATTTATCTTTTTTTTCTTCAACAACTTCTATTAAACTATGTACTATAATTTTACATATATACACTTAGGTTAATTAGAATGAATACAAAACTTTTCGAATCCATTACAGAGAGCTTAGTTAAAGATGGCTATATTGTTATAGAAGATGCTTTAGATAGCAGACTTCTTGAAGAGCTTTTGCTCTCTGCTTCAGATGAGTCTACTTATCAAAAAGCGGGTATTTCAAAGAGTAGTGATCTACATATAGATAGTACTAAACGGAGTGATAAAATACTCTGGTTAGATGAGGATGGGGCAGGTGTTAGTGAGTACTTATCATTTGCCCAAGATTTGAGAACTTATCTAAATCGCGCACTCTATTTAGGGCTGAACTATTATGAAGCACATTTTGCTCTCTATGAAAAGGGTGATTTTTATGAGAAACATAGGGATGCTTTTAAGGGCTCAAAAAACCGTGTAGTAACTACTGTCTTATATCTCAATCGAGAGTGGGGTGAGAATAATGGAGGGGATTTACTTATTTATGATGACAAAGAAGAGTTTCTTAAAAAAGTACTTCCTAAAATGGGAACCTTAGTTGTTTTTTTGAGTGACAAATTTCCTCATGAAGTTCTCCCCTCAAATAAAAAACGCCACTCCATTGCAGGGTGGTTTCGAGTCGATAAAAGATGAGAGAGATAAACTACATGGCATTGGGAGGGACTCTCTTTATTCCTGCCTCTCATAAGTATCTTCAAGCCATTGTGAATGAAAAAAAATTGAGTGGACTTAAAAGTGTAGTAATAGACTTTGAAGATGGTTTAGAAAAAGAGGCATTTGAAAGTGCTCAGAAGAATTTTGTTAATGTTTTAAAAAAGATGAGAAAAGAGACTCTTTTTGTCTTTGTAAGAGCTAGAGATGCATTGCATCTTCAAGAGTTACTCAAAATAGAGGCTATTGAAAAAATAGATGGTTTTGTATTAGCAAAATTTTCACTCTTAAATGCAGAAAGCTACTTTGCATCACTCACTCAAACAGACCATTATATAATGCCAAGCATTGAGGGCGAAGAGCTTTTTAATCACAAAAAATTGCATCTTTTAAAAGAGAAAATTATAGCTAATAGAGAAAGAATTTTATTAGTCCGTTTTGGACTTGAAGATATGCTACGGCAGTTAGAGATGCGTCGTAAATGCAGTGAATCTATTTTTGATTTTAGTAGTACCTCTGCTGTTATTGGCAATTTTATTGCTACATTTAAGAGTAGTGGTTTTGGTATAAGTGGAGGTGTTTATCCCTGCTATAAAGATGAAGAGGGCTTTATAAAAGATGTGCAAAGAGATCTAAAAGAGGGACTTTTTACAAAAATAATTATTCACCCTAATCAGATTAAAATCATAAATGAGTTATATAAAGTTTCGCAAGAAGAGTATACAGAAGCGAAAGAGATAGCAGCATCACAAAAAATGCTTTTCTCCAAAAATTATAAAATGGTAGAGAGTATAACTATGTTACCTTTTTCTAAAACTATTTTGAATCGTGCAAAAATTTATGGGAGAAGTTAGGATACTTCATCCCATTATTTATTAGTGTACAATTTTTATTTTTAAATCTTCTTCTTCAATAGAAGCAGTAACATACTTAATCACTATAACATCTTCAGTCTCATTGATGTACCATTCAGCGATATTTTCATCTTCTAAAGCAGTCAGTTTATCAATATTCACATCATTTTGAGGAATGTATAAGTGCGAGTGTCTAATTGGGTTTTGTAGTTTAAATGCAGTCCAAACTAACCATATTACTATGATAGTTGCGACACTAAGTGCTAAAGATTCTCTGTTACTTATATCTAAGTAGAGACCAGCAAAAGTTCCTCCTAAGAATGTTGCAAAGTAGGCAGATGAGTTTGAAATACCAAGTGCTGTACCTTTTTGGTGTACTTTAGCAAATTTACTAATCATAGATTGTACTAATGGCTCCATCATATTAAATGCAACGAAGAATGCAACAACACCAAGAACAAAAACAGTACTTGAAGTTGTAAAGCCCATAATCAGGAAAGAGATTAAGAAAAGTACTATAGAGAGAAGAAATATCTGCTTAGGAATATTTTTCTTTTCACCAAAGACAGCAGCGGGACCCATAGCTACAAGCCCTGCAATCATAGCTGGGACATAAACCATCCAGAGTTCAGATTTCTCCCAGTTAAAACCATACTCAGGTTTTGTAAGAAGAATAGGAATAAGTACAAAGGCAATAGTCATAAGTCCTTTTTGCATTGTGTTAATAATAATCATATTTAGAAGATTACTATCTTTTAAAATATCACTAGTTTTCGCTTTTTTATGATAAATATGTTTTATTTTTGGAGGAGTAGGTACTTTTATAAAAAGAACAAAAATAGCTAAAATGGCTAAAACAGCAGTGATTAAAAAGATAGTACTAATTCCGAAGTTGGCAGCAACAACAGGACCAAGTCCCATAGCTATAGCAAAACTAAGTGCGATAAATCCACCCATAATAGCCATTGCTTTTCCACGAACTTCTTCTTCAACAAGGTCAGAGATCATAGCCGTTACAACAGAACCAATAGCACCAGCACCTTGTAAGAAACGTCCAAACATTAGTGTATATATGTCAGTAGAGTAAGCACAAACAAGAGAACCTATTAAAAAGATGACTAAACCTAAAAGTATAGTTGGTTTACGACCAATTTTATCACTCATTGTTCCAAAGGGAACTTGAAAAATTGCTTGGGTAAGGGCATACCCACCAACAATTACACCTACTAGAAAAGGTGTCGCCCCCTCAAGATCAAGGGCATAAACAGAGAGAACAGGGAGTACTAAAAAGAGTCCGAGAA
>CAZMBK010000006.1:0-30869 GCA_964564315.1 uncultured Sulfurimonas sp.
GTCTCTGTTTGTGGATGGGAATTATAGGGTGTATATGCTTAATAATTGCTTAAAGGTTCTGAAGCATCGGGGAAATTTGTAATGTTCTTGGATTATTAATTGAAACTTTCTCTTAAACCCCTACTTTTAGGGGTTTATATGAATAATAAGAATTAGGCTTCTAAAATCCATCCTCCACCCAATAACTTATTCTCTTCATAAAATACTGCAGCTTGTCCAACTGCTACACCAAACACACCCTCTTTTAAAGTTACATATGCTTTGTTATTTTCTATCTTTACAGAGCATGGTACAGCTTTTGTTCTGTATCTAAGTTTTACCCTTGTATCGAACTCTGTCTCAGAACTGAACATATTAAGATTATCTAATACTACTGCATAACAAGCTAAGTCTTCTCTTTTTCCTACTACAATTTGATTTTTTTCAGGATTTATACTTAAAACAAAATGAGGATCATGTGCACCATGTACAGTAAAACCTTTTCGTTTACCTATAGTGTAATGCATATACCCTTTATGTTCACCAATAACATTTCCCTCTTTGTTTAATACTTCACCTACCTGATCAACAGCAACATAGTTTTTTAATAAATCTGTATATGTAGTTTCAACAAAACATATTTCACTTGATTCTGCTTGAGATGCAAATGATTCAAGCCCCTCTATTGAAGCTGCTATTCTTTTTATGTCTGATTTATGACGTTCACCTAATGGAAACTTCAATCTTGGTAATATCTCTTTATGCACATAAAATAAAAAATAACTTTGATCTTTTGTATCATCAGATGCTTCATAAAAATACTCTCCATCAGTTTGAATATAGTGTCCCGTTGCTAAATATTCAGCCCCTATCTCATCAGCAAAGTTTATCATTTCGCCAAACTTCATAGTTCGATTACAAAGTGCACATGGGTTAGGTGTTTTTCCCTCTGCATAAGTATCTATAAAAGGTTGAAATACATTTTCATTAAATTTTTCTTCTAAATCAAGGACATGCAGTTTAACACCAACAAAATCTGCAGCTTTTTGTGCACGAGCTAAATGTACCTCATGATACCCAGGTTTGGAGTGTAGTTTCATATAGAGACCCTCTACTTCATACCCCTCTTCTTTTAAGAGAAGTGTTGTTACAGTTGAATCTACACCCCCACTCATACCAACTAATACTTTTTTATTTTTTCGCATATTATTTACTCAAACTTGATAAAGATTTATAATATGAGGTATCTTTGAGACCCACATCTTCTAAAACTTCTATCTGTTTTGTCAAAGAGCTTTTAATGTCATCTACAATACTGTCTAAATCATCACATAAGTTTATAAGTTCTAAATCACTTTTATCAATCATCCCTTCACCCACTAACTTCTCCTCTATAAAGTCTAATAAGGGTTGATAAAATTCACTTCCAACAACAAAAATTTTAACACCTGTTACTTTTCTTGTCTGAACTAGTGTAAGAGACTCAAAAAGTTCATCAAGTGTACCAAAGCCTCCAGGGAAAATCACATAGGCCATAGAGTATTTTACTAACATTACTTTTCTTGAAAAAAAGTAATCAAATGTTAACTCTTTCGTTGTGTAAGGATTTAATTCTTGTTCAAAAGGCAAATCAATGTTTAAACCTATAGACTCTACACTCTCTCTATCTGCTCCACGGTTTGCAGCTTCCATAATACCTGGACCACCGCCTGTCATAATATTAAACCCATTAGATGAAAGCTTGGCAGCTAGTACTTTCGCCTCTTTGTAGTACTTATTTTCTTCATTAGTTCTAGCACCTCCAAATATAGTTACCGTAGGCCCCAACTCTCCAAGCTCATCAAAACCTTTAACAAAATCTGCAATAATTTTAAAAACACTCCATACATCAGCAGATTTAATATCTCTAATATATTTTTTAGCTATATCATTTTCTCGTTTTTTCATATGCTAACCTTTTAGTTGTGTAAGTCTATCTTTTTTACTACCTATAGTTGTAATTTGAACTCCAAAGTTCCCATCAACAATAACTACTTCACCCTCAGCAATAACATGGTTATCTACTAATATTTCAAGGGGGTCATTTGCTAGTTGATTAAGCTCTATTACAGAACCGATGTCCATATTTAAAACATCTTTAAGAAGCATTCTTTTTTTACCTATACGAACACGTACGGGAAGCTTTACATCCATAATTAATGCTATATTATTAATCTCATCATCATTCAAAGTTAATGTACTCTCTCCACACTCTTCAGATGCGGGGAGTGATAATGAAGAGTCATCTACCTCAGGCATACCTATCGAAGCTGAGCCATTCAATGCTTTATATAAAGAGTCATCTACAATAAACATCAATAAAGAGTTAAGTGAATCAAGAGAAAACTTATAAATATACATACGGTTAAATGAGTCTAAACTCACCTCCGAACCTTCATTTATAAACTCAATATTTTCCACAGAAAAAGAGAGTACGGGGAGTTCACTTTGAGCAGAGAGAGAGTTTGAAATTGCGCCAAATATATTAGATACTATCTCTTTTGTAGCATCTAAGTCATCATCATTTACATCTTCTCTATCACTTGACTCTTCACCCATCATCATATCAGAGAGAGATGCAGATAAATTTGGTGGTAATGCTACCATTATGTTAGCATCAACATCACCACTTACTTTTAACTTTACTAAAACAATAGGAGGAACAATGTTTGAGATAATACTTAACTCTTGCTCCTCTTTTATCGCCAAAGAAGGAGCTGAACCAACTAGTGCTTCTATAGTACCAACTGTCTCTTCTTCAAATAACCTCATAAAATCACTCATCATCTTGCTCCTCTGGTTTAGCATCTATAATCTCTTTCACACCAGAAATTTTATCTTTACGCTGCTTTTCAAAATTTTCTAATGCACGTTTTACAGCATCTTTTTCTGTATCAATCACTTCTATAACCTGTATAGATTTTCTAAAACGACGTAGTCCAATCTCACCTTTAAATCTTTCCTTTCCATCTACACTGACTGTTACTATATCATCAGCAGCACTTGATAGTCTTAAAACATCACCAATTTTTAACTCTAAAACATCAGCCATTGTTAAATCTGCATTTCCAAGATTTGCTTCAATATCTACTTTTGCACCCCCGAGGAGTACTTGAAGCTCAGTATTTCTACTCTTTTTTGAACTTGTTTCATTAAGCATCAAATCACGAGAAGCAAGTTTAGGAAGTACTGGTTCAAGTGCTATAACTGGATAACATATATTCATCATACCAGAACTATGCCCGATAATTATCTCCATAACAACCATAACAACAATTTCATTTTGTGCAACGATCTGAACAACATTTGGGCTAGACTCTTTAGACTCAATATTTGGATAAATATCCATAACTGGTCCCCATGCCTCTTTTAGTGTACTCATCATAACACGAAGTATTGTCTCAAAAAGAGAAAGTTCTATATCTGAAAACTCACGACTTGCATCAAAAGGTTCACCCTTTCCACCGAGAAGTCTATCAAGCATAGGAAAAGCTATAGAGGGGTTTATTTCAATAACACCACTCCCCTCTAATGGTTTTACAGAAAAAACATTAAAAGAAGTTGGATTTGGAAGAGACATTAAAAACTCACCATAAGTCATCTGATCAACTGAATGCAGTTGTATTTCAACAATAGAACGCATAATAGAAGAAATTTGAGAGGCTAGGGAACGAGCCATTTTATCATGAACACCTCGAAAAGCACGAAGTTGCTCTTTAGATACTCTGTTTGGACGCTTAAAGTCATAAAGAGTAACTTGTCTTTGTGGTAGAAGGTTTTCTTCTCCACTCTCAAGTATATCATCACCCTCATCTTCAACAACATCTAAAAGGGCATCAATCTCCTCTTGTGAAAGTATATCTGCCATATTATGCTCCTATACTCTCTTTTATTTTTTGAATTACTGATTTATGTATTTGTGAAATTCTTGACTCTGTAATCTCTAAAATTTCACTTATCTCTTTGAGTGTCAACTCTTCAAAATAGTAAAGTTGTATAATTATTTGCTCACGCTCTTTATAGGATGATAAAACTTTTTTTATTACAGCAACTAGCTCATCTTTTTCTATTTTAGCTAAAGCAGCACCTTCATCCCCAACTTGCAGTTGATCATGCAGTGGCATTACAGTATAAATTGTTGAAGCTATTCTTGCATCATGCACTTTTTCTACACTCTCATCAAGTAATTTAGATAACTCAATATCACTTGGTTCTTCATCATGCGTAAGCATATGCTCTTCAACTATATAATCTATCGCTTTTACAAGCTTACGACTTGCTCGAGAGAGAATATCTAAACTTCTTAGGTAGTCAAGCATTGCACCATATACTCTTTTTTTTGCATACCCCCAAAAAGAGTCATTTAAACTCTCATCATAGCGACGAGCAAGTTTTATAAGCTCTTCAGTTCCAATAGCAGCTAAATCTGAAAAGTCAACAGAACTCGGTAATCTCTCTTTTAATCTAAATGCCATACCTTTTACAGCAGGAAGATACTGAATAGCAAGCTCATCCTCCTTATGCTTCATATCAGCAGTATATGCATTTAAAATCATTATCTCTTATCCAAATGCTGTTCTTTTGAATTCATTTTCGCAGCCATATCTGTAATTTTCATCGCAGAATCTATAAGCTTTTCACGTTTGTTGATCTCTTTTACAAATTGATCAAGTTCTCTCTCATGAAGATCTCTTGGAAAAGCATACGATTTTGCAGTCAATGTTTTATAGTAAAGAGCAATAATAATATGAGAAAAAAGGTAAAAAAATGCTGTTATAAAAAAAGTATAGACAAAGAGTCCATTTGCGTCAAATGACTTTAGTATCCCAAAAATTATTCCTACGAAAAAACCCTGTACTGTAAAAAAATAGACGAAATTTTCACCTAACATTATGCACTCCAAACTCTACTAAAAATGTTGAATAAGTCTTTTAAAGAGACCTGAGAGTCCACTCTCATTTGATGTAACTAGCACATTTCGTTCCAGCTTAGATGCAATTTTCACAACAATACTTTCTATATCTCTTGATGGCTGAGAAGAGGGGTACTGTGCTGTAAAAAGTGCTCTTTGTTTTACTGAGGAAGAGACCTTTATATCCGCATTAATTTTTCCCATAAGTTGTAAATTTAGATTTCCACCTATATTTGAATTTGCTACTTTTTTTATCTTTTCAAAAACTGCAGTAGCTTCTCTCTCACTCTTTACCTGATTCATAATCATACTTACATCATCACGAAGAGTAGCTATAGTTTTAATAGTTGCATAAGCATCTGTAATAGCGGCTGGATCAGGAACAGTAACCACTATAACATCATCTGCTGCATTTAAAAACATCTGTATATGCTCTCCTATTCCTGCCCCTGTATCAATAATCATAATATCAAGCTTATCTAGTACTTGTGCTTCTTCCATAAAACGTTCAAAAAGTGCCATATCAGAGTACTTTAAAATCTCATCACCACTCTCACCAGGAATTAAAATGAGATTACGAGTAATAGGAATAAGTATATCACTTACACTTGCTTCACCCTTTAAAACATGAAGTATATTTTTCTTTATTTTTACATTAAACATAACATCAAGATTGGCTAAACCAATATCTGCATCAAATATTCCTACATTAAGGCCTTTTTGAGAGAGGGAATATGCAAGATTTGAACTAATTGTACTCTTACCAACCCCTCCTTTACCACTTGTAATAGCAATAAAACGTGTTTTCTTAGACTTTTTTGTCTCTTTTGGAGTGTTTGAAGCTACTAATTTTTCAAGTTTTTCTGCTTGATGCCCCATCATACTTTGCTCCTATTAAAACCATTTAATAAACACTCGATTAAAAAGTCACTACTTGCACAGACTAAATCTTCAGGAACTTCTTGTCCTACAGAAAAGTAAGATATAGGTTTTTTTGTCTCATATCCAAGTGAAAATATATTTCCAAATCCTATTGTCTCATCGAGTTTAGTAAACATAAAACTATCAATACCAAGTGTTGAAAAGTTCTCATATGTCACTTTTAAGTCCTCATATTTAATTGAACTTGGCATAACCAAAACAACCTCAACTTCATACTCTGTAGTATTAGCATTCAAGCACTCATATATCTTTTCAATTTTTCCTTTATCATAAGGAGAAGATCCCATAGTGTCAATAAGAATATAATCACAATAACGCAGAGAGTCAAGTGCACTTGAGAACTCTGGAGGGTCAACAACTGTCTCTATCCCCAACTTCATCATCCGTGCATACTGCATAAGTTGCTCCACTGCCCCAATTCTATAAGTATCTAAAACAACAAGTCCAACCTTATACTTCTTTTGCATTAAAAAGGAGTATCTAGCTGCAAGTTTTGCAATACTTGTTGTTTTACCAACACCTGTTGGACCTACAAGCATAATTACTTTTTTTGCACCCATAGAGAGTTTAGGTTCTCGTCTAATTGGTACCATTTTACGAAGTATGGTTTGAAAGTAACGCTTTACAGTTATTGAATTTTCACGCATTTTAAATGGCATATGCTCTAAAGTTATTCGCATCAATTCATCAAGATGCTCTCTGTTCATACCACTTTGAGATGCAAGTCTATAGATCTCTGCAAACTCAGAAGGAATTTGATGCTCTATATCTGGACCTTTTTCATCCCAAAACATATTTTGAATAATTTTTACTTTATCCGTTAGTTTACTAATCTCACTCTTTATCTCTTTAAGCTCTTTTGGCTCAGGAACAGTGATCGCTGGTCTTGCGTGTTTTGGAGGATTCATATACTGTGCTATTGGATCATCTGCTACTTTTGAAACTTTCGCTATTTGCTCAGCAGCATTAGAGAGATCAAAAAGTACATCTTCATTCTCTTTGTTAAGGGATTGTTGTTGTGTCAAAGGTGTCGAACGTTTTTTATATGACATAGGAAGAGCCTCTTCATCAATTCCTATAATTATCTCATAGAGTGCCTCTTTTCCAAGAGATTTTTTACGTATCTCTTTTGTCTCTATAAGCATACCCTCATCACCTACTTCCATCTTCGCTTTTTTGAGTGCCTCAGAAGGAGATATACCAGTGAAAGTTAAAATTTTCATTTTGTAAGACCTAGTAAAGGGATAAGAACACTTTCTCTCTCCTGCCAATGAGGGTGGGGAAGTGTTAATCTTTCTGTATTCATACTAAGATTATCAAAAAAAAGAATATCCAAATCTAAGGTCCTTGGTGCATTTGCAAAACTTCTTTTTCTTCCATACTGCTTCTCTAAATGAAGAAGATATGCAAGAAAAACTTTTGGGCTCATTGATGTTTTAAGCACTACAATTGAGTTAAAAAAATCATCTTGGTCTAAATAACCAAAAGGAGGATTTTTCAAAATCAACGATGTCTCTAAAATATCGACTCTACTCTCTCTTTGTAGTTTTACAAAGAGGTGATTCATTCGTCTTTTCATATCTCCTATATTGCCACCGACACCAACAGTTACTTGATAACGTAAAGAGGAGATACTTTTACTTTTGTAAGGAAAACATAAAGAAGAGAATATTTCTAACTTCTCATTAATTTTATGTTTTTTATACATTTTATAAATTAAGCCTTCGCTTGTGCTTTTTGCTGTGCTTCTTGTGCAGCTTTCATCTCGTTAAGAATTTGAAGCATACCCATCATCGCTAAGTGATAACCAAAAGGGCCAAAACCTACAACAGAAGATGTACATACAGGTGCTATCATATTTTCTTTTCTAAAATCTTCACGTCTATGGATGTTTGATATATGAACTTCTATAGTTGGCATAGCAACGGCAGAGATAGCATCACGAATAGCAATAGAAGTGTGTGTATATGCAGCAGCATTTATAATAATACCATGTGCTTCACCATAACACTCTTGAACTTTATCTACAATTTCACCCTCAAGATTACTCTGAAAAAATTCTATCTCAACACCATTTTGAGTTGCTACATCTTTCATCTGTGCATGAATTTGCTCTAATTTCATTGGACCGTAGATATTTTGCTCTCTTACACCTAACATATTTAAGTTTGGACCTTGGATAACTACTATTTTCATTCTTTACCTTTTTTTTATTATTTTTATTGACTATAACTCTAAATCTACCCTATTCATTTAGATTTAACAAGAATGCCAACAATTTTAAGGAGTTATTTTACCTAAATAAAGCATAATCTATTTTAAATTTAACCAAAAGATTTACAATGCAGATTATTACACCCCATTTTATATACTTTAAAGATAGAATAAGTACAAACTTATCTATTGCCTTTGATAAAACAATTCAAAAAATCGCTCCTATTGATGAACTCATCGCAGAATACCCTGATGCACAAAGAGAAACACTTAGTGAAAATTCTCTCCTAATGCCAGGACTGATTAATGCCCATGTTCATGTTGAATTCTCTGGAAATAAAACGGCACTCAGCTATGGTGACTTTATGGGATGGCTTTATAGTGTCATTGAAAATCGTGAAGATCTTATAAATGGCTGTAGTGTTCCTTGTATGGAAAAAGCTATTGATTCTATGCTTGAGTCTGGAATTACAACATTTGGAGCAATTAGTTCTCATGCTATGGACTTAGATGCCTGTGCAAATGCAAAACAAAATGTTGTTTTTTTTAATGAACTCATTGGTTCACAAGCAACTATGGCCGATGCACTTTTCACAGACTTTTTATCCCGTTTAAATGCCAGTAAAGCAGTCAAAAGAGAAGGCTTTACTCCAGCTATAGCTATACACTCCCCCTACTCTGTACATCCTGTTCTCATTAAAAAAGCACTTGAAATTGTAAAGTATGAAAAACTCCCTTTAACTGCTCACTTTCTGGAGAGTCAAGCTGAAAGAGAGTGGCTAGACAACAGTGATGGAGATTTTAAAAAGTTTTTTAATGACCTTTTAAAGCAAAAAGCAAATGTAAGTGACTCAAAAGAATTTTTAGCACACTTCAACGAAATACCTACCCTTCTTACACATGCTGTACAGACAAATGAAGATGAGCTAAAGACTATTGCTACAAATAAGCACACCATTATTCACTGCCCTATTTCAAACCGCTTACTTGGCAACCCTACACTTGACATTCAAGCCCTTAATAAGAAAAAAATACGATGGATTGTTGCAACAGATGGCTTAAGTTCTAACTATAAACTCGACCTATTTGAAGAGATGAAAATATCACTTTTCACACATCCTGATGCACCACTTTTAGAGTTTGCTAAAGAACTTATTGATGGTGTTACACTCCATGCAGCAGAAGCATTAGGAGTAAATGCAGGAGAGATTGCAGTTGGGAAAAAGGCCGATATGATTATAGTTGACTTAGATGCAGAGCCAACCCAAGAGTTGGCTATTCATTTAATACTTCATCGCTATAATATCTCCAAAGTTTACATTAATGGTAAACTCGAAAAAGGAAACTAACTTATGGAATTTTTACGCAAACTCTTTTTACCTATAACAATCCCAATGAAATTTATTCAAGAGCATTTCAAAGCGATGATATTTCTTCTCATCCTCTTTTTACTCTTTGCTCCCCAAGACGATAAAAGCTTCACTCCAAACAACCTTCAAGAGATTAAACTTGTAGGTCCCATTATGGATGCTACTGAAATAGTTGCAAAAATAGACGAAGCAGCAGATAACAACTCAATTAAAGGGGTTTTACTTACTGTAAATTCTCCAGGAGGAGCAGTAGCACCTTCAATAGAGATTGCTTATGCTATAAAAAGACTTAAAGAGAGAAAACCCGTTGTTGCTTATGCTCAAGGGACTATTGCGAGTGGGAGTTACTACTCAAGTATTTGGGCTGATGAGATCATAGCAAATCCAGGAAGTATGGTTGGAAGTATTGGTGTTATTATGCAAGGAGCAGACCTCAGCGAAGTTATGAGTAAAATAGGTATAAAATCTCAAAATGTTTATGCTGGAAAATATAAGCAAATAGGGACACCAAATAGAGAGTGGACAGACTTTGAAGTAAATGAATTAAACAAAGTTATTCAAGGGACATATGAAATGTTTACTACTGATGTAGCAGAAGCTAGAAACTTAGATATAAAAAATCGGGATTTCTTTGCAAATGCACATATATTCACAGCAGAACAAGCTATGAAAGTGGGTCTTGTAGATAGTTTAGGTGTTATGTATGATGCAAAAGCAAAAGTTGTAGCACTCAGTGGTGTAAAAAATCCACAGTGGAATAAAGAGGATAAATTTGATAAGTTTATGAAAAAGTTAGCGGCTACTTCAGCGGTAACACTTCATACTTACTTTCCAAGTATTACATTAAAATAAAGAGTATAATAAAGTTAAAAAATTATGAAAAAAAAATTAAAACATTATACAAAAGAGATTCTTTTTTTTATTATCACTATGAGTATTATCGCGAATCTCTTAAGTCTTTATAAGAGTCAGGACTTAAGCACTGCCCCACTACGCATTGCAACACTCAAACTCATAGATAGTAGTACCTATAGGTTTGTATCTGAGAAGCCTGTTCTTATTCACTTCTGGGCAACTTGGTGTCCTACTTGTAAGGTAGAGGCATCAAATATTGAGTTTATCTCTAGGTACTTTGAAGTTGTTACTATTGCAGTTGATTCTGGCACAACAGAAGAATTAAAAGCATATATGAAAGAGAAAGGATACAATTATAGAGTCGTTAATGACTCCCTAAAACATCTCTCAAGAGAGTTCAATATTGCAGGATTTCCTACAACATTTATCTATAATAAAGATAAGAAACTTATTTTTAGTGAAGTTGGATATACTAGTATTATTGGACTCTATCTACGTATGTGGTGGGCATCTTTTTAATCTTTTAAACTAACTATTTAACTCATTTTTGTATAATAAGTACAAATAAATAAAAAGGTTCAGACAGCAGTGCATTTTGAGTTTCAGTATCCTCTTTATTTTTTACTACTACTCCCTATACTTTGCATATATGTATGTCCACTCTCTGCTCCAAAACGATACTTTGTACATATAAACTTCTTTAAAAAGGCAACACATTTTATAAATAAAGAGAAGTTACTTTTTCTTACAATATTAATCCTTATCATTACAGCACTTGCTATGCCTATTACTTATGAGCAAAAATCTCCTAACCATAGAAAAGGTCGTGACCTTATTATTACACTTGACACAAGTGGCTCTATGGGAGAGAGTGGCTACGATAAAGAGACGAAAGAGACTCGTAAATTTGATGCTGTTTTAGATATACTAGAAAATTTTATACTCCATAGATATGATGACAACTTAGGTGTAGTCGTTTTTGGAAACTTCGCCTTTGCATCAGCACCACTAACCTACGATAGAAAAAGTCTGAGTTTCGTTCTAAGATATCTTGATGTTGGAATAGCAGGAGATAATACAGCAATAGGGGATGGCTTAATGCAAGCTATAAAACTTTTAAAAAATTCCCAAACGCAAAATAAAGTTATTATATTACTCAGTGATGGGTATCAAAATAGTGGTACTTTTTCCCCTAAAGATGGTGTAGACCTTGCAAAAAAAAATGGTATTAAAATTTATACTATAGGAGTAGGAAAAGAGAGTGATTATGATGTATCACTCCTTCAAGAAATTGCCCAAAAGAGTAATGGGAAATTTTTTAAAGCTAAAGATGCAGAATCTATGAGAGATGTATATGCTACTATTGATACACTCGAACCAAGTCCCATTCGCTCAGAACACTACTTACATAAAACACTCCTTTTTGATATTCCACTCTTTTTGGCTATTATTTTATTAATAAGTATTTTACTCAAACGATATAGGGCATACCACTTATGATATTTTTAAACCCTTGGGCATTTTTACTTATTTTAATAGTGTTATGGATATTTAAAGATATTTTACTCTCTACGAGCCAAGTAAAAAGTAATGATTTTATAAATGAGCATAAGCGCTATCATAAACAGACTAAACTTATTTTGTTAACTCTTATACTTCTACTCCTTGCTCTCTCTCGCCCTGCACTTACAAATGAAATAAGTAAGGAAAAATTTGATGCAAATGAGTACATCATAGCATTAGATGCTTCTTTTTCTATGCAGATGGACGATATCACTCCTAGTCGTTACCAAGTTGCAAAAGAGAATATTATTGCTCTTTTAAAACACAATACTCAAGATAGGTTTAGCCTCTTTGCCTTTACAAGCAATCCTCTCCTTATCTGTCCACCAACAACAGATACAGCTATAGCTATCTCAGCCCTTGATGCACTTGAGCCAAAATACATTCTGACAAAAAGTACCTCGTTAAGCTCTCTTATAGAACAGGTTGGAAAACTTGAGCAGGAGCATAAATCTCTTCTCATTTTCACTGATGGAGGAGAGGAGCACTCATTAAAAATGCTTCTTCAGATGGCTAAGCAATCTGCCATCACAATAAATATCATCGCTGTTGCTTCACAAAAAGGAGCCGTTATTATTAAAAATGCAAAAGCTATCAAAGATGAGAAATCTCATCTAGTTATCTCACGCATTAATCCAATTTTAAAAGATCTTGCAAGTTTAAGTGGCGGTTTTTACTTTGAAATTAACTCAAACAAAGATATAAGTACTCTACTACAAACAGCTATGCAAGCACAAAACTTAGAGATAAAAGAACTTTATACTGAAGTAATACGCTATAAAGAGCTCTACTTTATTCCCCTACTATTAGCATTTATGGTTCTTCTTGTCTCACTAACAAAAGCACAAAAATTCTTGCCCGCTTTTTTTCTTTTTCTTTATCTCTCATCTGCGCAACAAGCAGAAGCTTCACTCCTAGACTTTTACTATGTTAAAGTTGCTAAGGAAGCTTATAAAAAGAGAGACTATCTTAAAGCACAAGAGTATTTTAAGAGACTTACCCCCTCACAATACAGCTATATGTCAATAGCAAATGCTTACTACAATAACAAACAGTATAAATATTCTCTACGTTATTATTCACAAATTAAAAGTAAAGATCCCTCTATAAAAAGCAAAGTTTTTTATAATATGGCAAATGCGGCATTTAAACTTAAAAAATACCAAAGAGCCCATGAACTCTATAAGCAATCTTTAGCATTAGAGTACTCAAAAGAAGCCTATGAAAACTTACTCACACTTTTAAAACAGAACCAAATTAGTAAAATAAATGTTGCCGACATGCTTCCAACTCTTAACACTAAAAAGGTGAAAAATATCACAAAAAAGATAGATACAAAAAAAGAAGCCCAAGATGGTGGTGGCTCATCCACTCCAAGTAAGAGAGATGCACAGGGTTCCCAAGGAGGAGCAGGTGGAAAAAGTAATAAAAAAAATAAAAATGCAGCAAGTATAAAGGGTGAAAAAAATGAGTTTAAAATGGGATATAATGCTTATGAGCTCATCAACAAAGGATATGTCAATGAAAAACATCCATGGTAATTTACTCCTTCTTTTTTTACTCTTTACACCCTTTATACATGCACAAGAGCATTACTACTGTAGCTATGAAATAAATAGTTCTAAAAAGAGTGCAGTAGTACATGAAGCGGTCAACATAAGTTTTACAACACACCAAAAAATTCACAACGAAGTGATGTTTTTTGATCTTAAACCACTCCCAAGTGATGCATATGAAATTATCTCTATTAAAGAGAAACGCCATGAGTTTAACTATCATGATGCAAAAAAAGAGTTTGAATTCCTTCTCCTCCCAAAAAAAAGTGGTAAAATAGAAGTCAAGTTTGATTTTCAAGTTCGGCGTGCAAGTGATGATGCTGTAGCACAAGCATATACAGGGAGTAGAGATAATGTAAAAAGTATCCCTACTATAAAAGTACATATAGCTACCCCTACGGTAGAATTAAATATTAAAAAACTTCCAGCTGATATTCATGCCGTTGGTGATTTTAACTTTAGTATGCATATAGATAAAGATAGAGTAAGTTCTTACGACAAGGTTAATGTAGTCTACACACTTCAAGGACGTGGTTTTTTAGATAAAAGTTTTGAACCTATACAAAAGCTCAATAGTGTCTCTATCTTTCGAGGTCTTAAAGAGAAAGAACCAAGAGCAACAAAAGATGGCTATCTATACAAAAAAGAGTGGAGTTATGCACTTGTCTCAGATAGAAACTATAAAATTCCAAAAGTGACTCTAAAAACCTATAACTATAGAAATAGACAGATGATGAATAGAACAACAGAAGAAAAAGAGATACATGTTACAAAATTAGATATAGCATCACTTTTAGATGATGAGGAGTCTCCAAATTCAGCAGTAGATTACAAAAAATATATAGCTTATTTTTATAACTTTCTTCTTTTTTTAGCTGGTTTTCTGATGGCAAAACTTATAGAGTACCTTCCCAAAAGAGCATCAAAAAAAGAGCACACTTATGATGATATACAAAATATAAAAACACCTAAAGAGCTTTTAAAATATCTTACACCCTACTTCAATAAAATAGATATTGAGGCAGAAGTTCTCTCTCTTGAGTCTCTCATTTATAATAAAAATTCAAAAGAAAACTTTAAAAAAATCAAAGCTATTGTTTTAGGAAAAATAAAAAAATCTGTAAGAGAATAACTATATTTTCAATGCCCAAAGTGTTTGAAACTCATGCAGCGCAAAGTCATCAGTCATTCCACTAATATAGTCAAGTAAAAGTCTCACTCTATAGTAAATTTCTAGAGACTCTTGCTTTACTTTTGAATAATGTTTATCTATATCTCTCACTGCTTCATTATATGCTACTATATGCTTATTTGAAAGCTTTTTAAAGAGCATCATAGCTATTTTATTTGCTATCTTTTTACCCTCTATCACACTATTTATATCCTCTACACTTATCAGAAGGATTTCTTTATAAAGGTTAAGCAGTCCATAAAGAATTTGATAGGCTTGAAGATCAAGTTTTTCTACTTTAGGATGATTATAGATATGTGTCACAGCTATATTTCGTAAAACCTCAGATGCAAGAAGGTACTTACTCTCTTTATCTACTTCTAAAAGTGCCGAGTTAAAACTTCCTTCAAAAATAGCCTTATGGTTTTGTACATAAACACCACTTACATACGCCACCAAATCACCTATAAGTTTGGCACGAAGGAGTGTCAGAAAAAGATTAAACTGATAGGGTTTATCATCTTTTTTCGCTCTCTCATAAGATTTTTCTACTAATACTTTAAAGTATTCATTCTCATTATCTGCATTTACTCGAGCATCCTCTTTGAGTATAAGTCTATAGATTTCATCTAAGTCAAAAATACCCTTATCAACAGCATCCTCTAAATCAGCGGTCAAATAAGATATGTCATCGGCAGCTTCCATTATATAAGTAAGAGGAAACCTATGCCCTTTTTTTATGCCCAATGTTTTTGTAATTCTCTGTACAAATTCTCTTTCAGAGTAGTAATAACCCGATTTTTTTCTTAAATATGAGAGAGCATCATCCTTCTTAGGCTTAGGCTCAAAAGAAGCTCTAGTATATTTTAAGACTGCTGCGGATTGTGTATAAGAAAGATTATAACGCTGTAGTTTAGAAATAATTCGTATAGCCTGAGCATTTCCATCAAAATTACTCAAGTCATCAATGAGCATATAAATAAACTTTTTCTCTTTCACTTGAGCTTGACTAATTACACTTGAGAAAATATCTTCTAAGTTTTCACCCATCCATTTATCAAACATCATCTCAGCAAAATGTCCAAAAGGTGGGTTTCCAATATCATGAAGGAGACTAGCGATTTCAACAATAGAGATAAAAGCATCATCGAGTCCATCTATATCTATCTCTTTGAGTATACTTTTTGCTATATAACGAGCTGTTTGACTCACTTCAAGAGAGTGTGTCAAACGACTTCTTACCGCAGAATTAAGCTCCAAAGACCAAACCTGTGTTCGGTTCTGTAAGCGTCTAAATGCAGCAGAAGATATTATCCGACCCCTATCACTCTCCAATGAAGTATTTATATCCAAGGAGGGGTAAAATTCTCTGTCAGTTGTTATTTTTGTTTTATAATCTAATTTCATATTTTAATTATATCAAAAAAACCACTCTATAAAAAAATTAAATTTCATAAAAATAAGTTTGGTATGAACTATCTAGTTCTGAAAGTTTTACTTCAAATGTAGCACGAACTCTCTCTTGTATATCACTCCAAAATGAGTCCAGTACTACACTAGCTCCTACATTTTCAGCTGGAGTAAAAAGTTTTCCCTCGAGTGCTTCTACTATTTCAAGAACCACTATCTCTTGTGCACATCGAGATAACTTATATCCACCATTTACACCTCGTATGCTTACAAGCAAACCACTTTTTTTAAGTCTTGCTAAAATTTGTTCTAAATAGCCATGAGATATCTGTGTTACTGCAGCTATCTCTTTGATCTGCATTAATTTAGCATTTGGTGATTTAGAGAGTGCATACATAGCGGCAACACCATAAATACCTTTTGTTGAAATTCCAACCATTAGACAAATATTTTTTGATATAAGTGATAAATTTCGCATCCTAGACAGTAACTAAATACGACTTCTAAAAAGATGCAAGCTAAGAGTATTATACTTAAAGAATAAAAGAGAAAATTAAATTCAAAAAAGCCTACAAATGCCACTAAAATGACAAAAAACAATCCAAAGTAACTTGCTAATTTTTTAGGTGCCCCATCCACTGGAATAGATGGAAGCTTGAAAAACTTTTTTGTAAGGTAGGCTAGTATATATGTTGCACTATACTCTTTTTTTAAAAATATTCTTGTACTAAAATCTAAAATAAGAAAGTATATTAAAGGAGTAAATGAGCTAAGTATATAAAGAGTAAACAGAATTCCTACATAAAATGCATTCATTCTTGCCATATTTGAATCTACAGATATTAGTGATATTGGACATGATTTATTGCTCATTTTAAATCCTTTAGTATTAATTATTCGAATAATAAAGGATTTAGATTTTAAAGTCAAGTAAACATAGTTGTTTACTATGGTATTAAGAGTTTACTCTGCTTGCTAACTGTTTTGGTAATAATCCTAAAGACTCCTCTACAAGTACTGTATTACCGTGAGTAATGAAAGCATCCTCGTACTCAAAAGAGCACAACTCTATATTTGTAATCTTCTCTTGTGCTAAAAATTCTAATATTGCAGAACCAACACCACCCATTTTTGAACTATCAGAAAAGACAAACCATCTTTTATGTTTTATACTTAAATGCTTTAACATCTCACCATCAAGAGGTTTTACAAAACGAAGATCTAGAATGGCGACCTCTTCATCTAAAAGAAGTGAAGTCTCATATGCTCGACCCACTCCATTCCCATACCCGATAAAGAGAATATCTGACTCTGTTGATTTTAATAGTTGAGATTTTGCCAACTCAAAGGGCAGGGATTCTGGAAGATTACTCTCTTTAAATGAACCACGAGGATAACGAAGAGAACATGGATGCTCATAAGAAGCAGCAAAAGCCATTGCCTGATGAAAGCTCCTCTCATCTCGCGGTGCAAAAAGGGTCATATTTGGTATGGCACGTAAAAAACTTATATCGAAAACACCCTGATGGGTCTCTCCATCCTCTCCAACTATTCCCGCACGGTCAAGTGCAAAAACGACTGGTAAGTCCATCAAGCATGTATCGTGAATCACTTGATCATATCCACGTTGTAAAAATGTAGAGTAAATTGTACAAAAAGGCTTAAAACCTTCTTTTGCTAAGGCTGACATACTCGTAACGGCATGCTGCTCTGCGATAGCTACATCCCAGAAACGATCTGGATAGAGTTCTAAAAGTTCACTTAGACCTGTTCCACTTGGCATAGCAGCAGTTGCACCTACAATCTTTTTATTATTTTTTGCAAGCCCAAGCAGTGCATCTGTATAAATCTGAGTAGCACTTTTTTTTGAAGATTTCTTAGCACTTTTTCCATCTTCAAGATCAAATGGACCAACACCATGCCACTTTTCTTCCTTTCCTTCTGCAATATCATAGCCCTTACCTTTGAGAGTTTGTGCATGAATAATAACAGGACGATTTAACTTTTTTGCTGTTTCAAAAATATCAATAAGTTGTTCTAAATTATGCCCATCTACAGGACCAATATAGTTAATTCCCATCTCCTCAAACATAATCCCAGGAGTAATAAGCTTAAGCCCCTCTTCCATTCGTTTGGCAATATAGTGTGCACCCTCTCCAAAATTATCTACAAAAGACTCTGTTGTCTTTTTAAAACGTTGGTAGAAGGGAGAGGCCATAGCAGAACTAAGCATTCTACTGAGAGCCCCTATAGGTTTTGCAATACTCATTTCATTATCATTTAAGATAATTACCATAGGATACTTTCTATCACCAAGCTCATTTAATGCTTCATACACCATACCTGCCGTCATAGAACCATCCCCAATCATAACAACTGGTATACGAGACTCTTGCTCACCTTTAAGGGCTATTGCCTTTGCTGCACCAACACCTAAAGAGATAGAAGTAGAACTATGTCCTGCTACAAAGTAGTCATCATCACTCTCACTTGGTTTTGTATAACCACATAAGCCATTAAACTCACGAAGAGATTCAAAGTCATCCCATCGCTTAGTTAAGAGTTTATGTGCATAAGATTGATGACTGACATCAAATATAAAAGGATCTTTTTTACTATCAAATACTTTATGCATTGCTACTATTAGTTCTGTTGCACCTAATGTTGAGCTCAAATGCCCACCATTTTTACTCACCACTTCTAAGATACGTTCACGTATATCTTGACAAACTACTTCTAGCTCTTTTATACTTTTATTTTTTATATTCATATCTTTACTCATTTAAAGCTGCTCTCTTTACTCTCTCAAATCTTTTGCTAATCTCTGCATCCATATTACCAACATCACTGATAACAATAACACCACCTTCACTTACAGCACTATCCGAAATAACAGTAATATGATTCATTTTACTCACATGCTCTGAAATAAAACCATGGTTTTTTGGGTTTACTTTTAATGTAATTTTAGATGCAGATTGAAGCTCTTTAATAAGTTCATTAGAGAGCAGTTCAGCTACATGATTAGAATTTTCCTGTAACTCAACTTTAATTACTTCTTTAGCTATATCTAATGCCGCAGCAATTAACTCTTTCTTAATCCCCTCTAAAGCACTCTCAAACTCTTGAGCACTCTCCTCTAGCTTTAAAACAGAGGCACTAAACATTTCAATAGAGTTTAAAGCACTCTGCTTACTCTCTTCTAAAGCTTGAGCTTTACCCGCTTCAATTCCTTCAGCAAAAGCACTCTCCTTTGCTTTTACAAGTGCTTGTGCATACTCTTCCTCTTTTGACTCTAACTTCATCTGAAGTTTTATAAAGTTTGAAGACATCTCATCTGTTTTTTGCATTAAAGACTCTATAAGAGACTCTTTTGAACTACTACTCAAAGCACTCGAATCTACCTCTTGTGCCTTTGGCTTAGGAGCTGTTTCACTAGAAGATGAGAGAACACTCTCTTTTACAGAGCTTGATTTTTTATCTTCATCCCCTCCACCCAGAGCCATAACCTTAAAACTATATTTATTTATATTATGTGCATCTAATTCTGATTCTGAAATTACTGTTGCCATATCTACTCTATCATCTCTTCAGTTGAACCCATCTGAATAATACCAGACTCAGCTAAACTATTCACTGTTTCAACAATTTTTCTCTGAGCAGTCTCAACATCTTTCATTTTAACAGCACCAAGGAACTGCATCTCTTCTTCAAAGGCTTCACGTGCTCGCTCAGACATAGCAGAAAAGAATTTCTCTTTTAACTCTTCAGGAGAAGATTTTAATGCAAGCATTAACTCTGCTTTATCAACAGCTTTAAGTGTCTCAGTAATTGCCGTTTTATCAAGACTTACCATATCTTCAAATGTAAACATCATCTCTTTAATGAGTGTAGCTAGCTCTTCATCTACCTGCTCAATATTTGCCAATGTTGCTTTAGAGCTTTTCACACCAAGACGATTAAAGACATCAGCAACCGCACGAGGTCCACCAACTTCAACTTTGTATGAAGCAAGAGATTCAAGTTTTGACTCTAAAACTGCTGAAACACGTTTAATAACTGAAGGTGAAATATCTCCGAGTCTTGCCATACGCATAGCAACTTCACTTCGTAATTCATCAGGAAAATACTGTAAGGTATCCGCAGCCTCAGTCGCATCCATATGTGCTAAAATTAGTGCAATAGTTTGAGGATGCTCGTTCACAATAAAGTCTGAGAGTTGTTGCGGCTTAATTTTTGAAAGATATGCAAAATTTTGAGTATTTTGCATATTTTTATTAAGCTTTTCTAAAACTTTTTTTGCTTCATCTGGACCAAGAGTACGGTAAAGTAACTCTCTTGCATACTCCATACCACCAGCAGTAAGGTATTGACCAGATTGAAAAATCGCATGAAATTCTTCAAGTATAGCAGTTGCTACACCTCTATCCACAGTAGTATTTGTAGCAATATACTTTGAAATATCTGTAATAGCATCAACACTCATTGCTGAAAATATTCCTGCTGTTGTCTCTTCTCCTACTTGAAGTAGAAGTATTGCAATTTTTTCTGCCATACTCATCTCATCAAAAATCGCCTGTTGCTGTTGGTTTAAATTTGACATTTACTTAACTCCTCTTCACTATTTAACTGGTCCTGACTCTTCACTAAGAAGTGCTTGCAATAGTGAAGCTATCTCTTCTGGTGCATCATCTGCCATATTTCTTACCTTATCGAGAATAACCTCATACTTCAGTTCATCCTCATTAAAGTTTTCACCAACTCCAAGCTGATCCTCTACTTTTTTACGCATCTGTTGCACTTTTTCAACAAGATCTTCCTCTTCATCATCATCAAGGTTTAGAACGGGAGCAGATAACTCCTCCTCCTCTCGTGATACCTCAAGCATTTTATCAGCAAATGGAGAAATAACTTTTTTGTACAGTATAAGAAGTAGTAGTAAGACAAAAATATACTTAAAAAGACCAGAAAATGGTGAAAGGTAGGTAGCTACAAAGATTTTACCCTCAGAAACAGCATCTATTCCAGGCTCAGTACGCGATCTATCAAACTGTAAGTTCTGTACAGAAATTACATCCCCTCGCTCTTCATTAATCCCAATAGCTCTACTTACTAAAGAGGAGAGTGCATTAATATCTGTCTCATTAAGTGGTGTATATTCTAAATCTGAAGTCGCTTCGCCATTTGCATCAAGTTTAACCTTATACTTACCGTCTACAACAACCGCGGCAGTAATCCTTTTTATACGGGCAAACTGACTTTTTGTTGTACTTACAGTTTTACCAACTTCATAGTTAGTTGTTCCTGTATTCTTCTCATATTTTTGCGTCGTTTTATTACTTGATATTCCTTTTACTGGACCTATATTACTCACTGTACCTGGGACACCACCAACTTGTTCTGGAGTTGAACCAGTACGTTTCTCTTCACTCACCTGTTCACTTCTTACTACATTTTCAGGATCGTATGTCTCACTTGTAGAGTTCTTCACTGAAAAATCGAACTCTATTGTTACTTGAGCCACTACATTATCACTTCCTCCCACAAAAGGAGAGATTACATTTAAAATTTTATCTTGACGTTTTTTTTCTTCTTTTATTTTATAACGCTGTTGCGATAAAGAGAGTTCACTCATTTGTGCCATCTCATCTTCATCTCCAAGAGTATTCCCATCACTACTTACCAGCATAACATTTGTAGAGGGTAGATTTGGTACAGCAGAGGAAACTAAGTTCTTAATACCTCGTATTTGCTTTGAGGAGAGTGTTCGACCCTCTACCATAGTCACCATAACAGAAGCGGTAGGCAGGACTTGTTTTGAAACAAAAAGTGTCTCTTTTGGAAGAGCCAAACTTACAGTAGCTTTCTCAATTGGAGAGAGAGCATTAATAGTTCGAGAGAGTTCCCCCTCTAAAGCACGCAAGTGTTTAATCTTTTGATCAAAACTTGTCGCTCCAAACTCCTGCTTATCAAAAAGCTCAAAACCAACACCACTATCTTTTGGTATTCCTAAAGAAGCAATATTTATACGCTCCTTATAAACAACATCTTTTGGAACTTTAATAACATTGTTCTCTTCGAGTTCATATGCTATATTGTCTTTTTCAAGTTGTGCTACAACCTTTGCTGCATCACTTGAACTGAGAGAATCAAAAAGTACTTCATAATCATTTTTTGTAGTTTTTGTAGAAGTAAAAACAACTAAAAAAATTAAAAAGCCAACAATTCCTACAATAGAAGCGGCTATAATCATTTTTTGTTGCTTACTTAGCTTTTCAAATAGCACTACTAATTGTGAAAAAAGTTTCTTAAAATCCATTCAGTTCTCGTTTTAAAATTTATAATATTTCAGAAATAAGTTCAAAAAAACGACTATTTTGTTCTGGTTTACCCACCGTTACACGTATAGCATTCATCTTATAGCCACTTAAATCTCGTACAATCATACCCTTATGAAGTAATGCATCGGCTAGTTTTGTCGCATTTTGATCCTCACTAAAACATAGTGTAACAAAGTTAGTATAACTCTTTATTATATCTATATTTTGCTTTAAGGCAAACTCTTCATAGCGTTTCATCTCTTTAAAACAAGACTCTATGGATTTTATAACAAATGCTTCATCTTCAAGAGCGACCGATGCAGCTTCCAATGATAATGTTGTAATATTAAAGGGAGGACGTAGCTTATAGAGCTCTTTAATAATTTTTGCACTACTTATTCCATATCCTGTTCGCATACCACCAAGGCCATATGCTTTGGAAAATGTTCCGAGATAAATAACATTAGAGAACTTCTCTATAAGCTCTTTAGGGGTAAGTGCTTTTTTTACATCTCTATATGCAGCATACTCCATATAAGCCCCATCAACAACAACAAGAGTATTCTCATCTATTTTTTCTATAAATGATAAAAGTTCACCTGCATCTATAGCATCACCTGTTGGGTTATTAGGTGTACAAAGAAAAATAATTTCAGGTTTCTCTGCCTTATAAAGTTCATAAAATTCTTCTAAGTTATGCGTTTGTGAACGTGTACGAATAACCTCAGCACCAATATGCTTTGCATAGATCTCATACATTGCAAAAGTTACAGAGTTTATAAGAATTTTAGAGTTACTATTTGCTTTAGCATGCATTATAAACTCTATAACCTGATCACTACCACTTCCAATAATAAGGTTTTCATCAGCCACATCAAAACGGCGAGAGAGCCCATTTTTTAATTTTACCATACTATCATCAGGATAAAGTGCCATATTAGAGAGTATATTACCTACTGCTTTTTGCACTTTTTGTGAACAACCATAAGGATTCTCATTTGAAGCCAATTTTACTATATCTTTTGCTTCTATACCAAACTCACGAACTACAAGTTCAATAGGTTTTCCAGCCTCATAAGTTTTTATATTTTCTAATTTTTTATTAAATTTCATTTTTAATCCTCACTCTTCACATAAGAGCCAAGCCATGTTACTTCACCCTCATGTTTTTTCAGTACATTTTGAATTTTATCTTCATCTATATGACCAAAAAAATCTATATAAAACCAGTAATCAAATCCTCCATCTTTATCTTTTGATGGGCGTGATTCGATTTTACTAAGGTTAATCTTCTCTAGATCAAAATCTTGTAAAAAATTCACAAGTGCACCCGCTTCTACAGCATCTTTTAAACGTACAAGAATGGAAGTCTTATCATCACCACTAATAGCATTTTTAAAGTCACTTAAAATAACAAATCGAGTTGCATTGTCATGCTCATCTTCAATATTTTCAAACATTGTAGGAACACCGTAAAGCTTTGCAGCAATATGAGAGCATATAGCAGCAGCCTCTTTATCCTCAGCAGCTAAAATAGCTGCTTTTGCTGTAGACTCAACAGGAATAAGTTCTATATCATTAAGACCATGTTCACTTAAGAACTCTCGACACTGCCCAAATCCTTTATCTTTAGAATATATTTTTGTTACATCTTCTAGTTTTTGTGCCTTTGTTGCAAATGCTACATGTATTGGCATATATAGTTCTGCTACAATTTTTACAGATGATTTCGCGAGAAGATCTAACGTTTCTCCTACTATTCCATCACGGGAGTTTTCAATAGGGACAACACCAAATTTTGCACGTTTTGATTCCAATGTTTTAAAAACTGTCTCGATAGAATTGAGTGAGAGATAATCACTCATAGCACCAAAACGGCTCTCCGCAGCTTGATGTGTAAAACTTCCCTCTGGACCAAGATAAGCTATACGTTCAGGAAGCTCAAGATTACGAGAGACTGCAAATACTTCTAAAAAAATTGCTTCAATAGCACTTGCATTCAAGAGCCCTTTATCCTTTGCATTTTTCTCTGTTAAACGCGCAATAATGGCCTTTTCACGTTCGGGTCTATAAATAGCCCCTCCTGTATCCTTTTTTATCTCACCTACACGCTCTACAACTTTCATGCGTTTATTTAAAAGTTCTAGCATCTCATTATCTATAGTGTCTATCGCACCTCTACAATCTTCTAATGTTTTCCAGTCACTTATCTCACTCATATTTTCTCCAATATCTCTTGCATATCTGTATATACAAAATCTGGTTTTAAATCTTCTTTTAAAAAGGGAACTATTTCTGCTTCGCTTTTATACTTTCCACTTGTAACAAAAACTGTTTTTATCCCAAGCTCTTTAGCACCACCCAAGTCCCCTTTTACATCATCACTGATCATAGTTACTTTATCAAAACTAGCACTCTTCTCCTGTATTTTCAGTAATGCTAATGCCTCTTCATAAAATGTAAGACTAGGCTTTCCAACAACACTGTAACTTACACTTGTTGCAAACTCTAAAAGTTTTAAGACTGCTCCAACACCAGGATAACGTTTAGCATTTTTTGCATAAATAGATGTTTCATGCATACCAACAAGAGATGCACCAGAGAGTAAAAAATCTATCATCTGAGCATACTCATCTGCACTAAAATCCTCTTTTATTGCAATTAACACTGTCTTAGGATTTTTAAAATCAAGTTTATATCCCATCTCTTGAAGTGTCCTTAAAAATTCAGGTGCACCATATGCTGCTACCGCTTCTTTCTCTACACGAGACTCCAAAAGCATTAAAGGGTCTAAATATTTATCAAATCCAAAGTGAAAACCTAAGTCGTTTAAAAATTTATGAAAATCTCTTGATGCTTTTTTTGTATTGTTTGTCACAACCATATAGGGAGTATTATTTCTATTGAGCATATCTATAAACTCTCTACTCCCTCTAATAGGAGACTTATCACTATCACTAATAAGAGTCCCCTGCACATCAATAAAATACACTTTTAAACCCTACTCTTCTAAAAACTCTTGCTCTAAGGCAATAAGATCTTCAAATGTTTCACGTCTACGGATAACTCTTGCTTTACCATTTTCAAGTGCTATCTCTGCACTACGACCTCGTGTATTATAATTACTTCCCATACCAAAACCGTAAGCACCAGCACTATGAACAACTATAAGATCATTATGATTTAACTCTGGAAGAGGATAATCTTTTGCAAAAAAGTCTCCGCTCTCACAAACAGGTCCAACTATATCTACAGGTCGAGCTTCAGTTGTTGCATCTGTAATAGCTTCTATTTTATGATAAGCACTGTAAAGTGCTGGACGTAAAAGATCATTCATCGCACCATCAATCACTACAAATTTCTTTGCACCGTTTTGCTTTTCATAGAGTACTTTACTTACAAAATAACCTGCATTGGCTGTTAAAAAACGTCCAGGTTCACAAAGGATAGTCAAATCAAGTGCAGTTAAACAACCTAAAATAGCCTGTGCATAATCATAAGGCTTAATCGTAGTCTCATCATTATACTTAATCCCTAAACCACCACCAATATCAAAAAATTTCAATTCGATTTTAATAGTTTGTAAAGAGCGCACCAAGTCAGCTACAATCTCAGCAGATTCACGAATAGGATCTAATTCTGTAAGTTGTGAACCAATATGAAAATGAATACCCACAGGATCTAAATACTCAGAGTTATTTGCCATAATATACATGCGTTTTGCAGTACTCAAATCTACTCCAAATTTATTATCATGTAAGCCAGTTGAAATATAAGGGTGTGTTTTTGGGTCTATATTTGGATTCACACGAATACTAATACGAGATTTTGTTTTTAATTCTCGTGCTATCATCTCTACACGATCAAGCTCTGCAGCAGACTCAACATTAATATATAAAATATCTTTTTCTATCGCTTCACGAATTTCATCATCACTCTTTCCAACACCAGAAAAAATAATTTTATAAGCAGGAATTCCAGCCATAAATGCACGTCGCACTTCACCAATAGAGACACAATCAGCACCACTTCCCATCTTTGCAAAATGTTTTACAACGCTAAGATTTGAGTTAGCTTTTACAGCATATGCTAAAATAGATTTACGACCTTTAAATGCTTCTTTAAGCTCATTATACTGAGCTTTCATATAGTCAAAATCATATACATAAAGGGGAGTTTTGTATTCTGTTGCAAGTTGTTTAAAATCGATCATAAAATTTCCAAGTTCTTTTTAAGTGATTTTATCTAAAATGTGCTTATAGAGGAGTTAAGTTGCCATCCTATATTTTCGCCATTGCCGTATTGCAATAAGAAAGAGAAGCACAACAGGGGCAATAACACCCATTTCACTTGGAATAGTTTTAGTATTTGAAAGTTCAATAAGCATAAAAAGCATACCCCAAACTAAAAGTGTTGCTAAAATTGCTCCAAAACTAAAAAGTGAAACATTTACAAAACGAACACTCACAGGAACAAAAAAGAAAATAATAACTATAAGACAAGGCACAAAGAATGGATAAATAAATATTTTATAAAGTGCTCCTTTTATACTGCTCGTATTTATATTTTGAGAATCCAAAAGAGTCATAGCATCAAAAGCATCACTAATCGTAAAGTTCACCTTTCCTTCATATACTTGATCAAGTATTTTAGGTCTAAAACCTCCAAGTATCTCCAAATCTTTTGATGCTACGACCCTCATTCCATTTGAACTAAAGCTTAAATCATCAGGTTTTATAATAATATCTGCTTTTTTTATAAACCAAAAATCATTTCTATAACTTGCTTCTTTTGCAACTAACACCGATTTTAAAGAGTTGTCTTTCACAGTAAATACACGAATATTTTCTGCTTTTTCTTGAAGAGGTAGAAGTTTTGAGAAGTAAATATACTCTCCTTTATAAGTAAAAAAAAGATCTCGTGTAGGACTTAGGTATTGTGAATTTTTTCTAATATTATTTGAAAATTCATTCGCCCTTGCAAAACTTGACCATGAGTGAAGAGAAATAAAAAGTATAATGATTACCGAGGAAACTATCACAAAAGGTTTAAGAACATCAACTCGTGTGTAACCAAGAGAGAAGAGTGAAACAAGTGCATTCGAACGAATAAGAAAAATTTTTGTACTTATCATTGAAAATATTAAAGATAAAGGAAGAAGCATATCTACTGCAAAAAATGCTTTGTAAACCAAATAAATAAGAAGAAGATTTGCAGAAGATGAGAGTTTATGTGCATATGTCATATAGTCAAAACCAACCATAAACATAACAAGTGCAGCTAAAATAATAAAAAAATATTTCAAGTAATGGAGTGCTATGTATCTAAATGCTAACACAAAGATACCTTCTGTGTAAACTTTGAACTAGTATCTTCAAGGGATGAGTTAAGTAGATATTCTACAGCATCAGATGTCTTATCTATCCATTTTTTGAGATGTAGCTCTTGTAGTGCAGAGAATGGACTTAAAACATAAGAAGCGACCTCTCCTTTATGCTCTGGCTTCCCAATACCCATACGAACGCGGATATACTCTTTTCCAATTTTAGAGTCTATAGATTTTAAACCATTATGACCACCATGTCCGCCACCCATCTTAAAACGAAGCGTTCCAAAAGGTAGATCTAAATCATCATGTATTACAACAACACTATCACATTTATAAAAGTTTTTCACTTTAATAACACTATCTCCAGAGAGATTCATAAATGTAAGTGGTTTTAATAAAAAATGATTTTTTGATTTATAACAGTTTCCTAAAAATGAAGATTTAGAAACATCAGAAGCATTGAACCTTTTTACAAGCTCATCGATTACCATAAAACCAATGTTATGGCGAGTATTCTCATAGTCGGAACCAGGGTTCCCTAACCCGACTATAAGCATAAAATTATTTCGCTTTAATGATACTTATAAGTGCTACACGATCACTATCTAAAATAGTCATATTCGCTAACTCTGGAAGATCACGAACAAGTTTAGAATCACCTGTATCCATCTCAGTAACATCAATCTCAATTTTATTCATTAAGTTCTCTGGAGTACATTTAACAGTTAAACGCTCTTTAGCCATGTGAATAAGACCTTTATTTTTAAGACCTTTCGCTTCACCAACTGCAACAATAGGAATGTTAAATTTACTTTCAACACCTACTTGAGCAATCATTAAATCAACATGAAGTAAATTTCCAGTAACTGCATGAGACTCATACCCTTGAACAACTACATTTAACTCTTTACCAGCAACATTTACTGGGAATGCTATAGTCTCTTTATTACGAACTGTACGGATATACTCATTCATTTTGAATGCAGCATTGATATTTTCAAGACCTTTTCCGTAGATATTCGCAATTAGATAACCATCTCGACGTAGTGCTTTAGTAGCTCCTGTTGTCATACTCTCTCTAACGATACCTTCTAACATATAATTTCCTTGTGTTTAAAAATGGTTGCAATTATACTTAGAATTGCATTAAAGTTTACTTTAAATCAAATATATCGTCATCATCTACTGAGATATTGACACTCTCTTTACCATCCATAGGTGTACTAGCTTTTCCACTTGTAAGCCCACTAATCTTTAACTCAAGATCAGAAGCACTTGTTGCATTTTTCATAGCTTGCTCTTTTGAGATTATGCCATCATTATAAAGATCAAGTATTGACTGATCAAAACTTTGTGATTTATAGTGCTCTTTTCCTGCCTCTATTGCATCACGAATTTCATAATCACGATTTTCCATAATAAGTTTTTCAATTCTTGGTGTCCGAACAAGTACCTCCATAGCAGCACGACGTCCTCCCTCTACAGTAGGTACCAAACGCTGAGAGATTATGCCCTGTATTACCCCTGCCACTGAAATTCTTACACGGTTTTGCTCATCAGGTGGAAACTGCCCGATAATACGGTTAATTGTCTCCTTCGCATCAATAGTATGCAGTGTTGAGAAAACTAAATGTCCCGTATCTGCTGCATGCAGTGCAAGGTTAATAGTCTCTTTATCTCGCATCTCTCCAACTAAGATAATATCTGGATCTTCACGAAGTGCCGCACGAAGTGCATTTCCAAATGTCAAGGTATCCTGTCCTACTGAACGCTGATTTATAATACAACCTCTATCCTTATGTACAAACTCAATAGGATCTTCAATAGTAATAATATGTTTCTTTTTTGTAATATTTATCTCATTAACAATCGCTGCGAGTGTTGTTGACTTTCCAGATCCCGTCACTCCAGTCACTAGGACTAAACCCCTCTCTTTTTGTGTAAAACTTCTTACAATTTCGGGTAGATGTAACTCATTAAAAGAGGGTATTTTTACAGGAATGACACGAAAAACAGCAGAGACTCCATCCATTTGGAAAAAAATATTAACACGAAAACGGTTATTTTCATCAAAAGGATATACAAGATCAAGTTCTTTATTCTCAACAAACTCTCCAAAGCGACCTTTGAGTAACTCTTTAGCAAATGTCAAAGCATCCTCTTTGGAGAAAACACCCCCAGAAAATTGTACTATATTTCCATTAATACGTGCACGAATAACAGCATTTGCTTTTATATGAAGATCTGACCCACCTACTTCAATCATTTTTTTAAGATGAATACGAATTTTTTTTAGCTGCTCAAAGCTTAACTTACTAACATCTACCTCATGGCTACTCATAAACTCTCCAATATATCACTAAAAGCATCTTTAAATGCAAGTAATCCATCCTCAATTTGTTTATCTAAAATAGCCTCAAAATCAATACCAGCCTCTTTTATTTTAAGAAAGTGTACTTCTATTAACTCTCTATCTATAGGTAAAGCTTGTGTACTCTTGCCATTTTCATAAAATGCCATTATAGTATCTACAGGAGCTGTATTTACACTGTTATAGGCTAAAAGTTTTTCTATGTAGTAATGTGCTTCGAGTGTGTCACCTTTCACACCTGTACTTGCAAAAAGAGCACGACACCCTTGCACTTGCATCTGTTCAATAGTAGCATATATATCAGCAGAATTATATATTCCACTCAATGCCTCTTGTATACCTAATGTTTTTAGTTGTGCATCTAAAGCGCGATCAACACGAGATACAAAAATACTTATAACCGTTTTCACCTCTTTAGCATACTTATATGTTCCTCTTTTAAAAGCATTCGCACAAGCAATAGCTTGGGACTTTTTAAAGATTAATGTTGCATTAACAGGAATACCTACACTTGTAAGCTCCTCCATCGCTTCGTATCCTGCTTCAGTTGCAGGTACTTTTATCATAATATTTGGACGATTTATACTTTTAAAGAGTCTTTTTCCCTCAGCAATAGTTGCCTTAGCATCATCACATAAAGAAGGATCAACTTCTATGCTTACAAAACCATCATCACCTGCATCATACAGAGGTTTTAAAATATCGGCTGCCTTTGTAATATCGTAGATAGCAAGTGCTTCGTACTTCTCTTTTGAAGATAAATTGCTAAGTGAGGCTAACTGTTCCTTATATGCAGGAGAGTTTAAAATAGCATTTTTAAAAATAGCTGGATTTGAAG
>CAZMBK010000007.1:0-29119 GCA_964564315.1 uncultured Sulfurimonas sp.
AAGCACTCTATCAAGATTCAAATATAGAGAGTGGTGAAGTCGAACTTTGGGATTAAGTGTGCTAGTTTCATTAAGAGCGAAGCAAGAAGTCCACCAAAGGTACCAATAAGATACCCCATAATTGCCATTAAAACACCTACCCCTACAAGGGAGTTATTATATGTTGCTGCAAGTATTGGAGCAGACACTACACCTCCAATGTTTGCTAAGGATGCTACGGAGATACTAAAGAGATCTAAATGCAGTATTTTTGCACCAATAATCATAATAAGCATATGCACAACTAGTATACTAAAACCTGCTAAGACATAAATACCTAAGCCACTAAAACTCTCTATTACTGCTCTTGAGCCTATAAGTGCTACTAATATATAGAGCATAGATGTAGCCACCTCACTTGAACCATTAAACTCTTTGAGTTTTGTAAACGATCCAACTATGCCAAATAGAGTTGCTAAAAGTACTATTGTTGTGGTGTGACTAAACTCTATAAAGAAAGTATTTGCTGCAAAGTTACAAAGAAAAGAGATAAATATAGAAAGGAGAAGCAGTGACCAGTATCGTTTTGTCCCTAACCTACAAGCACATCCAATATCTCCCATTTTTACACCACTGCTTTTGGCTTTTGTAAATGTATTAAAAAGTGGGGCTAAGGGTACTGCAAAAAGAAGAAGCATTACCCATAAAGTATAGTTTACACTATCTACAACAAGGGCATAAGCAAAAGCCTCTTCAGGTACATTCAAAGCTGAACCAACAGCTATCATATTTGCCGTACCACCCATCCAGCTTCCAGCAAGTGCACCAAAGGCAGCAGCAGTTGTTGCAGAAAAGTTAAAAATATATGCAATACTCACAAAAGCAATCACTAAAGAAAAAAGTGCTAGCAAGTATGCTTGAAAGAGTGGTTTACCAAGCTTTAAAAACTCTTTTATATCTACATGAAGTAACATCAAAAAGAGCATTGCAGGAAGTAAATTTTCTTTCACCCTTTTATAAATAGCAGTTATTTCTGCATTTGTATCAAAAACATGAAAGGAGGCTAAAAACATACTCACAGCATAAATAATAACAACAGCTGGAATATATTTAAAAAATTTCAATTCAGTTTTACTCTCTAAAAAGTAAAAAAATGTTGCTATGAATGCTAAAGTAAAGAGATAAAAGAGTGGATTTTCTATCAAGTGTTGCCCTCTATTTTTTTTATAAGTGTATCATAGTTTTCAAATTTTACTGAGGATTTACAGATGAAAACTTTCACGCTACTTTCACTCTCAACATTTATACTTGCCTCTTCACTCTATGGTGCAACGCTAGGTAAAGAGATTAAAAAAAGTTCACTTATAGTCTACAACTCAAACATTGCACTTGTACATGAAGAGAGGATGCTTGAACTTACAGAAGATGACACACAAATTATCTATAGTGACATAGCGAAGAGTATAGAGCCAGACTCTATTAATGTTTCACTTCCAGAGGGGGTAAGACTCTACTCACAGCAGTACCGCTTTGATAAACTCACACTCCAAAAACTTTTAGATGCATACATAGGAAAAAAAGTAGAAGTAAGACTCCTTAAAAATAGAAATGAGTTTAAAATCATCACAGCCACTCTCCTCTCTAGCAATGGATCCACATCACTTGTTCGAACCCTTGACTTTAAAATTCTCTCCGTGGCGAATAGTGCTATTCGTTTTGAAGAGATCCCCGAAACACTTATTACAAAACCCTCTCTTGTTTGGAACATAAAAGCTAAAGAGTACACAAAGGCAGATATGAATCTTGACTACCTTGTAAGAGGTATTAGCTTTAAGAGTAACTATATTCTCACATTGAATGAAAAAAGTGCAAAACTTACAGGATGGATTACCCTCAGTAACCAAAGTGGTAAAAGTTTTAAAAATACAAAACTCTCTCTTCTTGCAGGTGATATTAATAGAGTTACACCATCAACATATAATCCCCCTCGCACAATGAGAGCGATGCAGATAAATAATGCAAAAGGAGAGATATCACATAGATCTTTTGAGGGCTATCACTACTATAGTATTCCTTTTAATGTAACAATTGCAGATAGAGAAAAAACACAAATAAAATTTCTTGAAGATGCAAATATAAGTGTAAAACGACTCTACACTTCGCACCTCAGTAATCCCCTCTATCTTCAAGGGGATCAAAAAGTATCTGTATCACAGTATGTAAAACTCTCTCCTCTTGAGACTCCTCTACCAAAAGGAGTGCTTAGAACCTATGCCACTCTTCACAATCAGACTATTTTACTTGCTGAAAATACTCTAGCACATACACCGAAAGAGACTCCCATCACACTAAAACTCGGTAATAATTTTGATATAAAAGTGACACAAACACTTCTAAGCCGTCAAGATACTGAAAATAAGTATAATGTAAATATTTTATATAGTATTAAAAATAGTACTGATGAGAATAGAACAATCACAATAGAAACACCCTTTAACAAAAAAACAACTTCACTAATAACAAGTGAAGTACCCTATACTTTTACAGAAAGTAATATAGTAAAATTCAAACTTGATCTCACTCCAAAGAGTACAAAAGAGTTTAAAGTAAATTATGAGAGTAGTAAATAATGGCAAAATATATCATCCTAGATACAGAGACAACAGGCACAGGTGACACAGACCGAGTAATACAACTCGGGTATATTGTTTTAGGTTCAAACCCTATAGAAGTACATAATGAGTTTAATAGCACTGATGTACCAATTAGCTATGGGGCTATGGAAGTCCATGGCATTACTCAAGACATGATAAAGGACAAACCTCTCTGCACAGAGACATCTGCTTATAAAAGACTCCTTGAGTTAAACAGACAGGAGAACTACCTCATTATTCATAATGCCCCTTTTGATATTAAAATGCTTGAAAAAGAGGGGTTTTCTACAGAGATGAAAGTAATAGATACCCTTAGAGTTGCAAAACATATTCTCCCAGATGAAGAAGCACATAGATTGCAGTACTTTCGCTATAAGATGGAACTCTATAAAGAAGAAGAAAAAGAGGCATCTGATCTTGGCATAGTCGTTAAAGCACATGATGCTATAGGAGATGTTCTTGTCCTTAAACTTCTTCTCTCAAAACTCAAACAAGCTGTTTTAGAAGCTTACCCAAATGAGAATCCAGTAGAGAAGATGCTTGACCTTACAAACACCCCCATACTTGTTAAGTCATTTCGATTTGGTAAACATAAAGGAAAAACACTTCAAGAAGTTGCACACGAAGATGCTGGATATCTCCGATGGATGCTCAGCTCCATGGAGAACCTTGATGATGACATGCGTTACTCTATAAACCACTACCTTACATAAGAAAATATTATTCTTATGTAACTTCTCACTCCTGAATATCCACGCTTTAAACTACTTCACTCTTTTATGTGTATATTAGTAACACGTATAAAAAAAAGTAATTTATTACAAAAGTATCACAAAAGACCAATCTATCGCACTAATGAGATAAAATTATCATATTTCCATCACATAAAGTATAAAAGTAATTTATATTTTAAGCTTAAACAAGATTACTTTTTTTTATAATACTGTAAATCAAAATATTGAAGGTTGTTAAAAAATAACAATACTTCAACAAAGGAAACATATGTTACATTTAAAATCATACGTTGGATCGATCGTTTTAGCAAGTTTATTACTTCAAGGTTGTGGAAGTGACTCATCATCAGTGCAAGTTGCTCCATCTACTACAGTTTCTGAGGAGTCAACAGCTTCATTACAAGAAGCACAAGCAAGACTTGACTTAACTACAAGTGCCATTGCCAATGCTTCAGCAAAAGACAATGCACAAGCACAATCAGACTTAACACTTAAATTTGCTGCGTTAGATGCAACAAATGATGAAATGAAAGCATTTGTAGATCAAACAATAGCTAAAAATAGTGACATTACGACAAGAGGAGAAGCTTACCGCGCTATGGTGACTGCTTTAACTGCTAGCACTTCTGCTCAAAATGCACCGCAGCGTCTTGCACTTTTCGACTCTATAAAAGAAGATTTAGTTGGACTTTTAGATAGTGATCTTGGAAATACAATTACAGCAGCTACATTTGATGTAGTACTTAACTCTGAAGGTGTAACTGTAGTAATGCTTGATGCAGCACGTGGTTCACACACAATAACAAGAATTATGATCGATGCACTTGATGCTGACTGGTCATTAACTGCAAAAATGGTTCCAATGCTTCAAGAGAACCAAGAGTTTGGTGAAAAATTTCTAGCGCTCGCTTATGAAGAACCACAAATGGCAAGATTTTTCTTCTCAAGAGTTGATGCTACAATGTACGATGCGCTTACTGATGCAATGCTTCTCTCAGATGCAAATCCTGAAACTCGTGATGATACAGTAGAGTACTCTGTTACTGGATATATGGGTGTACTAATGAATATGTACTCAAAAGAGTACTTTGTAGCTCAAAATTCAGGTGCAAACAAAATCACTAGAACTGAAACAGTAGATGGTGTTGAAGAGGAAGTTAAATACTCTAAACTAGATGCAGAAGGTAACTTAGCAACTGATGATAACTTCGTAAACTTACTTTTTAATACAGGTGCAATTGCAACTTATAACAGTGCAACTCAAACTTTTACAGCACATGGAGATGGAAATGAACTTACCAATGAGAAGTTCTTCTATGCACTTTTCAAGACATCTGCATCTACAAACAGCTTTATTGATGCAATGGATCAAATTCCTGTAGCAAGAGTTGCTCTTATGGACAATATCTTTATGGGAACACAAAAAGAGCAAACAGATACACTTCAAGGATCTATGAACATCATCGCTATTGGATCTGCAATGTATGATGGTATTTATGGTACTAAAAACATTGATAGTGTTCGTGTACATGCTGAAGGTTTAGGTGCATATACTGGTGCATTTATCGGTTTTGCTGGACTTATCCCTTTTGATCGTTTTGTTCCTTATGGAAAAGCATTTATAGATGCTGGTTATAAATATGCTGAGTTCCAAGGTAGTGCAATTCCTGATTTAGTTGCTACTGCATGGGACTATGTAAATAGTGATGATAACACAACAACTTTATCTGCTCCATCTCGTTCAGGTATGCATGGTATTATTTATTCAGATTGGACAGGTGATGTTACAGACTTAACTGTTTCTGCTATTAGTAATGGTAAGACCTATTTAACTGATGTTGCTTTAGCTGCATATAGTGACTTTGACTTTAGTGATTTTAATGTAAGTGCATTAAGTACACAAGCTGTAAATGAACTTAAAAATGCTAGTGATATCGCACTTGCAACATTTATGGATGGAAATGCTGAAACTGGTTTATATACTACTGAACTAGCAACTGGTGAGTCTGTTGCTGGTATACATGGTCTTTTAGAACTTGCTGTTCGTGAAGATATGGTAAACACTGGTTTATCAACTGATATAACTGAAGCTGAAGGTAATTTTACACTTCCTGCTTTTGCTGACATTACTATGGAATTCGCTTATAATACTGCATCAGGGAATGCTAGAGCTTATTATAATGACAATGTTGATGCTGAATGGTTTGCTGACTTAAGTTCAAATGAGCTTGTTCGTGAGTATTTCTATCCAGATGCTAACAACACTTATATTCCTAGTTCACTTCTAGCTATTGACTGGTTAAAAGTTCCTGCAAACTATGAAAATGCTAGCTACGAAGATTATGCATTTGATTTTAATGCTGGTTATGTAGATGTTTATGTTGTATCTACAAACGTAAACTTAATGAATGAGATTGATCTTCCTACAGCAGTTGATCCTCTTAAAACAATTACAATGGAAGCTGTTGATATGAGTAGTGACTCTATTATCGCTGTTGATGAGAATGGTTTAACTATGGATGGTCTCTATGTTTACAAAATCCGTGTTATCTCTCCTGCAGATGTTGAAGCAGTTCTTGCTACATTCACAGATTATGGTGATACTGTCTCTGCTCTTCTTGGTTTAGACTCTTCAAATGCTGAAGATGTTGCAACTGAGCCTATTGCCGAGTAATATATCTCTATCTTACAAAAGAAATAAACCAGCTCTAAGCTGGTTTATTCTATTCTCTCAAATCCGAAAATTTCTTCTTTCAGAATTCAGTGGAATTTTAAAACAAAAAATTACTTTTAGGTTTATATACAATGAAAAAAACTCTCCTTTTATCTCTAGCAGCATCTTCTCTTTTTGCTACCAATGGTCTTAACATGATAGGTACTTCAACAGTATCTCGCTCTATGGGTGGAACAGGTGTTGCATTTTACTCTCATGCAACAGAAGCACTTCATAAAAATATCTCTTTAATGGGCGATATCGGAGACAAAAGTGAATTTCAACTTGATGTTACTTACTTCAATGCAACTGTTAAATCAACTGTCTATGATAAAATGCCACTAAATGCTAATGTTGATCCTCTTCCAAATCTAGCGAGCTATAATGGACCATCAACAGCAACAAGTCAGCCAATGATGGATACAAGTTTTATACCCTCTCTCTCTTATGTAACTCGCATTAATGATAATACTGTATTTGGTTTTGCTTTTATTGGTGCAGCTGGAATGGCTGCACAATATGAGGGTGACTACCCACAAAGACAGATGAATACATCTATGATGCTTATGAAAATTATACCTGGTATCTCTTACCGTCAAGGAAATACAACTTTTGGTTTTGCTCCAGTAATCGGTCTTGGCTCTATGCACCTTAACTATGATGAAGCTTATCTTAATGCAAATGGGGAGGCTTACCCTTATGGATCAAAACCACAATCCCAAAGAGAAGGTCTCCTTGGTACAAATGCAGGAGGCGAAGAGCTTGTACCTGCTTTTGGATTTACCGCAGGTATGGATGTCAAAGTAACAGAAAAATTCCGAGTAGGTATTTCATATAACTCAGCGATAAAATATGCATATAGTGAAGTGGCAAATTTTTCTCATTTTGGTCCAAATGGTATGGTTTATATGAGTGATGAATGGATGAGAAACAATACAGGTGTAGGACTAAACAAAGGTCCCAATGCACTACCAGTAGGAGAGCAACTTACAAATGCAATGATTGCAGGTGGAATGAACTCTACACTTGCAGGAGCAATAGGAAGTACAGTAGGTGCATTAGCAGGTACAGATACAATACAGAGTGCTTTAGAAGCTACAAATCCAGCAAAACGTGATGACTTAACATTAGAACAACCTTGGGAAATTGCTTTTGGTGTCGCTTATGATGTGACAAAAAGAACAACTATGACTTTTGACTATAGATATATCGCTTGGGGACTTGCTGAGGGATATAAAGACTTTGGTTGGGAAAATCAACAGGTTTTTGCTATTGGTATGGAGTATAAGGGTGATGGTTTCTCACTTCGTGGTGGTTATAACTATGCGGCTTCACCTATCAGTAATGTTACAAATGAATCAGGAGCACTTCTTAGTGATGTCCAAGGTACCCTTGTATTTGATCAAGCACTCTCTATGCTAAATCTTATAGGATTCCCTGCTATTAGTACAACTCACTTCTCTGCAGGTTTTGGATATGAATGGTCGAGAGATTTAGATTTAGATTTTACACTCGCGTACTCACCTGAAGCTACAACTACAAGAAGTGGTGCACTTAGTCCATTTCAAACAGGTTTAGATGCTGTTGATATGAGCTATGAGTACTCAACAAGTATGGAACAACTTACACTCTCGTTCGGTATGAACTACAGATTTTAGGAAATATTATGCATTTACAACTCTCAACACTTACACTCTCCCTCTCTACTATTTTTTTTCTTAGTGCCTGCGGGGATGGAGTAGAACGAAATAGTACTCCAACAAAACTTCGCCCCTCACTTGCTGAAATGTCTGGTCACTTTATAGATTCTGGAGTAGAAGGTATAACATACTCTCGCTCAAATGGTGGAGAACATATAACACAAGAGGGTGGTAAATATAACTATTATCTAAGTGAACGACTCACATTTAGGGTAGGAAACCTAGAAATTGGAACTGCACTTGGACTCTCTACCATCACACCAAAAGATATAGTTTCTTATGAAGACCTTACCCTAAGTACTTCCATAGAAGACCCTGAAGTAAACAATAGAACGCGTACACTTATGTCTCTTGATGAGGATCAAAATCCAGCAAATGGTATACAGATATCTCCACAAACTCGTGCAAGTGCTCTCTCTTGGGAAACACCTGACTACTCTTTAAGTGAGACTGCATTTACTGATGCACTCAAACGTGTAACAAATAATGATATAGCTACTGTTGTCTCTAGAGAAGATGCTATTGATCACCTCTCAACTTCTCTTCGTTGTGTTTACTCAGGAGCATATAGTGGTACTTGGCTCTACCCTAACGGATCAAAAGATGGTTTTGTCGGTGTTATGATACAAGCAAATGGTACTATTGTAACACTTGGTGATGGACAAGACTTAAACAACGATGGAAATTTTTCTGAATTTCTTTTTGCCAGAGGCTCACATAATGCCGATACTGGCTACTTTTACTTCGATGAAACAGGTGAATTTAAAGATGGTGGTATTATTCCAAGTGACATAGAGGTTTCAGGAGATGGTTCCTCCCAAAGTTATGATAGAGTAACAGGATCATTTAAACAGATAAATCCAGAGACAGGACTTATAGAAGAGGGTTCTTATGAAGCTAATCGTGTAGGACAAGGAGATGATGTTTCATACCGCTATACAGGATATGGTTATGATAATCCAACTTCAAATGAGAATCCACTCACAGACAAAATATTAGGACTTTTTACTCTTGATATTAATAGAAATGGCTCTATTTATGGTCTTATTCATGATGCAAGAAACAACCAAGAGCCCTCTCTTCTTGGGCAAATTGATTTTACAACAGGTATAGTCGATATGAACTTAAGCTATGAAGATGGTTCGAATTACAAAATAACTGGTACTATTTTATTTGATGGTACTTTAAATCTTGACTGGTTCGATGAAACTGGCACTCAAAAATATGGTTATATTGATGGTGTAGGTTGTCAACTGCAAGTACCAACACTCTAAATCTTCTCTTTATTATGTAAAGAACCTACACACTTTACATAATATTTTTTACAAATAATTGAAATTATCCTTAAAGAAAGCAAGCATATATTATAATTATCAATTATATTAATCTCATCAAAGGTATCTTATGAAAAGTATACTCATACTCCTCACTCTATTCTCATTTATATGGGCAAAACCTAGCTATAACATCGCTATACTCTCTGACGGTGATACAGAATATGGTGCTCAATTTGAAGAGGCACTCAAAACTGAAATCAAGCAAATTTTAGGAAGAGACTACAATGTTAAATTTCCAAAATCTCTTCATAAAAATGGTAAATGGAAATATAGCACAATAGCAGCCAATGCAAATCAAGCACTTAAAGATAATCGTTCTGATATGATTCTAGCATTAGGTGTCCTCTCTTCTCACTATATAGCGAGAAAAAGAAGTTTTCCAAAGCCTGTAATTGCAGCAGCTGTTATAAATCCAAAAATGCAAAAGATACCTTTTAAAAATGGAACTTCAGGCAAGTACAACTTAACTTATGTAAGTGGTTTACAAACCCTAGATAAAGATATTCAAACAATTCATGAAATTATGCCTGTTAAAAAAGTAGCTGTTCTTATTGATGCTATACTTCTTAAAAACACACCTGAAGTAGGTCGATACATTAAAAGAAAATTTGTTTATAACAAAATAGAGATAGAACTAATTCCAATAAATAATGATATAGAAACAAGTGTTTCAAAAATCAGTGATGATGTAGACTTTGTTTATGTTACACCTCTATTTCAACAAAGTAGTAAACAAAAAATAGAACTCTACAAAGCTTTAGCAGCAAAAGAGCTTCCAAGTTTTGCAAGTACAGGACAAGATGATGTTGAATTAGGAGCACTTTTTGCAAACTCACCATCAACAGACAATAATCGTTTCATACGTCAGATTGCACTTGATGTACAGCAGATAGCACTGGGAGCTTCTGCCTCTTCACAACTTGTAGATTTCATACCAGCTCCCGCCCTTTCTCTCAATATGATGACAGCAAATGAGATAGGATTTACTCCAGATTGGGAACTACTCTCAAAAGCAACTATTATTAAAAGTGAACAGAGTGATTCTCACTTCTTTAACCTTGAAGAGATTATGAACAGAGCCGTAACACACAACTTACAGATTATTTCAAGTGAGAGTCAAATAGAGATCTCACAAGCAGACTTAGAGAGAGCAGATAGTCTCTACCTTCCACAAATACATATAGGAATGGAAGCTCAAAAGATTGATGAAGATCGTGCTATTGCAAGTCTTGGATCTGAAAATGAGATGCGTGTTGATGCATACATCAAATTTTCACAACAAATTTTCAATCAAAGAGCAACTGCACAAATAAGCATAAATGAAAGTTTCTTAAAAGCACAAACAAAGGCAACAGATTTTGTAAAGCTAGATATTGGTCTAGCATCTGCATCTATGTATCTTCGTATTTTACAACTCAGAACAAAACTTAAAATTGAAAAGTCAAATCTTGAGTTGTCAAAAACAAATATGCGCTCAGCAGTTACAAGACGAGATATCGGTATAGGGAATGCAAGTGATATTTATCGTTGGCAAACACAAATTTCAGGAGAGAAGAAGAGTCTTCTTTATACACATACAGCACTCCAACAAGCGAAACATGCACTCAATGCACTTCTTGACCTTCCTCAAGGTTTAGCACTAAACTTTAACCCTATTGATATGAGTAATAAAGTATTTATGACAAGTGATAAAACTATGGTCTCTTATTTTTTAGAGCAGAAAAAATTTGCTCAATTTCAAGCATATTTAGTAAAAACAGCACGTACACATATGCCATCCATTCAACAATATGATGCTATTGAAAAAGCAAGAACACTTCTAGTAAGCTCAAATGAAAATGCTTTTTTCCTTCCTAATGTTGCAGTTGAAGGTGGCATTAGACAACACTTTCTTGAAACTACCAACGAGTTTAGAGATAACGATGAGAGTTTAGATCGTGCGCTTCCTCCATATGCAGATAAAACTGACTGGCAAGTTGGCTTCTTCATTCGTTTTCCTCTCTATCAAGGGGGTGCAAAAAGTGCTGAGTTAGAAGCTTCAAAAGCAGCTCTCTTAGTAGCAGAGTCACAAAGAGCAAATCTTCTTAATGAAGTAGAAAGAAATGTAAGAGACTCTCTCTATCAGGCAAAAGCCTCTTTTCTTTCTATAAAACTGGCAGAGCTAGCTTCTGTAAGTTCAAAAAAGAATCTTGCACTTATAAAATCAGTGTATGCGCAAGGAAGTATAGGAATTGTTGATCTACTTGATGCACAACATACAGCACTACGAGCAGCACTTCAAGAGAATAGTACACGTTATGAGTTTATGCATGACCTCTTAGTATTACAACATAATATTGGACAGGTAAACTTTAATATTGGTACAGATAAATTTACACTCTTTAAAAATGAGCTTGAGAGTTATGATCCTGCAGCAGATGAGGAAGATGAATAATGAAATATTTTACACTTCTTCTTCTACCCCTCCTTTTCTTTGGCTGTAATGAGCGAGAAAAAGAGGAGAAAATTCGTCATGTTCATACTTTAAAGCTTGTACCAACACAAGCGACATCAACACATAATTTTAATGGTATTGCTCGTTCTGATATTGCAGCAAGACTTAGTTTTAATGTAAGTGGGACTATAAGACGTGTCTATATTCGTGATGGACAGAGTGTCAAAGAGGGTGATGTTATCGCCTCACTCAATGACAACTTCTTTAAACTTAAGGTGAATGAGGTAAAAGCTTCACTCAAACAAGCAAAGGTAAAACTATCAAATGCAGAGAGTCGTTACAAACGTATAAAACAGCTTTATGTAAATCGTAGTAGTTCACTCAGTGACCTTGACAACTCAAGAACAACAAAAGAGTCTGCGCGAGCAAACTATAATGCTATGAAAAATAGACTTGAACAGGTACAACTTAAACTGAGTTACACAAAGCTTCGTGCACCGATGAATGGGTCTATTTCTGAACTTACCATACATAAGGGTGAAAATGTTACACCTGCTATGAGTATAGCATCTATTAGTTCAACAAGTAGTATTGAAGTTCCTATTAGTATTCCCGGTTCACTTATTGACTATGTTAAAGAGGGACAATCATGTATAGTAAGTTTTGATGCGATGAAAAACAAAAAATATAAAGCAAAAGTAATTGAAGTGAGCCATGCATCAAGCCAGAGAACTACTACTTTTCCTGTTGTGGTACGTCTTCTAAAACATCCTAGAAAAGTGCATCCTGGTATGTCAGCATCTGTTCGTTTTAACTTTCATAATGACTTAAATAAAAACAGCTTTATTATACCTCTCCATGCTCTTATGCAAGATGAGAAGGGATATTATGTATATATTGTTAACAATATTACACAAGGCATTGGATCAATTCAGAGAGTTGATGTAAAACGAGGAGAACTCACATCCAATGGTATTATTATCACTGATGGTGTAGAGAATGATATGCAAGTCCTTACAGCTGGAATGAGCCGTGTGCATCAAGAGCAAAAAGTAAGAGTTGGAAATTGAAAAACTATACTGAACTCATACTTGAGAAAAATCGAGTAACTGCTACGATTCTGCTATTCTTTCTTATTGGAGGGCTTGTTGCATACTTTAGTATGCCTCGTGCGAAAGATCCTGTTTTTAAACTTCACTCTGCAGTTGTAACCACCATTTTTCCAGGGGCTACACCTGCTCGTATAGAATCCTTAGTCACCATTCCTTTAGAGCGACAACTTCGCCAAGTAAATGAGATAAAAAAGCTTAAATCTGTTTCTAAAAATGGTGTTTCTACTATTTATATCTACATAGAAGAGCGCTATCATGACCTAGACCCTATATGGACTAAAATACGAAAAAAACTTGAAACCACAGATCTTCCTCAAGAGGTTGACGAACCACATTTTGATGAAAGTTATAATGAAGTCTTTGGAACACTAATAAATATTGTTGGTGAAGGATTTAGTTATGCCCAACTTGAGGATATTGCCAATGATGTAAAAGAGGAACTTCTCAATATCTCTGATGTTGGAAATATTAAGATCATTGGACTTCAAAAACAACATATCTATATTGAATTTTCCAATGCAAAACTTGCAGAGCTTGGTCTCTCTCCAAGTGCTTTAAGTCGAATTATCCAAGAGCGAAATATCATTACCCCAGGGGGATCTATTACACTTGGTCCCCAAAGGCTTATTCTTGAACCGACTGGAAATCTAAAGAGTATAAAAGAGCTTGGAAAAACTATTGTACCACTTCCGGGAAGAAAAGATGTTGTCTATCTTGAAGATATTGTCTCTATCCGCGAAGGGTATAGTGAACCACAAGATCCTCTAACACGCTCAAACACTGAAGAGAGTCTTCTTTTAGCTATTACAGTTGCAGATGATGGAAATATTATTCGCCTTGGAAAAAAAATAAAAGAAAAGATTGAGTATCTTGAAGAGCAATACCCTATAGGAGTTGAATTCTCTTTAGCATTTGATGAACCAAACCTTGTTGAGCATATTATAAATAACTTTACGGGTTCTATTATTATGGCTATATTTATCATTATGGCGGTAATGCTTACCACATTAGGATGGAGAACTGGTCTTATTATTACTTCACTTATTCCAAGTACTATATTAACAGCCCTCTTAATAATGTGGAAACTCGATATTGGACTAAATCAAGTATCACTCGCTGCATTGATTATTTCGCTTGGTCTTCTTGTAGATAATGCCATAGTAATTAGTGAATCAATTATTGTAAAGATGGATGAGGGTGCAACACCTTTGCAAGCCTCATCAGGTGCAGTAAAAGAGCTCAGTGTTTCACTCTTAACATCTTCACTTACAACAGCAGCTGCATTTCTTCCTATCTATTTAGCAGAATCAGCGGCCAGTGACTATACATCATCACTCTTTGAAGTTGTTTCCATTACACTTTTAAGTTCATGGGCTTTAGCACTTACTATTGTACCTATGTTAAGCTATTTTTATCTTCGTCCAAGCCAAAATCCAAGATTTAGTTATAACAATCCTCTCTGTAACACTTTTAAAACACTTTTAACTCTCTCTCTTAAGTATAGAGGTATTTCACTTATTGGTATTGGGAGTATCTTTATTTTTGCACTCCTCCTCTCTTTAAGTATACCTAAAATATTTTTTCCACCCTCTGAACAGCCCTCTATGATTGTAAGAATTGCACTTCCTGTTGGAGCATCCATAGAAGAAACACTCAAAACAGTTGAAGAGATGGAGCGGTTTTTAGAGTCAAAGCGTCCTGAATTTATAGAGAATTATACAAGCTTTGTTGGTAAAGGTGCTCCAAGATTTTGGATAAATAACACACCTGTTCCTGATGCAGATGAGTATGCTGAAATACTTGTCAATGCAGTATCATTAAGTGCCTATGAAGAGATACAACCACAAATAGAACTTTTTGGTTTTAACCACTTCTCAAATGCAGAAGTAAGTGTTAAAAAATTAGATAATGGACCTCCGGTTAAAAATCCAGTACAAATTAGAATTATTGGTGCAAATATCGAGGAGATAACAAAACATGCAGATGCTGTGAAAAAAGCACTGAGTGACTCAGATATGGTCTATCATATAGATGATGATTGGGGTGTTTGGACTCAAAAACTTGTAGTAGATATTAACCCATCATTAGCATACCATGCAGGGGTTAGCTACAATGATATTGCCTCATCACTACAGACAGCTCTAAGCGGTCGTAATATTACTCAGTTTAGAACAAATACTAAAACTATACCTATTACAATGCGCTCAAATCATGCGCTTAAATCTTCTATGGAAACACTAGAGAGTACTCTTGTTTTTATCCCAACGACAAACAAGTCTGTACCATTAACACAGGTTGCAAATATAGATGTAGTGTGGAAGCCACCAAAAATTGTTCGCTATAATGGAATTCATGCCATAACAGTTACAGCACAACTTAAAAAAGGTTTTACTGCTTTTGATGTAAAAAATGATATAGAACCTGCTATAGAAAATCAAAAATGGAAAGTTGGTTATCACTATGAGTTTGGTGGGGATGTTTCTAGTTCTAAAGAGGCGCAAGGTGCAGTGAGTGCAAAACTCCCTATTGCTGGAATGATTATTATAATACTACTTGTATTACAGTTTAACTCATTTGCAAAAACAGCCCTTATTCTCATCACCATTCCATTAGGAATTATAGGAGTTATTTTTGGTATATTCTTAACAAACTCCTACTTTGGGTTTATGACATACCTTGGAATTATCTCTCTTATTGGTATTGTTATTAACAATGCCATTATTCTTATTGAGAGGATTGATTATGAGTTAGATGTTACAAAACTTGCACCACAAGATGCTATTATAGAAGCAGCACAACGTCGTATTCGTCCTATTATACTAACTACTATGACTACTATTGGTGGTCTGATTCCACTTTGGATAAGTGGTGGACCTATGTGGGAGCCCATGGCTATTGCTATTATATTTGGTCTACTTTTCTCGACTATTCTAACACTAGGTGTACTACCAATTTTTTACTCAATAGTCTTTAAAATACACTATCCTAAAGATTATACATTTATTCATCTTGATAGCTGTGTGCTTGATAGATAAGATTTTTCCTTTACTTTATGGTTTCTATCTGATTCCATAGAGTAAAGATTAAGATAAAGAAATAGAAAAAATCACAAAAAGAACGAAGGCTACCGTAGCACTTATAAGTGCATAAGGAAGTTGTGTCTGCACATGTTCTACAACTTCACACTCAGAAGCCATTGAAGATATAATAGTTGTATCAGATATAGGGGAGCAGTGATCGCCAAAAACACCTCCACTAATTACCGCTCCAATGGCAAGTGTTACATCAGCATCTAAGCCTACAGCCATGGGTACTGCTACAGGTATCATAATGCTAAAAGTCCCCCAAGATGTCCCCGTAGAGAATGAAATAATGCCACTCAGTAAAAAGATAAGTGCACTCAAAAGATAAGGGTGCAAGGAGTCACTCGCCAAAGATGCTAAATAGAGTCCAGTTTTAAGCTCACCTGTAAGTTTCCCTATAGCAAATGCCAAGAGTAAAATTAGAGCAATAGGTAAAAGATTTTTAGCACCTTTAAAAGCTGTAAAAAAATAAATTTTTGCACTCATATTTTTACTACCCACATAATAGATAAAAATAAAAAGGAGTGTTGTAAGCATTGTGTAAAATATAGAGCTAGAACCACTCCCATGTAAAATATCTCCATTCCCAGTAAGATATAAAAAAAAGAAAACAGAAGCTATCATCAGAAGAATTGGTAAAACCATATAGTACATACTTACATGATTACTCTTATCGACAGAACTTTTTACACTCTCCAGTGTGGCATACTTCATAGCTCCTAAATCTACCTTAAACCAAATAGCTAAAAAGGTAACCATTAGTGCACTCATAGCATAGAAGTTATACAGAACTGACTCCATCAAAATACTTACACTATCTCCCTCTATCATCCCACTCTCAACCTGTGTAGTAATAAGACCTAAAAGTAATGCACCCCAACCATTGAGCACTATAAGTGAGCTTATTGGTGCTGCTGTAGAGTCACATACAAACGCAAGTTTTGCATGAGGGATTTTGTAACTATCGCAGAGCGGTTTCCCCACTGCACCAGCTATTAAAGAGGTAATAGTAGACTCTATAAATATAAAAATACCTATAAAATAAGGGACTAAAAGAGCACTTCTTTGTGAGGAAACTATAGTATGTTTCTCCTGCATAAAAGAGACAAATCCCTCTATCCCTCCACTCTTTTCTATAAGAGCCATAACACTCCCAACTAAAATTGCAAAGGCTAAAGTTTTAAGAATCCATATCTCTTGAAGTAAAGAGGAAAAAAGAGTATACACTCCACTAAAACTCTCTAAAAAAAGGAAGTTATTAAGTATAAAAAGAGCTAAAAGTATGCCACCAAGAAGAGAAAGTAGAACATTTTTTGAGTAAAGTGCTAGAAAAATCGCTAAAAGAGAGGGAAGAAGAGAGAGCGAGGAGAGTTCTATATGAAACTCCCTAAAACTCTGTTGCAAGTAGCATAAGCCCTACTCGACCAAATCTCTCTTTATAGAGTTCACACTCTTTTTGTGCAACAACTTTAAATCCTAACTTTTTATAAAAGAGTTCATTCTCTAAAGAGCCTATCTCTATCATAGTTTGTGCAATAGTATACCCTTTGAGTCGTGCTGCTAAAAGTGACTTCTGCATAAGTGCTTTTAAAACACCCACATCTATAAAACCAGCAAGCTCCTCCATAAAGTCAAACATAAGAGTACGTTTATTTAAATCAAAATCACAGCTATACATCACTTCTAAAGCTCCATTTGTATCTTTATGGTCTATCTCTTCAAGTGCTTTTATAAATGCTTCCTGAGTGGCAATACGCGGCTCATAACTACAGAGGGTACCAACACTTTTCCCATCCATTTCAGCAATAAGAAAATTACTAAAGTGACAATGACTCTTAGAGTTAGTCTGTGTTAACTTTGCAAGACCCTCTAAAATAATCTCATTATCATTTGTATCAAAGAGGAGATCAAAAAAACCATCTTTCTTCCCAGCTCTTGAACTCTGTAAAATCATCTCTGCTAAAAAAGAGCTATCTTCTGCTTTTGCTTGTTTTATTGTAATGTTCATAATATTTTTTCCAAAAATTAATTTAAATCATATAAGAGTAATAGTACCATACTTTATGATAAAAACTTTCTTAATTCTACTAATCTTTCCAATTTTTCTACTCTCTTCGCAACAGATACTTTTAGTAGTTGCAGAAGATTTCAATACATCTAAAGCAAACTTAAGTTTTTTTGAAGATGGTAAGCTCCTCTATCATGCAGATGTAAACATAGGTAAAAATGGCTTAGGTTGGGGATTAGGTATCAAAAAACTTACTCAAAACATAAATGAACCTCTCAAATATGAGGGAGATAACAAGGCTCCAGCTGGAATATTTCAACTATCAAACATATTTGGCTACGGTTACTCCAAAAAGTATAAACTTCCCTTTTTACACACATCAAAGAAGCTAATATGTGTAGATGATGCAGACTCTAGCTTTTATAATCAAGTTATAGAGAAAGAGAGTGATCTCAAAAGTTTTGAATACATGCAACGAAAAGATCATCAATACAAATATGGGGTTATAGTTGAACATAACAAAATGGCTATCAAGAAGAGAGGTTCTTGTATATTTTTACATATTCAAAAAAAGCAAGGAGCAGGAACAGCTGGATGCACTTCTATGAGAGAAGAGGATTTACTAAAAATCATAAATCTACTCGATAAGAAAAAAAACCCTCTTCTTATTCAGATACCAAAGCATTCACTTTTAGAGATAAAAAAATTATATCCAGAACTTTTTTAAACATGTATTATATCGTTTGATAGTTTTTAATATAAAATTGTATAATAATTAATATTATTATATCTTAATTTTAAGTTTGTATTAATTGGGAAAAGATAAAATACATCTCTCAAAATAGAAGGATTTTATATGAAGACTGCTCTGTACTTGTATAAAGAAAAAATATGGAATAATAAATTTGACACGACAATGGATTCCAAAAATACTCTTATTCTTATTTTTGCTTCATTAAATAAATCCAAGGTTCAAGCCGAAGTTTTAAATATTGCTACCATTTTTCCTACTTCTATTATTGTAGGTGCATCCACAAGTGGTGAAATTTTTGATGAAGAAGTTCTTGATGATACAATTGTAGTATCAGTGACAAAATTTAAATCTACCATCTTAGAATATCATGCCTGTAAGACTATAGGTAATGAGACTTCTTATAAAGATGGAGTTGAAATTGCAAAGGAACTCTATAATAATAATTTAAAAGGTATCTTTATTTTATCGGATGGACTGCAGACAAATGGTTCTAAACTTACAAATGGTATATCTTCGGTTGTTAAATCTTCTGTTGTTGTTAGTGGTGGTCTAGCTGGAGATAAAGATAAGTTTGAAAAAACATGGATAATTGAAAATGGTATATTAAAAGAGTCTGCAGTTTGTGCTGTTGGCTTTTATGGTGAAAACATCCATTTTGAAGCGGCTTCAAAAGGTGGTTGGGATAGTCTTGGTTTAAAGAGAACGGTTACTAAAAGTAAAGACAATATTTTATATGAACTTGATGGTAAGCCTGCACTTGAAATATATAAGCGATATTTAGGCGATAAAGCAAAAGAGTTACCTGCAAGTGGATTGTTATTTCCTTTAGAACTCAGAGAAGGTATCGATAACCAAGAGACTAAGGTAAGGACTGTTTTAGGGGTAGATGAGTTAAATCAGTCTATAACTTTTGCTGGAAATATTCCTCAAGATTCACAAGTGACCTTAATGAAAGCAAACTTCAACCGTTTAGTTGATGGTGCTGGAAAATCAGCTGAATCATTAAACTTTTCTAATTATAGAAATGAACCTCTTTTATGTATAGCCATAAGTTGTGTTGGTAGAAAATTACTTTTAAAAAGTAGAATTGATGAGGAAGTTGAGGCAGTTAAAGAGATTTTACCAAAAAATACAGATATTATTGGCTTCTATTCCTATGGTGAAATTTCGCCACTTGCATCAGGTAAATGTGATTTACATAATCAAACAATGACTTTAACTGCGATTTGGGAAACTGATGCATAAACTTCTAGAAAAAAAACTAAAAAAACTGGCTTTTAAGGATGGACAATTTACAAAAGAGAATCTAGAAAAATTTATAGATTTTGTAAGTACATCCTATTATGAATGTGATGAAGAGAGAAATTTTTTAGAACATACTTTAGAAACATCGTCTCAAGAGATGAAAGAACTTTATGAAGAATTGAAACAGAAATCGCAAACAACATTAGCAAAAAGTGAACAACGATATAAAGAGTTAGCTACACGAGATTCACTTACTGGGATATTAAATAGATTTGCTTTTCAAAAAGAGCTTAAAAGAATTATTTCTAACTCAAAAAGAACAAATGTAAAATTTGCTTTATTATTTTTAGATTTAGACCATTTCAAAGAGGTAAATGATACTTATGGGCATGACATTGGAGATAAATTACTTCAAGAAGTTACAAATAGAGTGTTATCAAACATAAGAGTTGAAGATATTTTTGCTCGTGTTGGTGGTGATGAATTCGTTCTTATTTTGACAAATATTAAAATTAATACACTTGAAAAATTAATAGAAAAAGCCGTTATTCTTTTTAAGGAACCATGGATTATAGATAAGATCAAGTTACATATAACAACAAGTATTGGAGTTTCAATATTTCCCGACCATGCAAACAATGAGATAAACTTAATGAAAAAAGCTGATATCGCGATGTATAAATCTAAAAAACTAGGAAGAAATCAGATTATATATTTTGATAAAACTTTTTATTGACTACCTTAACAACCTCATTCGCTATTTCTAACTCTTCATCTGTCTCAATCACAAGAACTTTTAGAGAGTTAAAAAGTGATGATTCCATAACTTTCTCTCGTATAAACTGAGATTTTTCACCTATACCACCAGTAAAAACAACTCCATCCACTCGCCCTAAAAGTGCCATATATGCACCAATATACTTCTTTATCCGTCGCACCATCATCGCCACTGCTAATCTTGCAGGTTCATAGTCACGCTCTACAATACTACGAACATCATTCTCCCCACAAAGACCAAGAAGTCCAGACTCTTTATTTAAAAGTTTATCAACTTCATTGACATTCAGTCCTACCTCTCTTTGGAGATATAGGACAATAGCAGGATCTATATCACCACATCTACTTCCCATAATCAGCCCCTCAAGAGGAGTAAATCCCATAGAAGTATCTATACTTTTTCCCTTTTCAATGGCACAAGCACTTGCACCGTTTCCAAGATGTAGCGTAATCAGGTTTAACTCTTCTAACTCTCTACCAAGCAATGCAGCTGCCTTTTTTGCTACATAAGAGTGTGATGTTCCATGAAAACCATACCTTCTCACCTTATACTCATCATATATTTTATGTGGTAGGGCATAAAGGTAGGCTTCTTTTGGCATTGTACTATGAAAAGCTGTATCGAAAACTGCTACCTGTGGTATGTTAGGTGCAAAACTTTGTGCTACTTTTATCCCCTCTAAATTTGCAGGATTATGGAGTGGTGCTAGGGGAATTAACTTCTCTATCGCTTCGCTTACAACCTCATCTATAAGAACAGAACTTTTAAAATTTTCTCCACCATGCACAACTCGATGCCCAATAGCATCAAGAGTAGAAAAATCTATACCTAAACTCTCTAATGCCTCGTGATGATTTGAGATGCAAGAGTCACTCTCCCCTATATGCTCCACAATCTTTGACTCTAAAACCTCAGCACTTGGCATCAAAAAAAGTTTATACTTTAAAGAAGAGCTCCCTGCATTTAAAATGGCTACTCTCATCTTTTTTGCCCTGCTTGAATAGCAGTAATGGCTACTGTATTTACTATGTCTGCTACTAAACAGCCTCTACTTAAATCATTTACAGGCTTATTTAACCCTTGGAGTATCGGTCCTATCGCTACTGCACCACTTGAACGTTGCACAGCTTTATAGGTATTGTTTCCAGTGTTTAAATCAGGAAATATAAATACCGTAGCTTTCCCGGCAACTTTAGAATTTGGAAGTTTTTTCTTCGCAACTGCCATATTTACCGCTGCATCATACTGTATGGGACCCTCAACTAAAAGTTCTTTGGCCTTACTTTTTACTATATTTGTTGCTTCTCGAACTTTCTCTACATCTGCACCCGTTCCACTATCACCTGTTGAGTAAGAGAGCATAGCAACCTTTGGCTCTATTCCAAAAGCATAAGCTGTTCTTGCCGATGCTAAAGCTATATCTGCCAAAGTTGTAGCATCTGGATCTTGATTCACTGCACAATCACCATAAACTAAAACTTTTGTCTCTAAACACATAAAAAAGACACTTGACACTACAGAAACATCTTTTGTAGTCTTTATGATTTGAAGTGCTGGTCTTATTGTATCTCCTGTTGAATGAATTGCCCCACTTACCATACCATCTGCATAGCCTAACTCTACCATCATCGTTGCAAAATAGTTTACATGTAACATAGCATCTTGGGCTACTTCTCGCATTAAGCCTTTATGTTTACGCATCTCATAAAAAGTATCTACAAACTCATGCATAAGTGGCGAGGTACAAGGGTTTATAATAGTTGCTCCTGAGAGATCAAGCCCTAAACGCAAATAGTTTTCTCTTAGCTCCTCTTCCTTTCCAAGTAAAATAATATCTGCAACACCACGATGAAGTATAATCTCAGCAGCTCTTAAAATCCGCTCATCTTCACTCTCAGGGAGTACAATCCTTTTTCTGTTAGAACATGCAATATCAAAGAGTTTGTACTCAAACATTATGGGTGTCATCACCTCACTATGTGCTGTTTTTATTTTTGCTTCTATATAGGGTATATCTACATTTGCATTAAAGAGTCCCAAAGCCAAAGCAATCTTTCTACTTGAATTTACTCGTATTCTAGAGTGTATCTTGGAGAGTGCTCTAGCTGTTTTATAGGTGTCAAAAGGGACACTTAAAATTGGAATATTAAAAGTATCAAGACCATCTATAAGTTTTTTTATATTTGGATGGGCTTTCATATTGAAAGGAAAAACTATACAAGAAATGCTTGGATAGTTAGAGGAGTACATTGCACCTAAAAGTCCAAGTATTATATCTGAACGATCAGCAGGAACGACAACTAAATCCCCCTCCTCTATATGATCTAAGAAGTTATCTAAAGTAAGTGCTGCAACTTTTACCCCTCGTATACTTCTTGTATGATCCTCCTCTTTTAAGAGTACAGGAGTTGCATCCAAAGACTCTATAACATCCTGAATACTTAAAAGACTCAACTCCTCAACCTCACTCAAAAGATATGTAGTAAATTCATAATCCTTTAGTTTTCTCTCAAGTACTACATATTTTTCATACTCAACTCTATTTACAAAAGTGGCAAAGTGAGTACATCCTTGTGTAGTCAGCGTCTCATTCTCTATCTTTATACTCTCAAAAATCTCTTTTGCAGAATCATTTTTTGCATTAATTATATTAATATAAGGCGAACCAAAATTTTGTGCTATTTTTACATTTAAATCAAAATTGATATTTGCATTTATAAAAGAGAGTCGTATCCCCTCACATAGCACAAAATCATACTCTTTTTCTAATTTTTTAAACTTACTCAAAAGTTGATTTATAAGTGTTTTTGTTTTGTTTGAAGCTATCATATCTTCCACATAATCAACATCAAAGCCAAAAGCATCCTCATATTTCATCCCAAGGTTATAGCGCTCTAGTATAAACTCTATATCTCCATCTCGCACATTTTTGTCAAATATAACTGGACGAAAGAATGCCACACGATGCAGGTTACGTTTAAGTACTTCCATCATTCCCATAGAGATAAAAAGCATCCCTGCATTTATCTCTTGTGCTGATATAAAAAGTGATTTTGTTTTCAAGTTTTGCAACCTTTTGCTTAATGTATTGCTATCCTAAAGTAAACTAGTCAATACTAGTAAGTCATAAAGGGGTGAGATGTGAAGTAGCTATTTCGTAGGCTCTACTAGTAGAGTCAAGGAATAGATGCTTTGCAGATTGCCCCTTTATGACTTATCCAAAGGACGATAAGAAAAACATACACTTGACTTCGTTACAAACTCTTGAAGCTACTAGTAGCTCCTACGAATTTGTGCCTTGCAATTGCATATTTTTCTTATCGCTGGTATGCACTAGTTTACTTTAGGATAGCAATAGTATAATTTTAGCAAAAAAATGGATTACTATGTGTATATGTGGCAATGAAATCTCGTATAATATGTGCTGTGGGGCTATTATCTCTCATAAACGTGAAGCAAAAACAGCTGAAGAGCTTATGAGAAGTCGCTACTCTGCTTATGTGAATGCTAATGGTAAGTATTTGGTAGAGAGTGCTGTAGCACAAAATCAATATGTAGAAGATATAGAACTTATAGAGGACTTCTCCTCTGGAGTTAATTGGATAAAGCTCGATGTTTTGTATGTGGGCGAAGACAAAGTAGAGTTTAAAGCTTATTATAGAGACAAGGATAAGATGCAACTACTGCATGAGAAAAGTAATTTTGTTCTCGTTGATGGTGTTTGGAAGTACAAAGATGGTATCCTCTATAATTCTAAAATAGAGAGAAATGAAATATGTCCATGTGGCAGTGGAAAAAAATATAAGAAGTGTTGCGGGAAAAACTAGACTTTTTACATAAGCTAGTAAATAACTTTCACACAGTTGTAAAAAAATGTTATAATCCTACAAATAAAATTTAGGAATTAAAATGAAATTTGTATCTATTGTAATGGGATCAAAAAGTGACTATGATGTAATGAAATCATGTTCAGACACATTTGAAGCTTTTGGTGTGAACTATGAACTCATTATCTCTTCAGCACATCGCTCTCCAGAGAGAACTACACAGTATATTCTCGAAGCTGAAAAAAAAGGTGCTCAGGTGTTTATAGCAGCAGCTGGAATGGCAGCACACTTAGCAGGTGTACTCTCTTCAAAAACAGTAAAACCTATCATTGGTGTTCCTATGTCAGCATCTGCTTTAAGCGGAATAGATGCACTTCTTTCAACAGTACAGATGCCAGCTGGAATGCCAGTTGCTACAGTAGCCATAGGTAAGGCTGGAGCTATTAACTCAGCCTACTTAGCGATGCAGATGTTAGCACTCGATGATTCAGAGTTAACAATAAAACTTAAAGAAGATAGAATTGCAAAAGCAAAAAAAGTTGAAATGGACTCTTTAGAGATAGAGACTATCATAGCGTAACTACAAAAAGAGAGGCAAAAATATGCAGTGGATGAGTGATGATGAGTATGTAACACTAACAGGTTTAACTATGGAATCTATTGAAGAGTTAATAGACCATGGGAAACTAACAGTTAAAGTTGAAAATGGAATTCGATACATCGACCCATCAAAAGGCACTACAGAGTCAGTAGTCCCTGTCAAACTTCAAGAACTTGCAAAACGAAACACACATGAAATGATGGTGCAGCCTGAATTTGTAGAAAAAACAATAGGAACCATCATCAACCTTCACGAAAAAGTACTTGATGCTAAAGATGAAACCATAGAAGCTGTAAAGGTTGAAAATGAGTTTCTTCGTGAGGCATTGAAATCTCTTCAAGAACTCTATGATGAAGATAGAAAAACGATTCATACCCTTCAAGAACAACTTAAACTCTCCCAACAAGAGGTAGAATTTATGCGCCGTAAATATAAACTTATGTGGAACAAAGCTATAGCAGAGCATACATAAAAAATAGACTTCTCGTTGGTAATTGCATCAAGTTTTAGCTATAATTTCGCTAATTAAAAAGATGAAGGCTTTTACTTATGATAACTTTTAGCGCTATGTTACTAAAACTACAAGAATTTTGGATGAATGAGGGGTGTAATATTGTACAGCCCTATGATATTCCAGCAGGAGCGGGAACGTTCCACCCTGCTACATTTCTTCGCTCACTAGACTCTACTCCTTGGGCAACTGCTTATGTTGCACCCTCAAGAAGACCAACCGATGGCCGATATGGAGAAAATCCTAATAGACTTGGCTCTTACTACCAGTTTCAAGCTCTTATAAAACCATCCCCTGACAATATTCAAGAGTTGTATCTTAAATCTTTAGAGTTTTTAGGACTCGATGTATCTAAACATGATATCCGTTTCATAGAAGACAACTGGGAATCTCCAACACTTGGTGCATGGGGACTAGGATGGGAAGTGTGGTTAAATGGTATGGAAGTAACTCAGTTTACTTACTTTCAACAAGTTGGAGGGATTGAGTGTAATCCCGTCGCTGTTGAGATCACTTATGGAACAGAACGACTAGCTATGTACCTTCAAGGTGTAGATACTATTTTTGATATCGTATGGAATGAAGATAAAAATGGAAATAAAACATACTATAAAGATATTCATAAAGAGAGTGAAATAGAGTTCTCTAAGTACAACTTTGAAGTAGCCAATACAACTATGCTGTTTGCAGAGTTTGAAGCAAAAAGTGAAGAGTGTCTTAAAACTTTAGAAGCAGGACTTCCTTTACCAGCTTATGACTTATGTATGATGGTATCGAATGTATTTAATGTACTTGATGCAAGAAAAGCAATTAGTCAAACAGAACGTCAAAACTATATGTTAAAAATTCGTGAGTTATCAAAAGGGTGTGCAGAACTCTATAAGGCTCAAGAAGAAGAGAGAGTTAAGCGAGTAAATGCTTAACTCTTAAAGATTTGGACTTTTTAATAAAGTCCAAATTTACTATCGTTTCTTTTGTAAAGAACACGTGTTTTACCATCATGGTCTATAAAAATTTCAAACATTTTATCACTCTCTTTAAGATCATTTAAAACATCTTCAACTTCTCTTGGTTTGTAAAGATCAAGCTCTACAGGAACTATCTCATCCTCTTGGTTTTCTACTACCTCTTTTACACTTACATCTTCCGCTTTTGCTGCATTTAAACCAACTTTATGGTGTCCTACCTCTTTATCATGCATACGACGCATCGCTTTTTGAGCACGTGAAATTGCTAGATCTATAGCAGCATAAAGATCACCATCATTCTGTTTAATAATTATTGAATTTTTATGAGCAAGATTAATAACAAACTCCACTACAGAGTGCTCTTTGCCTTTTTTTGTTTGTGTTGAAGCCACCACATTGACAGAAATAATTTCTAAGTTAAATTTGCTTAAAGTTTCAATAGATGTTGTCATATGTGCTTTAATAGCATCTGTGAGTTCTAGTTGTCTTCCAGTTAATGAAATATTCATAATATATCCTTTTTTTTAAATCAGATAAATTATAGCATTAAATCGTTTACAAAAATAATAAAGTTACAGTTTTTGCAATGTTCTTCTAAAGTAACGAATAGGTTCCCCTACAACATTACCATCATTCACACTTACTGAGACATCAATGAGTACTGAACCATTCTGTTCTGGTGTTGATACAGTGGCATACTGCGAACTACAAACGCCTACTGTATATATATACTTTACTGAAATATTGATGTCATAAATAACATCATACTTAAAGTTACTGCCTGTGTAGCTACAAGGAGCGGAACTGTTGTTCTCTTTTGCAATTTTTAAAAGAGCATACTCAGTCGCACTTTTAGAGAGGAGTATGGTCTGTTCATAAAGATACAGGTCATTTGTACTTTTGGTAGTGACGGCAGTCATTGAAACAGAAAGAGCCATAATTGTCCCAAGAATGACAATAACCATTATTGCCATAATCATAGCTATACCATTTTTAGATGATTTATGAGAATTTAAAATATTGTTTTTTCTTTGCATAAAGAGTAACCTTTCTCATTATTAATTTCTTTAATTAAAGTACTTTTAGTACAAATTTGTATCTTTAAAATGGAACCTACAGCTAAAAATTTAAAAGTACTTACATTTTTCATAAGTAAGACTTTTTGAATATCATTATCCATTGTGTAGTTAACAATATTTATATTATCCCATGGTTGATAATTATAGTAGAAGTAGAGATCTCCCATTTTAGTATCATCACTAAAGTTTTCAAGTACTACTGCATTCGCTGTCCATGAAAGTTTATAATACTCATAAATATTTACTGTACTTGGAAAATTTACAGTATCTTGAGAACCATTGCCTTTTCTAGGTATAAAAGCATCAGCAGATGTAGTATCTCTTTTAATAGGGTGCATCACTCCTGTTTGATCTGTATGTGTAGTATTGCTCTCCCAACCATAAGCATCTATATCATTGCTTGAACCGATAAAATAAAGTGCCGCACTATTTACACTAGATTTAAAGTATGAAAGTGTATCTATTTGAGTCTCAAGTGCAGCAGTATCGCTTGCTGGTGAAACAACTTTAGAAGCACTTCCAGCATCTAAATCTGCTATACCGCTCCAGTACGGTTTTGTATCTCCTCGAAAGCCTTCACTATTGCTCTGTATCCACTCTAATACATAATATTTTTTACTTGTATTTACATCTCCAATGGCATCATAGGAACCACCAATACTCTCTCTAGCTATCACAGAATCTTTTATTCTGTACTGTAAACGCGAAGATAAAAACTCCACACTAAATGCACTCTCTTCTTGAAGATGGTTATTGACATTTGAGAAAATAAAACTCCTATATGCTTGTATTAAAAACTCGACACCAAATTTTCCTATAATTCCCATAACAACAATAACAAAAACAAGTTCTATCATAGTAAAAGCTGAATGTTTTTTCATTAGTAACTTCTACTATAGTAATCAACTTCACCAATATTACAACTATATGTTTTGAGTTTTACAATCGTGTTAGGTACAGAATCTTTTATACTTATGGTAATTTCTTTAATATCTGGACCAGATATAGTACCAAATGTAGCAGAGGGTGAAACGCTAAGAGAGTAAGTATAAACATCTTTATATCCTGATGCTGTTCCCGTTGGAGCATTAATGAAGATTTTTTCATCCGTTCTAACCATATCTTCAAGTGCATCTATAGCATCATTAGAATTACTACTAGATACACCTGTCATAGCACTATCTAAACATCGTCTGTGTAGGGGTTGGTTTATATGCCCTCCCCTTTGTCTATTTGTGTCACATGTGCCATCAGTGTCTATGACTCTTGCATAGCTATTTGTCATCAACGGTTCACTAGAGCTTTCATCCCAACTTGATGCAAGTGCTTCATTTAGTTTTGTGCTAGCCGCAAAAATAACTTCCTGAACAAGATTTCCATCTATACCCTTTGAAACTGCTTGATTCATCATAGGTAGAGAGATAACTGTTATTGCAATAATAACAATAGCAAAAATTAGCTCAATAAGTGTAAATGCAACTCTTCTTACCACATAGTTCTCCTATTTGTCCTATTCGTTGCATTTGTCTCTGTTGTAGCATTTGTCTCATGTACACCTGCCCAATTTGAGTTTGGGCTAATAAACTCAACATTAAATTCATT
>CAZMBK010000008.1:0-27923 GCA_964564315.1 uncultured Sulfurimonas sp.
CACTTTACTATAGACACCCTATAGGCACAAATGGGGCAAGAATGTTGTGGGGTGGTAGTATGATTAACTATCAACTAGATCCTGACAAAGTTGGAAGCGATACAGTTTTTTATGATGGAGGAAGTTCCCAGTTTAACATCATGTATGAGCAACCTTTCTTCATAAATCGTCGTACTTCTGTTTGGTTAAGTGCAGCATTTGATAATAAACATCTATCTTCTCGCACACTTGAAAATAAAACAGGAGATACACTGGTAGATAGCCTTGATGTAACAAGTGTTGTAACTATTGGTGCTAAAATGATCCTCTATGATGCAGCAAAAGGCTCAAATACATTTTCACTTAAATTTTCACAAGCAATACCAAACTTTTTAAACTCCATGACACAAGAAGATATAGATAGAAAAACATATAACCTCACTCAAACAGATGATCATAATGTCAGTTTTGAAGATATTGCAAAACAATCACCTCTTAAGTATGGAAAAAATCTTTCTGCAAATTTCAATAAACTTTATCTATCCCTTTATAGACTCCAATACTTACCCTATGATTTTACAATGAAATTTTCACTCTACGGTAATTACACTTCGAGAAGAATTGTACAAGCCTATGAGTTTAATACTGGAGACTATGGTTATAGTGGTTATGTTGGTGTTTATCGTAATCTCTTTAAAGAGTATATTAATATGGGTTTCTCCTATAGTTATGCAAAAGTGTATGACTATGACGAAGAACTAGATACAACGACTCGGGACTTTAACTCAGTTAATATAACTTTAAACAGCCACTATGAATCCTTTTTTCTAAGCCTAAGCTACTCATCAGATTTAGAGACATGGGATAGTAATACGAAAAACCTTAAATTTAATGCTGGCTACACTTGGTAAAAACTAAAAATCATAACTAAATGAACTCACCTGTGTAAAGTCTATTTTTTCTCTTCCTTTTGCGGGGGTCGAGTCTACATCATAAAAAAGTTTGAACTTTAAACTTAGCTGTTTATATATAGAAACTTTTAATGACATTGCATTTGACATAATATAATCATTTATTTTATCTACTTTTGGCTGGTAGTATCCAACATAAGAGAGGCTCACTGTTGGAGAAAAATCTTTTGAGTATGCCAGATATGCATTTATTCGTATATTATTCTCATCTGAATCAAACTCTGTCGTGTAAGAGATATTTTCATAGTAAGTCCCTAGACCAAAAAAAAGATTTCCCCAGTTACTATCCATAAAATGGTATCGAACTCCAGCACCAACAACTCTTCGTTTATCTACACTTGTAAACTCATTTGTCTCCGACTGAAAAAAAAGTTCATAGTTTAATGCACCTTGGAGTGTGTGAATAAATCTCGTATGCAAATATGTTTTGTTTGTATTTCTCTCTCCAGAAGCCTCACCATATACACCTATTAAGTCTATAAAAGTAACATAACTTTGGTTGTTATCATACTGTGCTTTTACACCAAGTCTATACTCATCTTTTTCTGTATTTCCTCGTTTCGTTTGAAAACTCCCCTCAACATTTCCACTAAATCCAGCCTTTTCTCCGATAACTACAGGTTTTATAGTTATAATAGCTTCAAGGTATGTAACCAAGAGAATAAAAGATATAAAAAGTCTCATTCTTATCCTTAAATTTTTTTGTAATAATAACACATTTTTTTATTTAATATTAATCTCATCCATTTTACTATATAATACTTTACTTATAAATATTATTAGGACAGATTATGAAAAAGATACTTGTACTTGGTGGTGGATTTGCTGGAGTCGATGCAGCAATACATCTCAAAAAAATGAACTACGATGTTACCCTTGTGAGTAATAGAGATTACTTTTATATCTATCCTACCTCTATTTGGGTACCAACTAGAGAGAGTGAGTTTGAAGATGTTTGTGTTGATTTGCTTCGTATTCAAGGGGCACATGACTTTAAACTCATAATTGATTCAGTTGCACAAATAAGTGCTAAAGAGAACTTTGTCAGATTACAAAGTGGCAAAATTATAGATGATTATGATTACCTTATAGTCGCTATGGGTGCAGCAAAAATGCAGCATAAAGGTCTCCAACATACTCTCTCTATCTGCGGTGCACCAGAACAATCACTTAGTATTCGTGATGAAATAGACAGACTTATACTTAAGGGAAGCGGTAAAATAGCTATGGGATTTGGTGGCAACCCTAAAGATAGCTCTGCTGTTCGTGGTGGTCCAGGATTTGAATTACTTTTTAATGTACATAACCTCCTAAAGAAAAAAGGCATACGCGATAAGTTTGAACTTACATTTTTCGCACCGATGGCAGAACCGGGGAAACGTATGGGTCCTCAAGCACTTAAAATGATGGATATGTTCTTTAATAAGCTCGATATTAAAAAACAGTTTGGCAAAAAAATAACTGCATTTACTCCAGATGGGGTAGAGTTTGAAGATAATATTAAACTAGAAGCAGATTTTGTAATGTTCATTCCAGCAGGAGCAGGTCATGAGGTGATAGTAAACTCAGATATTCCTACAAATGAAGCTGGTTTTATCAAAACTGATGATTATTCAAATGTGCTTAATGAAGATGAGAGTAGAAGTAATACTTATGCTATTGGTGACATAGCTGCACTTGAGGGGTATGACTGGAGAGCAAAACAGGGACATATTGCAGAAGTTATGGCAAAAAATGTTGCACACAACATTAATGAAAGAGATAACCACTCTTATGACTTTAAAGGTTATAACTCTCATCTCAACATTTTATGTGTGATGGATAGTGGTGATGGAGCGGCATTTGTTTACCGAGATGAAAAGCGTGCCTTTATGTTCCCTATGCCTATTATTGGTCACTGGCTTAAAAAAGGTTGGGGTGTCTACTGTAAAAACTCTAAACTAGGAAAAATTCCTCGTATTCCATGTATGTAAAAAAGTCTTAAAACTTTTTTACATCTCTAACCTCTTACATAACCTCATCAGATATGTAACTTTAAACTCACTCTCATGTAATACATCACACATTAGTTTATGCAAAGATTTAATATATATTTTAAGATTATGATATAAAAAGGAAGTTTTAAAAAAGTAGATTTTACCAAGACAAAAGTCTTGATAAAAGAACGAAAATCGAGTGATTAACGTTTTGAGAACTGGCGAGAACGACGAGCTTTTCTCTTACCTGGTTTCTTACGTTCAACAACACGTGAATCACGAGTCATCATACCTTCTGGTTTAAGCACAGCTTTAACCTCAGGATTAAAAGTAACAAGTGCACGAGAAATTCCGTGACGAAGTGCATCAGCTTGACCACCAAAACCACCACCTAAAGTAGTAGCAACGATGTCAACTGATTCAGAAAGTTTAGATACTGCAAGTGGTTGTTTAACACGAAGTTTTTTCGCTTCAAGTCCACCTAACCATGCATCTAATGAAAGACCATTGATAGTGATTTTACCTGTACCTGGAGTTAACCATACTTTTGCGATTGACGCTTTACGACGTCCTGTTGCATAAATTGTTTTTGCCATCTGGTAATCCTTACTTAGCTAATTGTGCAGTGTGAGGGTGTTCAGCACCTGCATAAATTTTTAATTTTTTAATCATTTTAGCACCAAGCTTAGTTTTAGGAAGCATACCACGAGCAGATAACTTGTAAAGTTTTTCTGGGTTTTTCTCTAAAAGCTCAGTCATTTTAACACTTTTAGTTGAACCGAAGTAACCTGAGTGAGAGAAGTACTCTTTGTTAGCTATTTTACCAAGTCCGTTGAACTTAGCTTTAGAAGCATTAATGATTACAACATAGTCACCACAGTCAATATTTGGCGTATAACAAACTTTGTTCTTACCACGAAGAAGAGTAGCTACTTCAGTCATCATACGACCAAAAGTTTTTCCTTCAGCATCAATCAAAATCCATTTTTGATCAATTTGTTCAGCAGATGCAATTTTAGTAAATTTCATTTTGAACCTTTTTCTAGTTAAATTTTATAATGCAAACGCGAACGCTTGATTTAAGTGATGAAATTATAGCTTCTAAAGCTTATAAATAGCTGAATTTAAGGATATTTTAATTAATACCTGCTTAAATTCAGCTTTTTATAAGCATTGCTATTTTATTGAATTTTATTCTATTTAAAGTGTAATATCAAGCTACTTTTATAAAACTTTCACTATACTAATTACTTAAATATATATACTATTTTTAAGGCAATATAATGACTCAAAAAACAAAACTCATTTTTTCTCTCTCTTTTACACTTGGAAGTTCTCTCTCTTTTGCAACTGATGTCGTATCTACAGAAGAGAATACTCTTGTAAAGTCTGCTGTAAAGACAAATGGAACTATTGTACACAATAGAGCACAAAAGAGTGTAGAGAGTTTTCGTAAAATGTTTCAAGAGGGAGAGTTTTACGGTCGTCTTCGTAACAACAACTTCTACTTTGCTTATGACCATGATGATAGTGGCCATGAAACGCAGTTAGTTGGAGCAGTTGGTGCTAGCTTTGTATTTGATTCAGCTTCTTATAATGGCTTTGATTTTACACTAGGACTTTATGGGTCTCAATCCTTTTTTGATGAGAATGATTTAGATAGTGTTTCGCATCTTAAACCTGCTAAAGATACATTAAGCAGATATAAATATGCAACTACAGGGTCACAATCTCTCTTTGCATTTGCTCAAGCAAATATAAACTATAAGTACTCAAAAACAAACCTTACTCTAGGGCGTCAGCTTGTTGAAACTTTCTACACAAAAAGTAATGACACAAAAATGATTCCAAACTCTTTTGATGGTCTTGTACTTAGTTCAAAAGATATTGCTGCTTCAAAAGTAACACTTGCCTATCTTGCAAAACAAAAACTGCGTGATCATGAGGATGCCCACTCTGTACTAATGTATGATGACTCCGATGCTGATAATTTTTCAACATGGACAGGAAATGATGATAGTGCAATGCACAAAGGTCTCTCCTATACAAATTTAAAAGCAGCAGGAAAAGCTACGGATGCACCACTTATTGTTCTAGATGCAACAAACAGATCTATAAAAAATCTTACAATAAATTTCTCATCTTATCTCGTCCCCGAGCTACTCTCACAAGTAATGGGTGAAGTAAACTACAAAATTGCATTTAATGCTTTTAGCATTACCCCTGCTATTCGATATATTCAGCAGTTTGACAACGGTGCTGGAGCAGTTGCGGGGGCATCACTACGTGGTAATGCAACACTGTTAGATCCAAATGGATATGATAATCCAAATTCATTAGATGCAAAAATGATTGCTGCAAAAATAGTTACAAAGTTTAGTGATTACCGACTTAACCTAGCATATTCACACATACTTGATGAAGCAGATCTCGTAACTCCATGGAGAGGTTTCCCAACTGCTGGATATACTCGTTCTATGGGTATTTATAACTGGAGAGCAAACACAAAGTCTTATCGTCTTGAACTTGTAAAAGGGGCAAATAAAACAGGTATCTATACCAAACCATTTATTCAAGCATCGGTACTTTATGTTGATTCAGACGAGGCAAAAGCAATTTTTGAAGATAGTATGTACTACTACGTTGGTTTAGTTCAAAATATACCCTCATATAAAAATATTCAGTATAGAGTGCGTTTAGGATATAGAGATTTTACAGGCGAAGAAACAGCTAACTACCTTGACTCTCGTTTAGAGTTTAACTACCTCTTCTAGGCATATTATGAAAAAATTTGCATTTACTCTCTTCCTTGCTCTTTCTTATCTGCATGCAAACTCTATTAACATAGCAGTTGCTTCAAATCTCAGCTATGCTATAGAGAATCTTGTAGATATATTTGAGAAAGAACACCCCCAAACAGAGGTACGAGTCACACTTGGTAGTAGTGGAAAACTCACTACTCAAATAATACATGGTGCACCCTATGGTCTTTTTATGTCAGCAGATATGAATTTTCCAAAAAAGCTTTATAAGAAAAAACTCACACTTACAAAACCAAAACTTTATACACAAGGTGCCCTTGTACTTTTTAGTATAAAAAACTACAATTTCTCTCAAGGTTTATCCCTCTTAGAGAGTGATCAAGTAAAAAGAATTGCTATAGCAAATCCAAAAACGGCACCCTATGGAAAAGCTGCATTTGAAGCTTTACAAAATGCAAAACTGCAAAGAAAACTACAAAGAAAATTTGTTTATGGAGAGTCTATCTCACAGACTCTAACATATAGTGTAAGTGCTGCTGACATCGGAATAATCGCAAAATCAGCTCTCTTTACACCCCAAATGCGACACTATCAAGAAGGGAAAAACTGGATAGATGTAGATAGAACTCTCTATACTCCTATAAAACAAGGTATAGTTTTACTCAAAAGAAGTAAAAATTCTCCGGAGTATAGAGCCTTTTATAATTTTATACTTACTAAAGTGGCAAAAGAAATTTTTCAAAAATATGGATATATTAAAGAATGAATACCATAAGTGCAGAGATAAAAAATATACAGAGTGTTGCAGATCTTAATATTATCACTTTTTCTGCTCAAACAGAGTGCCTAAAAATGATGAGCTTAGAACTTAACAGAACACTGAAAATAGGCTCAAAAGTTTCTTTAAGTGTAAAAGCTAGCAACATTGCACTAGCAAAAGGTACTGCTGCACTTCTTAGCTACTCAAATCAGCTTCCTGTTACCATATTAGCTATAGATGAGGGTATTTTACTGAGTTCTATAGAGGTGGATTTTTTTGGAGAGACATTGGAGTCACTCATTACTACAGACTCAAAAAAGAGAATGCACCTTAAAGTGGGAGAGCATGTTACTGCACTTATTAAGTCTAGTGATTTAGCTTTAGAGAGGCTTCTATAATGGACTTTACCCCTTTTATACTCTCCTTTAAACTCGCAGCGATAACATCCCTTATACTCTTTGTTGTAGCCCTACCTCTTGCTTGGTTTCTCTCCCAAACGAACTCCAAAACAAAACCTTTTATAGAAGCCCTTACGGCACTACCTATCGTCTTACCTCCCTCAGTTTTAGGTTTTTACATACTCTGGGCACTCTCGTACAACTCTCCAATTGGAGCATTTTTTGAAGAGTATTTTAATGTACAACTTGTTTTTAGTTTTACAGGGCTTGTTATCGCTTCATGTTTTTACTCTCTCCCTTTTATGGTACAACCCCTCCAAAGTGGTTTCGAGTCACTCAACAAAAATATGCTAGAAGCAAGTTATCTTGCAGGAAAAAGTAAGATGCAAACCATCTTTCAAGTAGCACTCCCAAATATAAAACCAGCGCTTCTTACTGCAATTATTATCACCTTTGCACATACTGTTGGAGAGTTTGGTGTTGTTCTCATGGTAGGGGGAAGCATCGAGGGCGAAACAAAGGTTGCTTCGGTTGCTATCTATGAGATGGTAGAGATTATGGACTACAAGATGGCACATATCTACAGTCTCTTTATGATAACCCTTAGTTTTGTAGTACTTCTAAGTGTTTATATATTTAATGCCAAACACAATAGAAAATTTGGACTCAATAGATGATAAATATAGATATAAAAAAAGAGTTGCATGGTGCACATGGAGTTATGCCATTAGATTTAGCATTTAGTGTAAAAAAAGGTGAGTTTGTAGCACTTAGTGGAGAGAGTGGTAGTGGAAAAACAACACTCCTTCGTATACTCGCTGGTCTAGAAAAAGCAGAAGGGAGTATAGATGTCAACCAAGAGAAGTGGCTAGATGGTGCCAATGCCCTTCCCCCACAAAAACGTCGCATAGGCTTTGTTTTTCAAGAGTATGCACTCTTTGAAAATATGACTATTCTTCAAAACCTTCTCTTTGTAGCAAAAGATAAAGCCCTTGCAAAACGGCTCTTAGAAATAACCGAACTCAGCCAACTTCAAAACAGATATCCAAACACTCTAAGCGGTGGACAAAAACAGAGAGTAAGTCTCTGCCGTGCCATGATGCAAAGACCTACTCTACTTCTTTTAGATGAACCTCTCTCCGCTCTCAACCCAACTATGCGAGAAAAACTCCAACAAGAGATACTTACACTCCATAAAGAGTTTCATACTACCACTATTATGGTAAGCCACGATCCAAGTGAAATTTATAAACTTGCCTCACGAGTCATTGTCCTAGAGAATGGAAAGATTAAAGAGGATGGAAAGACAAAAGAGATTCTCCTTCGTACACAGGGAAGTCAAAAGTTTTCATTTAAAGGGGAGCTTTTAGAACTAAAAAAAGTAGATGTTATCTTCATAGCTATTGTAGCTATTGGACAGCAGATTGTAGAAGTTGTAGTGAGTCAAACAGAAGTAAAACATCTTAAAGTAGGAGAAAATGTTTTACTGAGTACAAAAGCTTTTCAGCCAAGTATTACCCCTCTGTAACAGACATATCCTCAACTATTTTTACATAACTCTCAAAATTCTCAAGTACTATCTCTACTAAACGAGGATCAAAGTGCTCACCCCTTTGGTTTTGCATATGCTCATAAACATCTCGTGTACTCCAAGCATCTTTATATATTCGCTTACAAAGCAAAGCATCTAAAACATCTACTATTGCAACTATACGAGCAAAAAGAGGAATCTCTTCACCTTTTAAGCCTTCAGGATACCCCGAACCATCCCATTTTTCATGATGGTAATGTGCTATTTGAGCAGCACTCTTTAGAACTTCTCGTCCTGAGTGTTTGAGAACATTGTAACCGAGAATAGCATGATCTTTCATCCGTTCATACTCATCTTCAGTCAGTTTTGCAGGCTTAAGTAAAATATCATCGCTTATACCAACTTTACCTATATCATGTAGGGGTGCAGTAAGTTCTATAAGTGCTACCTCCTCACTACTTAAGCCATACTCTTTAGCTATAAGAGCACTCAGTATTGCCACTCTTTTCGTATGGTTCTTTGTATCACTAGAGCGTATCTCTTCTACCTGTCCCATCGCCATCATAGTCTCTTTAAGTGTTGACTCTATCTCTATGTTTAACTCTTTAAGCTCCCTATTTTTAAGCTGAAGTTCTCGCTCTTTTAAGAGAACATCTTTATTAAAATTATTAAGATTTTTCGCAAGACACTCTAACTCTTTTAGCTTATAATTTTTTGTATCTATTTCAATATTTTTATTATATGCCTCTTCCCCATCACGAACAATATTTCGTAAAGGCTTAGAGATATACTTCTCTATAAAATTAAATAAATTGAGCATAATTAAGAGTGCAAAAAAGAGTAACATCCCAACAAAAAGATAACTATACTCTGTTATAAGTGCTTGATAGGATGTTATATCCATCTCAATCTCTAGTGCACCTAAGGTGTCTCCATCTTTTACATTATGGCACTCTAAACAGTTTAACTCTCCCTGAGAACTCGCTTTATAAGGAATAATTGCATCCACAATCCCCTCTTTAGTATTCCACTCAAAATAAGCTTTATCAAGTGTTACTAAATTTTTAAGCGGTTTAAAATTTTTATCTATTTCAAAACTAGAAATTCCAAACTGTTTTTCTAAAAGAGGAGAGCGGACAATATGTATAGAATTTATATTTTTTATATTTTTTATCTCTCTTAAGAAGTAGTCACGCTTCTGCATAACTCCCGCTTTCATATGAGAAGTAAGTCCAGCTTTAACAACCGTTGAAATCTCTAATGCTTTACTCTCAACAGTATACTTAAAGAACTCCTTATAAGCTAAAAACATAACGATAATAATAGTTATAATAGCTAAAAGAAATACCTGCACTAAACGTGTTAAAGTAATACTCTTAAGACTCTTTTTTTGCATCTTACCTCTTCATCATAAAATATGTAGTCATCTTATCATATTTTTTCTAACATATCTCTCAAATTAATGCTTCTATTTTCTTTTCATAGAGGAGTGTAGTTTCATCTAACTCTGTCTGCTCTACTTCAAGCGATTCAAATAGCTCTTCAACTTCCATCTCTTGCGCACTCACAGTTTTTGAAAGTTCCATTAAACGTACACTATCTCCTGCATTTGAAGCTTCTATAAGTGCTTCATGATGCTCACTTAAAGACTCTTCCACTTCCATAATCTTATTCTCTAACTTTTCTACTTTTTTCTTTAGAGGGGATGTAAGTTTATTTCGTTCTCTTACAAGCTCTGCACGAAGTTTTTTATTCTCTTTTGAAGTTGATTTAGGAGCTACTTTCTCTTTTACTTCAACTTCATCTTCTTCCCAACCAACTTTAGCAAGAAAGTCATCATATCCACCATCAAAGTACTCAGCACCATCCTTAGCAAAGATAATAAGTCTATCACAAACACGACGGAGCATCTCTTCGGAGTGAGTCACTATTATCACGGCTCCATCGAAGTTTTGTATAGCTTCTGTCAGTGCTTCAATAGACTCCATATCGAGGTGATTGGTAGGCTCATCAAGAAAGAGTAAATTCACTTCTCGTGCTAAGATTTGACCAAGCATAACACGAGACTTCTCTCCCCCTGAAAGCAGTGAAACTTTTTTGTCAGCACTATCTCCACTAAACATCATAGCTCCTGCTATACTTCGTATAAGCTGTGTGCTTAGTTTAGTATTTGCTGAGTGTATCTCATCTGTAACTGTAGCACTAGGATGCAGTCTTGCTATATTTGTCTGACCAAAGTGTGCAAATGCTACGGAGGGATGAGAACTCACATTACCCTCTATCTGTTTTAACTCTCCAGCTAAAGTATTTAAAAGAGTAGATTTACCCTTTCCATTTTTTCCTATAATCCCTATACACTCTCCACGTTTAATACTAAAATTTATATCTTTAAAAAGTAAATTTTCAGGACTGTATCCAAATGCTAAGTTTTCAACTTCTAACATAAGTTTTGCGGGGGTCTCCTTGAAGTTAAAATCAAATGCCAGAGTATTATCAAACGCCAAGTCATCAAGTCGCTCCATCTTCTCAAGCTGTTTTACCTTTGACTGTGCAAGTGCAGCTGTTGAAGCACGAGCCTTATTTTTAGCGATAAACTCTTCGAGCTCTTTTACTTTTTTATCTTGTGCTATTTTATGTTTTGCATAGAGTTCATCATTTGAGGCAAGTTGCTCATAAAACTTATGTGTATTTCCAGCAATTATCTCTATCTTTTTACGAACAAGTCCCATCGTATGCGTACAAACACTATCCATAAAGTCACGGTTGTGAGTAATGAGTATAAGCTCTCCATCAAATGCACGAAGAAAGTTTTTAAGCCATCGAAGTGAGACAATATCAAGGTAGTTGGTAGGCTCATCAAGAAGTAGTAAGTTAGGCTCAGTAACAAGAAGCTTTGCAAGATTTATACGTATCTGATACCCACCTGAAAAGGAGAGAGGATCTTTTTCTAAATCTTCCTGTGTAAATCCAAGTCCAAAAAGAATCTTCTCCACACGATAAACATCATACTTCATCTCCTCTTCAAGTGCGAGTGCCGCTTCCTCTCTTAAAGTAGTTTCAGAAAATGTAAGATGTTGTTTAAGAGTACCTATCTTATAGTTTTTAGGAATAATGACTTCCCCACTATCAGCACTCTCTTCACCTAAAATAAGTTTAAAAAGAGTAGACTTCCCACTCCCATTTCTCCCCACTAAACCTGTTCTATTTCCTGCATTTAGCTTAAGATTTAAGTTATTAAATAGCTCTTGAGAAGCAAAGTTTTTTGTAATATTTTGTAGTTGTATCATAAGATTTTTTCCCTAAAATAATAAATATTTTTATAAAATTGTATTATTAGAAATAGCAAATTTTTGTAATGTTATATTTGAAATTTTCTTGCTAATATCAGAACCTAAATTATCTAAGACTATACTGTTTATTTCTTCATAATTAATATTTCTTTCATCTTTTAAAATAGAGTTATACAAATATTCTGAAAAAGTACTTGCTGTTATAATGACATTATTTGTATTTTTAATATCTTTTAAAACAGCAGGAACATATCTTGGTGTAATAACAATAGTATATCTTGCTCCTATTTTACTACGATGATCTTCCAATCTACCACTATTTATAAGAGAAAGTTTGTTCTTTGTAGATTTTGCTTCTACAGCAAAAACTGTTTCATCTTCAAGATATATACACTCTATATCTGTATTTCCTGAACCTGCTATTTTTTTAGCATCGACATTTATAAATGTATTAAAGCCTTTTTCTAAAACATCCTCAAAATTATAAGCATTTTTATTATCTCTATTTTTAGAGTATTCATCTATTAATTTTGGTAATTGCAAAATAGCATAATCTCTCTCTTCCTCTATCTCTTCTAAAAGAAAATGAGGATAAAAATTATAAATCTCTTTAACTACATCTAATTTGTGCTTACTCTCTGTAAAAGAGAGAGGTAAATCTTTAAATGAGAAATTTTGCTCTAAAATAGCTAAATAATCTATAATTTCAGGATTTAAAGAGCAAAAAGTATCATTCAATTTTCTAGTTGTACTACTTCCCTGATATAGCTTAGTTATTAATTCTCCTTCAGAAGAGACTATTAAGCTAAAATATTCCAGTATCACTTTTAAATAATAATCACACTCATACACAGCATTTACAAGATCTGTTGTATCATCATTCTGAAATATATCAGCGATTTCCTCTTTTGTTTTTTCCCTAAATACAAGTATCTTTTCAACAAGTAACTCATAAGAACTAGAACTCATTCTTGTCTCAAACATCACTAAATAGGAAATTTCACTTACAAAAAGTTTTTTTTCTAATCTTTTTTCATTCATTAAAGTAAAGAGTAATCTAAATGGATAGAGTTGAAATTTCTGATCTGTTTGACTATGTGGATGGTGAAATTGTAATCCCCATAACATCGTTAAAAATATTTTACTTTTTTTAAGTGTATTATCTTTATATTTTAATAAAAGGTTCCCTAATGGAGAGAAAAGAAATCTATTTTCTCCATTAATTTTGGCTTTATAGCCAAACATATAAAAGGCTAATTGATTTATTTTAGAGTCTAATGTTGATTGTTTTTTCCCATTAAATCGAGGAGTATAAATACCTACTTGCTCTAAATCTTTTAAAATTTCATCTTTATCACTTGTTGTAATAGTATTTTGATTTTTTTTAATAAGAAGTGCCACTTCAAGTAAACTGTCTATATCTTTTGTATGTCTTGAGATTATCCACTTATGACTCATATTCAATTCCTTGCAAGATTTTCTTTGACATTAGAGGAGGTATCGCTTCGCCAATAACTGTTCTAATGAAATTATCTGTTGCCCACTCTGGGATATCCCAATCTTCTGGTAAAGATGAGACAATTAAAGTTTCTAGTATTGTGAGGACTCTTGCATCTGAATATGTCCCATCTGCTTGCAATCTTCCAGGGTGAACATTATTATGTGAACCAATATTTCCACTATTTGTAGTTCTAGCATGTGCGGGTTCATCCCAAGACATTCTTTTATATGTGTTATGAAAACCTTTAATTCTCTCACCATTCTCTTTTTTTGGATAATAAAATTCATTTTTAATAGCACTTTTACCAGCAGGTGTATGTTTCATAGCTAAGATATCTCTTTTGTTATGTTTTTTTGAAAAATGCCACTTTATCTCTGAGCCTTCATCTGCTTCTAAACTAGGTAAATGCCCAATAGCCTCTTCTAGTGTTATCTTTGGTTCTTTATTTGGTAAGTTCCATCGTAAACCTTTTTTATAAAGCCTTATAATTGCTCGGGGTCTCGACTGGGAAACACCATACTCAGAAGCGTTTAAAACATCTATTTCAATAGTATATTTATCATTATATTTTAATTTTATAATTTCCTCTAAAAGTAAAATTTCACCCTCATAAGGAAAATACATTTTTAAAAATCGAGGAACATTCTCTATTAAAATATAATTAAAATTAGAAGCATCAATAATCTCAAAAACATCAAAAATTAAAAAATTTCTTTTATCACTTACAAAAGCTTCTTGAGTTTTATTTTTTCCAATACTACTTAAACCTTGGCAAGGAGGGGTTGCAACAAGTAATTCTATATCACTATCTATAGCAGTTAATATTCTTTTTTTTATCTCTTTATCTTGTATATCACCACATATTACTTCTGTGTCTGGATAAAAATGTTTATAGAGTTTTACTCTCTTTTCAAGTAACTCATTTGCTAAAACAATATCTATATCAAGTTCATTGTAATATGTTTCTGCAATTCCTGCACTTGAGAACAGAGAGATACCTTTCATCTTATATCTCTTCATTTTTTAAAATTGGTTCTAATACTTTTTTAATTAAAAGAGGAGGTACACACTCACCTAAAACCTGTCTTATTAAGATCTCTGATGTATCATCTGGTATGTTCCAGTTAGTAGGTAAAGAGGTTAAAATCATTAACTCCAAAGGTGTTAAAACTCTTGCATCTGAGTATGTTCCATCTTCTTGGATATTTCCAGGATGAACATTTCTTTGTGAAGCGATACAATCATTTCTCATTGTAATAGTAGGGGCAGGCTGATCCCACTGCATACGAGCATAAGTTGTTTTAAAAGCTTTTACTTTCTCTCCATTACTCTTTTGAGGATAATGAATTTTATTTTCAAAAGCAGACTTATTTGTAGGAGTGTGTTTCATCCATAAAATATTGTTTGGAGTATGTTTTCTAGCATAATGCCATGCTATACTAGATGATTCTCCTGATTCTAAACTCGGAAGATGTCCAATAGCATCACGAAGTGATAATATCTCTTTGCATTTTTTAGGAGATTCCCAAGACAACTCTTTTTTATAAAGTTTAATAAAAGCTCTTTTTCTTTTTTGAGGTACACCAAATTCTGATGCATCTAAAACCTCAATATCAATATTATATTCATCCGAAAACTCTCGTTTTAAGATCTCTTCAATAGTTACAAATTCATTTTTATATACTAAAAAAAGTTGTAAATATCTTGGTACATTTTCTATCAAAATAAACTTTGGCTTCAAAAGATGCATATATTCAATAACTTTAAAGATAAGATGATTTCTTTCATCTTCTGCCATTGCCTGTTGTGATTTGTTTTTACCTGCAAGACTCACCCCTTGACATGGTGGTGTAGCAACAATAATATCTATCTTTTTATCTTGAAGTGCTTCCTTAATCTGCACATTAACCATATTATCTAAAATACTCCCTTGAATCATTTGAGCAGTTGGATATAATTTTTTATAAAGATTAGCTCTTCTTGGAATCAACTCATTTGCAACAATAATATCTATGCCAATATCTCTGTAATATGTTTCAGCTATACCTGCACTCGAGAATAGCGATAAACCTTTTAATTTCACTTTTTCTTGCCTTTGTTCTGATTCTGTTATATGATTTGAAAAATCTAATAAGTTTAAGAAAGAATAGCGATAAAACTTCATTCTTAGAAAAAATATGTCAACCTGCAATAATATTCTTATTATATCTAATTTGCACTAGTAAAATCTGAAGAATAATCTCATCCACTTCTCATACAAATTATACCCATATTCTACAATTTGAGAAAAGAGATTAAATTCTAATGTTGTTAGCAATATTACACATACCCTCTCATTTTATTGCTGCAATGCAGTTTCTTCCTGCTTCTTTCGCTGAGTAGAGCATAGTATCACATCTTTTCACTATACTCTCCTTTGTATCACTCTCTCTATACTCTGTTATACCAAAGCTACAAGTGACTCTTTTTACCTTTTCAAAGTCATGCATCTCTAAAGAGTGTCTCAGTTTTTCAGCAAATATCTCTGCTGTATACATATCAGTAGAGATTATAATCATAAACTCCTCCCCACCCCATCTTGCAAAAATATCAGCATTTCGTATCTGACTTCTTACAAGTTTTGTGAGTTCTTTTAAAACTATATCCCCAACATCATGTCCAAAAGTATCGTTAACTTTTTTAAAGTGATCTATATCAAACATAATAAGAGAAAAAACATTATCGGAAGTTTCTGCCTTTTTTATCTCTTCATTTAAATAGTACTCAAATCGATCACGATTATATATTTGTGTCAAAGTATCTAAATTTGCTCTCTCTTCAAGTTTTCTTCGTCTTCTCTCTTCATTGGTTATATCTCGAAAAAGAATAAAGTACTTTTTCGAACTTTGAATATACTCTACACTTAGTGCAAAAACATGTACCTCTTTATTGAGGTTACGAATTTGTGCCTTATGAATTCTCTCTGGATGTGTCTGTAAGTACTCAATCCAATGTCCATCATTATACAATGCTTGCAAATACCCCTCACTCTCTAAAAACATATCACAAACACACTGGTGATCTTTTTTAAAACTTTTCAATGATTTATACCCAAAAAACTCTAAAAAAGAGCGATTTGCTTGTTCTATATCCTTACCATCGCTTACAATAATCATATCTTGTTGCAGATCTATAAGCTCAATAATATATTTTCTATTTTGTAAAGTTTTAAAGATATAGCTAAAAAGTAAAAGTCCAAAAAGGGTTATAATAAGGAGTTGTATTAAGAAAGAGTTATAAAAGTGCTGTACTTTTGACTCACCTATATCGTAAACCATCCAAGCAAAGTATTTGCCCTCTATATCTTTTATAGGTGAAATAAGTAGTGAAGAGAGATGATTTCCATCCTTATACTCTAACACAATCTCTTTTTTCTCTTCTAAAAGAGGCAGTTTGGAAAGGGTAGAAAACTTCTCCTCTTTTATCTCTCGCAAAGCTATTTTTTTTCGAATAAAATATCTCTCTTTTCCTATCTCAATCTCACTATATTTTTGCTTTAAAGCTTTTGGCATAATGATTTTTTTCATTGCTTTATACTCAAAGAGTATTTTATACGAATCACCAAAGATATGAATCATTTTATTCATCAAAGCCGTTGGATTAAGACTGTACTCATAACAACCAACATACTCTCCATCATAAAAAAGAGGATACTGAAAACGATAAGAGTCTTGTAGTATTCCTATTTCAGAACCAGACTGATAAACAACATTTTTTATCATTTTTCGTATGGAGTATCTTTTTTCACTTATTTTGTCATCATGCTGACTAGGTTTATGAAATCGAAGAAGGGAGTATCCATTTTTATCTATTATATGAAAGCCATTGAGTGCATTAAGTTTTTCATAATTAAAGAAACTCATATATTTACTCAGTAATTTTTCTCGAATTGCATCTCTTTTCTCTATTGAAGCGCCATTAGCCTCTGCAACATACTTCGCTATATCATCAGATTGCCTTGCATAAAAATCATCATAAATCATCTCATAAGTACTAACAACACTGGATAAAGAGTTATGCATCTGTTGCACTATCTTTGTAGAATATTCTATCTTTCTCTCTTCATAAATTTTATATGCGATAAAAAGTGAAAAAAATTCGTATATAAGAAATGATAAAATATAGTATTTCATAGGAACCCTTGTTAATTTACCTTATTTTAACACAAAAGTGTTTATGATTGTCCTATGAAACTTTTATTTTTATCTTTTATTTTTGTACTTAATCTTTTTGCTATAGAGTCTCTTCGTTTTGGGGTGATCTCCACTATAGAACCATCTTTAATGCAAAAAAAAGTCACACCCCTCATCAATGCTATTGAAAAAGAGATACAGATGAAAATTATTTTCCAAACGGGATATAATTACAGTGATACTATCAATAAATTTGCCAATGGTAGCTTTGATATAGGGCTTATTGGTCCAGCTCCTTATCTTAAAGCCTCTGAAATTTCTCCTAATTCATTAGAGATACTTGCAGGTATAAAGAACTCTAAAAAAGATCCTTTTCGAAGTGTCATCATCTCAAAAAAAGGATCTAGGTTTCTACACTATAGTGATTTAAAGGGGGAAACATTTGCTTTTGGATCACCAAACTCTACCCTCTCCTACTATGTACCAAAGTATATGTTGACAAAGTCAAATACACTGCAAAAGCTCAAAAAGTACAACTTTTTAGGTCGTCATGACAAGGTAGCACAGTATGTCATAATGGGAAAATTCTCAGCAGGAGCTATTAAACAATCTGTAGCGAATAAATATGCAAAATATTTACAAATCATAGATGTGAGTGAAGATATGCCCGGCTTTCTTATAGTTGCAAATAAAGCACTTAATAAAGAACTACGACAAAAAATAAAAACTTTTTTACTCAATATGAAAGATATAGCACCTCTTAAAAAAATAAAAAAAACAGCCATAGGGTTTGAACCAAGATATGATTCACAATACGATAGACTTCGTAAAATAATTAAAGAGTAATACGAACCTCGGTTCCCTCACCAAGTTTAGAGTCTATCTTTATCTCAAAACCATACTCCTTAACAATACTATCGACTATATTTAAGCCTATACCAAAACCACCGGCATAGCTATTAGCTCGTACAAAGCGTTTAAAGATATCTTGAAGTTTATCTTGAGATATACCTATTCCCTCATCTTTTATGCTAAAACTTTTATGACTCAGTTTTATCTCTATAGTTGTATTTGGAGTAGAATATTTAATAGCATTTGTTAGTAAGTTATTAATAAGCATCTTTGCTTTTGTTGGTGCAATTATAATACTACAAGGTTTTATATCTCTCACTATTTTTATATTTTTTTTCTCTAAAAGTTCACTCATATAGGAGATATCTTCTTGCACTACCTCATCAAAGGCAAGGAGTATTGCCTCTTCACTCTTTGTATCAAAACTTAAAAAACTTAATGAAGCATAGATGTCATAGAGCTGTTTTGTACTAATACTTATGTTTTTTACAACTCTTTCATCATATGTTTTTTTTGCTTTAAGACGAGAGGTACTCATCATCAGTGCTGTTATAGGTGTATTGAGCTCATGCGTTGTATCTTTTACAAACTGCTCTATCTCCTGCATCTTATCACGCAGTGGTCTTAAAAACATATATGATAAAAATACAGAAATAATAATGATAAAAAGTGCCGTAAAAATAACAGTATAAATAACCCTGTTCTTAAGCACTGCAACATTTTGGTTACACTGACTACTCTCAACAACTACATACTTCACACCTAAGTGTCCAGCAGTGTGTTGAGAGACAAGTGTAAATCCTTCATCTTTCATGTAAAAATCTTTATCAAAATCTACTGCTTGTGGTAGTTCTCCTTGAAGTATCGTTCTATTTTCATCGAAGAGTGCTACTGCACTATTTGCAAAAGATTCTAGTTTATAGCTCTTGTGCATCATATCTGCTTGAATTATCTTAGCACTCACACTATCTGCCACCTGAGTCATTCTATAAAAATTATTATTCATCTCCAAAGAGACCTGAGAAGTAAAAAACCAGTATGCAGCGAGTGCTAAAAATATAAATGAACTTATAAGATAGAGTGCTAAAAAAGAGTAAAAAGATTTTTTTGTTATCCTATTCATAAATATATCCCACCCCACGAAGTGTTCTAATTTTCTCTTTTCCTATAATATCTCGGAGAGTTCTAATATGTGAACGCAAGGTTGCATCACTTGGGGTTGTATCGAAGTCCCATATATTTTGAATTAACTCTTCACTAGAGATAACACGTGTAGAATTATTTAAAAAATATGTAAGGAGTAGTGTATCTTTTGCCCCAAGGGAGCAATGCTTACCATCCTTTCTCACCTCCTTATGCTCTTGACAAAAGTAGATACCCTCTGCTATCTCTATACTCTTTGTACTCTCTATATGGAAAAGTCTTTTAGTATTCTCTATGCGAGCTTTTAACTCCTCAAGCTCAAAAGGTTTTTTTATGTAGTCATGTGCTCCTAGTAAAAAAGCTCTCTTAAGATACTCTGTATCAGTATAAGCGGTAATAAATATGGTAGGAGTTCTCTCATTAAAGGAGCGTAACTCTTCGAGTAACTCTAAGCCATTTTTCCCAGTTACATTAATGTCAAATATAAAAAGATCAAACTTCTCACTCTCTAGTTGTTTATACACACCTTCAGAGTTAAAAGCATAAGAAACAGAGTAACTCTCTTCTAAAAAATCAAGCAGTATATCCGAGAGCACAGCATCATCTTCCATTAAGAGTATCTTCATAACTACACTCAGATCTTCAGTTTCATTCTATCTTCAGCAAAAACAATTTCACCCTTATAGCACTTAGCTATCTCCGCTTGTGTTTCTTTCTCTTTGCCTATCGTTCTTTTCATTCTATGGGTTAAAAGAAGTTTTTTGACACCTGCCTTTTGTGCTATTGTAGCAATCATTGAAGGTTTCATATGTAACTCTGTTGCATATCCTTGTGCATCTTGAGAAATAGCATGGTGTACCACGAACAAGTCTGCATTCATAGAGAGCAGCTCTAAATCATGATTTTTATTCGTTGTATCTCCACTAATAACTATACTCTTCTCCCCTACATCAATTCGAACTGCAAGAGAGGGAACAACTCCATGGTGTACACGAATAGCACTTATTTTAAACTCTCTATAGGAGTCAATAGCTATATCTTTCACATCTATAGGAATAATCTCAAATGAGTCACTCTTTTTTGTTAATACATCGCTCATATATCTATAAGCCCCTTTTTCACCAAAAAGATTTTCTAAAAATTGACTCCCTGAGGGAAACTGCTCATTCCCTGAAGGTGCCATAATATCTAAAGATTCACTTCTATGAGAGAAATAACCAGCTTTAACAAAAGCAGGTAGATCAACACTATGGTCAATATGTAAATGCGTTAATACAACAAGATCTAAATCCTCTATCTTTGCATGAGATTTCTCAAAGTAAAGCATAGAACCACTTCCCATATCAATAATAATTCTTGCCTTATCATCTATCCATACTAAATATGAAGTGCTTGCTCTTCCATCGAGTTCTGGTCCACCAGAACCTAAAACTTCTAACTCTACCTTACTCGCGTTTAAAAGTGAGACGATCATTAAAAATGCTATTACTAGTTTCATATTTTTGCCTTTTTTCAAGTTCAAATTTCACAACCATTGAAAAATAGTGTTTAATAATGAATAGTATATCATAAGAAAACAAAATAATACAAGCATCTATCTCTGCACAAAGTCTACACATAAAAGAAGTACAATCATAGATAAATAAAGGAGTTTACAATGTCTATTTTACATTTATACAAAGAGTTTACACAGCTCACTTCATATACAAAAGATTTTGGATTATTTTTTGCAAGGTTAGCCGTAGCATATGGCTTTTATGAACCAGCTATGATGAAATGGCGTGATATAAATGCTGTTGCAGAGTGGTTCGGATCTATAGGTATTCCTCTGCCTACGCTCAATGCTTATATGGCAGCATCTACAGAGGTTCTAGGTGTAGTCCTTTTAACATTAGGATTATTTACACGTCTTATTTCCATACCACTTATGGTCATTATGATAGTGGCTATTACTACTGTTCACCTTAGCAATGGTTTTAGTGCAGGAGCAAATGGCTTTGAAATCCCTCTCTACTATATGCTTTTTCTTTTTATATTTTTAGGACAAGGTGCTGGAAAATTTTCACTTGATTTTTTCATCTTTAAGGAAAAATAAATCTTTATGTACACAAAGTATACACACTTTTAGAGTATAATTTTCATAACAAATGAAGAAAAGGAGTCTATTATGTGTATTCCACACGGAGCGATGCGCTCAAAAAGTAATGGCTTTGTTAAAAGAGAGAGAGCTCAAAAATCTATAAAACGGGTCTCTCAAGAGGAGTTTGAAAAAGGTGATCCTGACTTTATAGATGAACGAATATCTGAATATATTCCAAAGAAAAAAGAGTCTTTTTTTGACTCAATGTTTGGTCTATAATGCAAAACTTTTTACACCGAAGAAACTTTTTAAAAGCAGGGGTGCTCTCCTCTGCTGTTATTCTTACTAATGGCTGTAGCATTTTCGGAATTACAACCTCCAGAGACACTATAAAAGTCGTTCAAGATGACCTCTTTCCAAAAGCTAAAGAGCTTGGTATTAACACTTCAAACTATATTAGCATTATTTATAGACACCATAAAATAGCAACTGAAGATAAAGAGTTTTTAAAAAATGGTGTAAAATGGCTCAATGAAACAGCCCACGATAGATACCAAAAACACTACACGAAACTCCCCGATGAGAAACGCCAACTGGTACTCCAAGAGATAGTAACAAAAAAGTGGGGTAAAAACTGGGTAGATAGTATGATGCGCTATATTTTTGAAGCGATGCTTGGTGACCCCATTTATGGTGGGAACAACCATGAAGCAGGATGGGAATGGCTTGCATTTACAGGTGGTAAGCCACGAGCAAAAAGGATGTATTTATAATGTATGATATCTGTATAATAGGAAGTGGTGCAGGAGGCTCCCCTATAGCATATGAACTCTCAAATGCTGGTTTTAAGGTAGTTGTACTTGAAAAAGGTGCCTACTACAAAGAAGAGGATCTCACTAAAGATGAACTAGCCGTCTCTCGCCGTGATAAATTTACACCCCCACTCTGGGAGCAAAAGCATATTATAAATGAGTACTCTGCCTCTGGAAACTTTACTCGCTATGATGGTGCTAAAGCTAACTGGAGTTTTTGGAATGGAAGTATGGTTGGAGGAAGTTCTAACCTCATGAGTGGCTACTTTCACCGTATGAAACCTCAAGACTTTGAACTATTAAGTGCCTATGGAGAGATAAAGGGAGCAAATGTTGTCGACTGGTGTATCAGCTACGAAGAACTTGAACCCTACTATGAAAAAGTGGAGAGAGTCATCGGAGTGAGTGGAAAAATAGTGCCCCACAAATATTTAGAACCACGATCAACACCAAATTTTCCCTACCCAATGCTTGAGACAAATGGTGTTACAGAGTGGTTTGATAAAGCATGCAAAGAGTTAGAGTTTACTCCCATTCCAACCCCTCGTGCTGTACTAAGTCAAGCTGCACTTGATCGAAAAGGGTGTGTTTATTCAAACTTTTGTGGTAGTTATGGCTGTGAGAGTGGTGCAAAAGGGAGTGCTAGAGCAGCTCTTTTACAAAAGTGTAGTGCAAAGGTGATTACAGATGCCTTTGTCTACAAACTAGAAGAAAAAAATGGAAAAGTTACAAAAGCACACTACTATACAAAACATAAAATTCCTCATATTATAAATGCTAAGATTTTTGTTGTAGCTGCTCAAGCTATAGAGACTTCCCGTTTACTTCTTAACTCTAAGAGTAAAGTATTTCCAAATGGTTTAGCAAACTCTAGTGGAGAGTTGGGTAAAAACCTTATTTTCTCAGCAGGAGGAAGTGGTTCTGGTCGATTTATCTTTGAAAACCTTACAAAAAAGCAGAGAGAAACACTCATGCAGCCAGGTCTTTTCTTTAACAGAAGTCTGCAAGATTCCTATGACTACAATGATGGATGCCGTATCTATAAGGGGGGTACTGTTGATTTTCTTTTTGAGCATCAAAACATTATAAGTCGTGTCAACCGTGAACTTTATGATGAAAATGGAAATATTCTTTGGGGTGAAGCCCTTGCACAAAAGATAGAAAAACGTTTAAAAACTTCTCGTCTTTTAACTTTTGAGGTCTTTAATGACTGGCTCCCTACTGATAACTGTAGTGTATCAGTTGATACACAGGAGAAAGATAAATATGGAATTACAGTTGGTGTTATTAACCTCAACTCACATCCTCATGATTTAGAAGTAGGAGAGTACCTAGCAAAACAAGCTGTCGAAGTTTTAGAGGAGATGGGAGCCGTAGAGATAGAGTATAGTATATCATCTTCACCCCCTCCAAACCTTGTTGCAGGAGGTTGCCGTTTTGGGAAAGATCCTAAGCATTCAGTACTCAATAAAAACTGTAAAGCACACGATCTCGAAAATCTCTATGTAACAGATGCTTCTTTTATGCCAACAGGAGGCAGTGTTCCCTACACTTGGACCATATATGCAAACTCATTTAGAGTTGCAGAAGTTATTAAAAAAGAGTTACTTATTTTATAAAATTAGGTCATCATAATTAAATTTTTTAACATCCACAAAAAGCTTACCATCCTCTACAATAATTCGCTCATCTTTCTTACGTAATTTTTTAAACTTTTTCTCTATCTTCTCTTGTTTAGATTTCGAAATATCTAACTTTTTCATATACTTTTTGAGGGAAAGAACTTTACTTTTCACCTCTAAAACAATAGGAATTTCTTCTATTTCAGCTTCAAGAGGTTCAGGTTCTTCCTCTTTTTGTTGTGTAAGCATAAACTGTGTTGAGAGTGTAGATAGTACTGTTTTTAGCTGTTCATCACGATCTTTATATATCTGCTCTATTTTCTTACGTTCTTCTATAAGCATAGCCTCTTTTTGATCGCGAAGCAGTCGAGTCTCTGCTTCAAGTAGTGCAACTCTCTCTTGAAGTTTTTTATTTTGTTCTTCTAAGAGTTTATAGTATTTATCACCTTGGGTCGTTGCCCGTGTAACAGTTTTTCGCACCTGTTTTGTTGCCTCATCTGTGTTAATAACTACCATTTTTATGCCATTTTCTAAAGCAACATCCAAAGATCCACGGCGAATACGATTATGAATAGCCTCCTTAGAGACTCCAAAAAATGTAGCCGCATCACTTACACTTACTTTTTTCATACTCATAACTTATCTCATGTTCTCAAAAACTATGGGAGCATCCCAATCACCCTCACGAACCATTGCCATCACTTTTTGTAAATCATCAAGCTTTGCACCTTTCACACGAATACTATCACCCTCTATCTGTGCATTTACTTTTAACTTCATCTTTTTTATATCAGCTGTAATTTTTTTTGCTTCTTTAGACTCGATGTAGTCTACTACTTTAAAAGTCACCTTTCTATTACCACCACTTGAATCTTCTACTCGAAGCTCATCAAGTACTTTTGAAGAGAGTCCCTGTTTTAAAAACTTTGCTATCACTATATCTTTGAGTGCATCGAGTTTGTTATCTGATGAAGCGATAAGTACTAAAGTACTTGCTTTTTCATTATAAGTGACTTCATAAGTAGTCCCTTTAAAGTCATAACGATTTGAAACTTCACGATCTACCATATTTATAGCATTTTTAAAGTTTTGCATATCTATCTTTGCACTTATATCAAATGAGTGTTCTTTTGCCATTGTAAAATCCTTTAGAACTATTTATAAAATTATTAATGTTATTATAACATACTCGTTAGTTAGTTAAAAACTTGGACTTCCATCGAAACCAAATCCACCACCAAACGAGCCAAAATTTGGATCCATAAAGCCATACTGTGCGGACTTCATTCTTAATTTTTCTATATCTGCCTTACTCGATATACCTTGAGGACAGACAAGTGTACACTCATTACAAAGAGTACAGTCCCAAATACCATTCACTTGAATCTCATTTAGTTTCTCTTGTTCGCCCTCTTCACGTTTATCACTTACATATTTCCAAACACGAGTAAGAGAAAAGGGACCTAAAAACTCTCCATTGACTGCATATACAGGACAAGCACTATAACAAGAACCACATAAAATACAGTCACTCTGAAGCTCATTGATTTTTTCATCCTCTGGAGTAAGACTTATACTTTCTGCTTGAGAATGCATCCATGCCTTTGCTTTTGCATTAAAGCTATATGCCCTATCCATATCTACTACCAAGTCTCTCAAAACAGTTACATTTTTAAGAGGTTCAATAGTGTCACCATCTTGTACTTTATAGGAACACGCTAATACCTCTCTCTCATTCACTCGCATAGAACAAGAGCCACAAACACTACTGCGACAACTACTACTAAAAGAGAGTGTGTTATCTATTTTTGTTTTTATAATGTTCAAAAGAGAGAGAAGTGTTACCCCCTCTACATCTACATCATATGACACAAAAGCATCATCTCGTTTTATACTTACTTTCATTACAACTCCCTTGCCATAAAGTGTGCGCCACAGCTCTCATCTCGAGAAAGTGCTGCATTTATAATAGACTCTGCAATATCTAGCATATTTATAAACTCTAAGAATTCTATACGATTTGTATTATAAACTTTTGAACTATCACTCACACCATAGTTTGTTATGTTAGCTTTTATGTTTGTTATCTCATTTTTTGCTACTTGAAGTTCCTCTTTTGTACGAACTATACCTACGTACTTATAAAAAAGATCTCCTACCTCCTCACGCTTGGCATAAAAATCTAACTCATTTGTAGTAGCACTTAAAATATCCAAGGAACTTTTTCTCTCTACTGCTTCATTTATATTTGCACTCTTTGCATACTCTACTGCATTTACTCCAGCCTCTTTTCCAAACACAACAATTTCCAAGAGTGAGTTACCACCAAGTCTATTTGCTCCGTGAACTCTGTGGTTTGCACACTCACCACAAGCAAACAAACCAGCTATATTTGTTTGAGATTTATGATCTACTGCAATACCCCCCATAGTATAATGTGCTACTGGTTTTACAGGTATAAGTTCATATACAGGATCAATATTTTCATAAAGCTTTGCAAGTTTTCTCTCCTGAGGTAAACCCTCATCTATAAATGCTTCACCCAAATGACGTATATCTAAGAAAATTTCTTCACCCTTAAGTATCTCAGTATGTATAGCACGACTTACTGCATCACGAGGATCTAACTCGTTAGTAAAACGTTTGCCTTGTGAGTTAAGTAAATAACCACCCTCTCCACGTGCTGACTCACTTATGAGTATGCTTGAGTTTTTAAGTGCAGTTGGATGAAACTGTACAAATTCCATATCTATGAGTTTCGCTCCTGCTCGTAGTGCTGCTGCAATACCATCACCAGTTGAAGCGGTTGCATTCGTTGAGTTTTTATCATAAACACGGGAGTAACCACCTGTTGCTAAAATAACAGAAGGAGCATTAAACTCTAAGACTTCAGAACTACGAATATCTAAAATACGCACACCACACACACTACTGTTTATATCCACTAAAATATCAAGTAAAAATCTATCACTCTGTACCTCTATACCAGCTTCTAATACCTTATCGTAGAGTGTATGTAAAATTTTCAAACCTGTATAATCTTGTGCATAACAAGCTCTTGGTGCAGAAGCACCACCAAGAGTTCTTTGTGCTATTTTCCCCTCTTTAGTTCGAGAGAAACAAACACCTATGCTATCGAGCCATGCTACTGCATTTAAAGCTTCACCACACATAAAGCGAATAGCCTCTTCATCTGCCTCACCATGTGCAGATTTAAGGGTATTTGCTATATGAGCATCAACACTATCTTTACTCACACTCCCAAGCGCTGCATTTATGCCCCCTTGAGCCATACATGTTTGACTTCTAGTTGGATACTCTTTTGTAAGTACAAGAACCTCAGCACCCTCTTTTTTTGCATTAAGTGCCGCCGTTAACCCTGCACCACCAGCACCAATTATTATAACATCATATTCAACTTTCACTCAACTTACCTCCCCATTTATAATTATTTTAAACACTGTACCCTCTTGAGAATAGAGAAATGAGGTAAATAAAAAGAGTAATAGCACTGTTTTTCTCATAAATATATCCAATTTTTATAGTTTTAGATTATAGCATAACTGCTAAAAAGTAGTACCGTAAAACACGTAAACTCCCAGCGATAAGTAAAAAATAAAAAAACTCTAAACGAAGAAGTCCAGCTACTATAGTGAGGGGATCACCAATGATAGGGAGCCAAGAGAGTAAAAGAGCGAAGTAAGCATACTTATGTGTAAGTAGATATGATTTTCTTCCTATTTTAGAGCGAAAAAGTTTGCGTTTACTTTTAAGATATAAAAAATAACCAAGAAAGTAGTTAAAAATAATTGCTAATACATTTCCAAAAGAGGCACTAATCATGGCATTTAAAAGTGACATATCACTTTTAATGGCTAAGACAAAAGCTGCTTCAGAGGAGAATGGAAAAATAGTAGCAGCGAGAAAAGCTGAGAAAAAAAGTGTTACTTCAGCCATATAAATATGCTAACTAAAGATACTTTTTCTTAATAATCTCTACGAAATCTTCACACTCCTGTTGAAGATGTTTAAGATTTTTTGAGTTATCTATCACCCATGTCGCTCTACTCTTTT
>CAZMBK010000009.1:0-27825 GCA_964564315.1 uncultured Sulfurimonas sp.
ACGAACAGTGAAAGCATTTTATGAAAAATAAACAACAAAAATTTAGTAAAAAAATTATTAGTGGGAAGTATAAGGGAAAACTCTTAAAACTTCCAAGTAAAACAACAACAAGAAGCTCAAAATCTATTGTATTAGAGTCATTTTTTAACACCTTACAGTTTGATATTGTCGATGCAAATTTTGTTGAGGTCTTTTCAGGATCTGGATCAATTGGCTTAGAAGCTTTAAGTCGAGGGGCTGCTTCTGTTCTGTTTATGGAAAAAGAGAGGGATGCCCTTAAGACACTCAAAGAGAATATAGCACAGACTGATCCTTCTTCTTGTAGTGTTTATGGAGGTGACAGCTTCTCTAACATAAAAGCAGTGGTCTCTAAACTACAAAAAGCAGAAGAAGATGCATACTTCTATGTCGATCCTCCTTTTAGTATTCGTGAGGGGATGGAAGATATTTACGATAAAACAATGAATCTTATAGCAAAATTGCCAGAAGAGTGTGTGAAAATGATAATTATAGAACATATGACAGGGCTTGAAATTCCTCAAAATTTAGGTGCTTTTTCTATGAAAAAAAGTAAAAAATTTGGGAATACTTCACTCACATACTTCACAGCAGCATAAAGTGGAATAAAACTTGCTATTCTTTGAATAATTCAAGGATGACAGATGAAATATTTTTTACTACTTCTACTCGCTTTATCATCACTTTATGCAACAAAAATCAATGATGTTTCAAACATCGTTGGTGTTCGAGAAAATCAGATTATTGGTTACTCTCTTGTTGTTGGTTTGGAAAAAACTGGTGATGGAACAACTTCAAAATTTACACTTCAATCAATCTCAAATATGTTAAAAGCGATGAATATTGATATGAATCCTATTGACATTAAGTCTAAAAATGTTGCGGCAGTTGTTGTAACCGCAACAATGAAGCCATTTGCAAGACAGGGAGATATGTTCGATGTTGTTGTCTCTTCTATAGGTGATGCAAAATCTTTAGAGGGTGGAACACTTCTTATGACACCTTTAAAAGGGGTAGATGGTAAGATATATGCACTTGCACAGGGTTCTATAAGTATAGGTGGTAGAAATGTAAGAGGTGGCGGTGCTTCTTCGCATCCAACTACGGGAAAAGTTTTTAATGGTGGTTTTATTGAGAGAGAGATTAACATAAATCTTTATAACCAAGAGTATGCGACACTCTCACTTAAAGAGGCAGACTTTAAAAATGCAGTAGCTGTTCAAAAAGCGATTAATGCTTTTTATAATACACAGGTAGCCGTGGCAACTGACTCGAGAAGTGTAAAGTTACAATGTCCTAAAAATCGTTCGATGATAGAGTTTTTAGCAGAAGTACAAGATATAGATATGGAGTACAAACCTAAAAATAGAATTATCATTAACGAAAGAACAGGAACTATAGTTGCTGGTGTAGATATAGAGCTAAAGCCTATAATCTTAACACATGGTGATATCACTATAAAAATTGTTGAACAGCAAAATGTTAGTACACCTGCTGGTTCTATATCTGTTGATAAGAACTTGGTGATAGGTTTAAATGAGAATGAGATCTATACGAAGAAAGGGACAACAACTGTCGCAAACTTGGTTCGATCTCTACAAAAACTTGGAGCAACTCCAAAAGATATAATCTCTATACTTGAAGCTATGAAAAGTGCTGGAAGTATAGCAGCAGATCTACAGGTGATGTAAAATGGGATACTCAATGAATGCAATGAACTCTAAAGTACAGATGGCTTCGGCAAACAGTGCTATACCAAAAATAGATAAGAGTGTAGATGATAAGGCACTTCGTGAGCAGACAGATGCGTTTGAAGCAGTAATTATAAAAATGCTTATGGATACATCTGCTGAGGGGGAAAAAAATCTGTTCGCAGATCAGAAAGATCCTGGAGAAAAAATCTATAAATCTATGTATAGAGATGAGCTAAGTAAGGCGAGTGCAGGGAGTTTTGGTTTTTCCCAAATGCTTTATGATTTTCTTAGTCGATAATCTTAAATACTAGTGAAAAAATGTTTAGAAAACTATTAAATGGTCGATATAGTTGCATAAAGGATTTATTATGATTTCACAAACAAATTCGGCGGCACTGCGTACAGCTTACCCGACTAAAACATTTGATACCAAAACGGGTGTAGGTGCTCCCCGACAAGAGACACTTACAAAAACAGAACAACTCAAAGAGTCTATAAACTCTGGTGAGTATAAGGTAAACATTCAAGTCATTTCAGAAAAAATGGCGGAGAGTTTACTGTAAAATAATTTAAGTACAACAGGAGTTAGGTGTGTTATCTCATTATCTGCAAAATGCCTTAAGTGATTTAAGGGACATAATTAATATTACAAAATCTGACATAGAAGATATAAAAACTGCACAACATGATAGACAGTTTGATAGACTCCCTTTAAAAGAGGAAAAAATTAAAAGTTTTGAGGCTAAAAAAGCAATTATCGATCATGAGATATCTTCACTTATGACAACTAACCCTGATGTAAATCTACCAGACCTTTTAAATGCTGAGCAGCATCAACTCCTCGAAGAGTTAAAAGAGGAATTGAATAATCTAAGAGAAGTTAATAAACAGTATGCAAAACTTGTACTTGCAGTGAGTAATTTATATAATAATTTTTTAGAGAGATTAGTACCAACAGAGATGAATGGTTATCAAAAAGTAGCCTCATCAAATGCTGCTATCTTGGAAGTGAGGGTTTAACATGGGCTCTATGTTTAACACTCTAAATATTGGTTATAGTGGTTTAGCAGCTGCACAAGTTGGGATTAACGTTACTGGTCACAATATTACAAATGCAGAGTCTGCAGGGTATACTCGTCAGCGAGTTATACAATCTGCACAAACTCCTATATCTGGTACGATAGGCAATGGTGTTGAAATAACTGATACAAAACGAGTTTTTGATAACTTTGTTTTTGATAATTATGTTCAAGTCTCTGCAGATAAAGAGTATGCAGACTTTTCACAAAGAACATTAGAAGAGCTCTCAACCTATTTTCCTGAAGTTGATGGTGTCGGCATAAAAGCCGATTTGGCTGAGTACTACAATATGTGGCAAACTTTTGCTGATAATCCTGATAATGATGCGATTAAAACTGCTTTAGCACAACAAACAACTACACTTACAGAACATATAAATCAAACACAAGAGCAAGTAAAGGGTCTTCAAGATCAGTTAAACAATCAGCTTGAAGCAGATGTTAATCAAGTGAATGAATTAACGAGTCAGTTGGCTGATTTGAACAAGTCTATTAATGTAGCAGAGGCTGGTGGTGGTGATACAGCGAATGATCTTAGAGATAGGCGAAATGTTATAGAGAGAGACTTGTCAAGACTTATAGGTTCTGAAGTATCTCAAGGCGAGTTAAATTCAAATATTCAAATAGATAGTAATTCAAATATACGATCGGGAAGTTATACTCTAAATATTAATGGTTTTAACATTGTTGATGGTGGAACATATCATCCACTGCATTTAGGGAACGAAAAGAATGATTCTGGTTTTTATGAGGTTTCTTATGAACGACAAGATGGAACACTTCTTCCCCTTGAAGAGTCTATTAACTCTGGAAAAATTGGAGCTATTTTTGATCTACGTGGTGGTTCTATAGATACAACTACAGGGCAACCTACTGATGGTATTGTGCAAAATACTATGGCACAGCTTGATGCTTTTGCAAAGGGTCTAGCAGAATCAACAAATAATTTATATGCGGAGAGTAGTTCTTCTAAAAAAGATTCAAATTCACTGGAACTCTCGGGTGATGCTGCTTTAGCGAGTTCTAACTTAAATATTAATCAGGGTTCTTTTGATATTGTGATTTATGATAATGATGGCGAAGAAGTTTCACGAAGAGCTATAGAGATAGATGCTACAACCTCTATGACTGGTACAAATTCCATTGAGTCTAAAATTAACGATAAGACACTTGATGATAACAATGATGGTAATGCCGATAATGATATTGATGATTTTATCTTATTTAATTATGCTCAAGCAGCTGATGGTACATTAAGAGTTGAGATGCAGATGACACCAGAGTCAGATTCTCTTGGTTATACCTTTTCAGTACAAGATAATTTAACAGAGTCTGGTTTTGCATCAGGGACAAATTTTGCTGGAGCTATTGGGCTTGGTAGATACTTGGATGGGGACAGTGCTTCTAATATTAAACTTACTACAGAGTATGAAAATAATCCTACAAAACTTGTAGCAGGTCGTTCAGGTTCATCAGGAGACAGTAGTGTCGCTTTAAATATGGTACAACAGCAGTTTGAATCTTATGACTTCGATGTAGGGAAAGGGACATATAATAGTACTATATATGGTATGTTTGATGTTACCTCTACATATGTTGGTATCTCTACAAATACAGCCATTACTCAAAACGATACAATTACTGCACAGTTTAATGCAACAGAGTTAGAGTACTTTTCCACTTCTAAGGTCAGTGTGGATGAAGAGATGACAAATCTTATTAAATACCAAACATCATATGGTGCTGCTGCAAAAATCATTACAACTATAGATGAGATGATGCAGACTCTTTTAGGGATTAAACGATAAACTAAATGCCTAAAGTAAGTATTGCTCTTCTTATCTTTATCTTCTTCTTCTCATTTTTTGGTGGTAATTTTTATGCAAGTGATGCCTACTCTTTACATAAGGATGCTATTTTAGTTGCTCCATCTTGGGAGTATTTTTTAGGTACAGACAGACTAGGGCGAGACCTTTTTGCACGACTTATTGAAGGTGGAAAAGTTTCTCTTATTATAGGTGTTGGGAGTGCTTTCATAGCTTCATTTATAGGATTGCTTTTTGGTTCTATGGCGGGCTATTTACGAGGCAGTAGTGATAAGGTATTTATAGTTATTGTTGATCTTTTTCTTACATTTCCAACTTTCTTTTTACTTTTAGCCCTTGTAAGTTATGTGAATGCATCGGTGTGGATACTTATTTTAATTATCTCTATAACAGGGTGGATGACAACTGCAAGGCTTATTCGCTCTGAGAGTTTTAAGATAACATCACAACCCTTTATAAAAGTACTTAATATCGCTAAAGTAAGTAAACTAAAAATTCTTTTTAAATACTATGCACCACTTTTAGCACCAATTTACTTTGTAAGTTTTACTTTTGGTGTAGGTGGGGCGATTCTTGCAGAATCTTCTTTGAGTTTTTTAGGCTTAGGTATTATGGCACCGCAGATGAGTTGGGGAAGTATACTCAGCGGTGGTAAAGATGTAGTAGAGATCGCTTGGTGGGTAAGTTTTTTTCCAGGACTTATGATATTTTTAGTTACTTTTTCACTTATAAATATATCTAACTACTTACAACAAAAGACAAATAAAAAAGAGATACTTTAAGAGGTAAAAATGATGAAAGAGCATAAAATAGGGTATTCATTTATAGTACTAGCTAGTGTTTTTATAGTGTTAGCAGGTATAAAAAGTGCTTCTGTCATCATTATTCCTTTTTTACTTTCACTTTTTATAGCCATAATTCTCTCTCCCTTTTATAACTTTTTTAAGCATAAACGAGTTCCTGAATTTTTATCTGTTCTTATTGTGATCTCTCTATTTGTTCTCTTTTTAGCTTTGGTTGGAAAACTCATAGGAACCTCTATGACAGATTTTAGTGCTAACATTAATATGTATACAGAAAAACTCAAGCACTTTTTTGATACTTCTTTTCTCTACACAAAAGATTTAGGCTTTAACTTTACTGCTGAAGAATTTATGGGATTTGCTGATCCTAAGCGTATAATGACCTTTGGAACAAGTATATTACAAGGGATGAGTTCTCTCTTTACTAATGGATTTATTATCGTACTTACCGTTATATTTATGCTTATAGAGTCCCAACATTTTGAAGACAAAATAGAGTTTGCAGACAGTTCTAAAGAGAAAATTAGCTCCATAAAAGAGATCGCATCAAAAATACAGAACTATATGGTTATAAAAGCAATTATCTCTCTTTTTACAGGATTTATTATTTGGATGGCACTCTTTTTTATAGGGACTGATTATGCTTTTCTCTGGGGTGTTCTCGCATTTCTTTTTAACTTTATTCCAAATATAGGCTCTATTATTGCAGCTGTTCCTGCTGTTTTTATTACACTGGTACAACTTGGAAGTATGAGTGCTTTTTTTGTTGTGCTTCTTTATGGCATTGTTAATATTGTTATTGGTTCTATTATTGAGCCAAAAGTAATGGGAAGAGGTTTAGGACTCTCAACCTTAGTGGTCTTCTTATCATTACTTTTTTGGGGCTGGCTTTTAGGTATAGTAGGGATGCTCCTCTCCATACCTCTTACAATAATGGCAAAAATAGTACTAGATTCAAATAAAAATACTAAGTGGATAGCTGTTTTATTAGGGAGTGGTGAGAAGCTAATAGAGAGAGAAAATTAAACTTGAAAAATATTCTCTTTTAGTGTTACTTGAAACTCTTTACCATACGTTATACGTTGCTGTAAACCACCTCTAGCACTTAGATCAACAACTACACCTAGTGCTGTAGTATTTATGCTTTTTATGATAGTCTGATATATCTCATATGCTATATTTTCTGCATAAAATTTTTGTGAACGCAGGGATGTAATATACTTTTTAAAATCAAGAAGATTAAATGTTTCACCTTCACTTGTAAACTTTATGTAAACACTTCCACGGTAGGGCTGACCACTCTGTGCTAAAAAGAGAAGTTCTTTTGAGAGGTACTCAATGTTTGTGCCTTTTTGAATGGCTATTTTTTCTAAATACATTGTAATTATCCTACTCTTTGTGGATTGATGTTTCGGTTGATAAATCTGTGATTTTTAATCGCTTTATAGATAGCTTCACCATTTGAGTAACTAAAAGTAGGGTGGATGCTAATGTTGCCACGAGGGTAAAAAAGTCCTACAACCTCTAGGTACTTGGGTTGCATAAGTTTTACTAAATCTTTACCTATTTTATTGACAACATCTTCGTGAAATTCGCCACTATTCATAAAGCTAAAGAGATAAAGTTTAAGTGATTTACTCTCAACCATATTTACATGAGGAACATAGTTAATGATAAGCGTTCCAAAGTCTGGTTGATTTGTTTTTGGGCAGAGAGAGCTAAATTCATCTGCATTGAGTGTTACCCAGTAGTCGTTTTCTTGGTGAACATTTTCAAAAGTTTCAAGAAGTTCAGGTGTATAAGTGTACTTATACTCTGTAGAACCTGAACCGAGACTCTTTACCTCTTTGGAGCGTTTTTCCGCATATAACTCATCTGTCATCTTTTATCCTAGAATTAGATTTTTTTGAAATTATAGCAAAAATTATTTAGACTCTTCTAACATTGTATCCATTAAAAGGAAGAGTTCGTCAGAAGCTTCTTCCATTTTGTTAAAGTTTGTAATAATTTTTTCTGCATTAAGAAGTGTATCTTTTTCTGCATTATCTGAAAGAAAAGTTAGGTTTATATTTGCATTTGTATGTACACATTTATGAGGTGCTGCAATTTTTGCATAAGCTGCTGTTTTAGAAAAACGTGCTTTTCCTTCTTCATCATACCAAACACCTAGATTACACTGGTGTGAATCTATATTTTTGAGTATTGGTTTGAGAGACATAAGAGAGTTATATGCACGTGATTTATAGAGAATATGATCTATTTTTGCAAGGACCACAAAAACATTGTTTTCCATCTGGTAGGAGCTATGGACTATGTTATTTGAACTTTCACTTAGTTCAATAAGTGTCTCTTCAAATGCTTCTATTTTTACAGTTGTATCATCAACGGTCTGTTTCATCTCATTTGAACTTGTTTGAATCTCATTCATCCCTTGTTGTAAAGATTTAATGCTTATAGAGATCTCACTTGTCGCTTTATGTGTTCGTTCTGCAAGTTTACGTACTTCATCAGCAACTACAGCAAAACCACGTCCATGTTCACCAGCCCGTGCTGCTTCTATTGCAGCATTGAGTGCGAGGAGGTTTGTTTGATCTGCAATATCAGTGATAAGTTCTATGACTGAAGTGATACTATTTGTTTGGTTCGCTAACTCTTCTATGCTGGTGTTATTCATATTTACTTGTTCATTGAGGTTGTGTAGTTCACCAACTGCATCGTTAATATTTTCACGAGAGTTATTGGAGAGTTCAGCTGCAGATTGTGTTGCGGATGTAATCTCCTTAAGAGTTCCAATATTTGTTTTTAAGTTTGATTGAATAACCGTAAGTGACTCTGAAACATTAATACTATTTTCACTCAGTCTTGAATGAAATGCATCACGAAGACCTTTTTGATGTTGCTCTTTCATATACTCTATACTTGCTGCTACACTCTCAATAGCATCTACAAACTCACCTTTCATACCAGTAGAAGAGATCTGTTTATCGAACTTTCCTTGTGAGGCAAGTGTGATTGTCTCGTTAATCTCTCGAATAAGATTTTTAAGATGTGTTAAGAGTTCTGTGAGATTTTTCCCCATAATTCCTAGTTCTGTATTATGTTCTGATTGGTTACATCTATGGGAGAAGTCACCTTTTGCAGAAAAATTAATAAGTTCAGTAAACTTTGTAATTCCGCTAGTAATAGACTTCCTAATAATAGTGGCAATAATAAATACGATAGTACCCACTAATAAACCAGTAATAAGCACTAGGTATTTATAAAAACTTATCTCATTCTCTAAGTCTATTGATGCACTTTCAAGTTCATTTTTCTTAAGCTTTACTAACTTCTTAAAGGCAGTTCTTGAAGCATTTGCATAGGGTGTTAAATCTTTTTTATATTTTGAATAAATTATTGAAGTTCTCTTTTTTATATCTTCACTAGAGAGGTTTCTCATCATAATTATGGAGTTATCTAAAAATTGTAGTGTAGAGTGCTTCGCATCTTTAACTAAACTGAGTGAAGCATCTTCGCTCATAAGTGTTTCTAATGTATTAAAATGTGTTCTAATATCTTCAATAGTAGACTCTAGTTTAGCTATATCTTTATGAAAATCGCCCCCTAACATAATATCTCGTGTTGTACGACTCACATAGTTAAGACTCTTTTCTATTTCGAGTGTAGCAATACCTGCGACCATAGAGTTTGAACGAAGATGCTCATACTCATTTTCAATTTTTGTCATTGATACAAAAACAAATATAGTTGCTGAAAAAATAGAAAATGTTGCCATCGCAATAAGGTAGTTCATCTTCTTCTCAATACTCATGTTAGTAAACATTGTTTATCCTTAAATTAGTTATCGCTTAATTCTATCAGAAGGATGTTGTGAAAATGATTAAATAGAAGATTTTATTATATTTCTTTGATAAAATCTTCTACTGTTTTTTGATTTTTTTAGAGGTTTTCCATAACTTTTATTAATTCCTCTGGTCTATTAGAGTTCTTGATAGCATTTTCTTTTGAGATTATATTTTTTTGAAGAAGCTGTAAAAGTTGCTGTGTTTGTGTTGTCATTTTTGTTTCTTGTTGATTGAGTTGCATTTGAGAGTAAATTTGGTGTACTTTGTCTTCACGAATTTGATTTTGAATTGCGGGGTTTGTTATGAGAATCTCTTGTGTTGCAACTTTTCCACTTCCTACTCTTGGTATAAGAGTTTGTGAAACAACAGCTACTAAGGAGGTTGCAAGTTGTGCTCTAACCTGTGCTTGCTCTTCTCCATCGAAAACATCAATAATACGGTTAATAGTCCCTGGTGCAGAGTTTGTATGGAGTGTTCCAAATACTAAGTGACCAGTCTCTGCCGCTGTAAGTGCAGCTCCAATAGTCTCAGCATCACGCATCTCCCCAATAAGGATAATATCTGGATCTTGACGAAGAGCATACTTGAGTGCTACTGCAAAGGAAGCTGTATTACTTCCAACATCTCGTTGAGAGAAGAGTGATTTGTTATTTTTATGTACAAACTCAACAGGATCTTCAATAGTGATGATGTGACGTCGTTCTGTCATATTTATCTCATGAAGCATTGAGGCTAGTGTTGTAGACTTACCCGAACCAGTAGGACCTGTTACTAAAATAAGCCCCTTCTCTTTTTTAATAAGTTCTTTAAATATAGGAGGGTTCCCATACTCATCAAGTGTAGGAATTTCAAGAGGAATCATACGAAATGCACAAGCTATACCATGAATAGTACGGTAGTAGTTTGCACGAAAACGACCTATACCCTCAAGTTCAAAAGAGAAGTCAAGTTCATTGTGCTCTTCAAACTCTTTTTTCTGTTTATCTTCAATAAGAGAGTATGCCATAGTTTCAACATCTTTTGCATCTAAAACAGGAAGGTTAAGTGCACGAAGCTCCTTGTCTATACGAATTTGAGGTTCACTTCCAACAACAAGGTGAAGATCGGATGATTTAAATGCTAAAACACTCTTGAGTAGTTTTTTAATATCTAATCTCTTTTTTTCAGGGACAACTTCTGCTTCAATCTCTTCACTCATAAAAAACTCCTTTGATAGTTTTCTTCATTGTATCCTACAAATATTTCGCCTTTGTACTCGACTACAGGGCGCTTTATAAGAAGGTTCTCTTTACAAAGCCACTCCTGTTGCTGGGTACTAGTAAGAGAGAGCTCTTTTAACTTTAAGTTTCTATATGTTGTGCTTCTTGAGTTAAAAAGAGTTTTAATATCTACTTTTTGTAACCACTCTATAACTTTTTCACATGGAAGTTCTTCTGTCTTAAAGTCAAAAAGAGTGTACTCTATTTCATGCTCTTTAAAAAATTTAAGTGCCTTTTTTACACTATCACAATTTTTAATGCCATAAATTTTTACCATCAAAGACTACTCTATAATTTTAGGTACTATAAAAAAGTTGTCAGCACTTTTTGGTGCATGTGACAAGATCTCTTCACTAATGGATCTACTTGATTTTACTATATCTTCACGAAGTCTTGTACTTGCATCACTCATGGCAAATTTATTATCAACACCCTCTGTATTTAAGTCGCTTAAATTATCTACAAAGTTTACTATTTCTGAGAGTTGTTCTATAATTTCTTCACGCTTATCATCACTTATTTTTAAAAAAGAGAGTTTTTCTAAACGTGTTAAAAGTGCATCATCTACTTGCATAAAAAATCCTATATTTATAATTTAGTAAATTTTATCATATAAAACTTAGTATTAGACATAGATTTGATAAAATATTAACAATATATGCGATAATATTATAAACTTTTTATTATTAAGGATAATTTTTGAGTTTAAAAACTGATATTGAGATGGTCAAAGAAGAATTAACTTCAGAAGAGAAGTTTTTCGAAAAAGCTGTTGTAACAGAAAAATTTGTAAAAAAATATAAAAATGTTATGATCGGGTCTGTTGTCGCTGTTGTTCTCTTTGTAGCTGGAAGTATTACATATAATGTTAGTGAACAAAACAGAATTGATTCTGCAAATGTAGCATTAGCAGAGCTTCAAAATAATCCAGAAAATATGGCTACTTTAGGAAGATTAGCATCATTAAGTCCATCACTTCATGATGTTTGGGTTTACTCTCAAGCAGTTGCTAGTAAAAACAGTGAAAAACTAGAGTCATTAACAAAATCAAAAGCAGTATTAATTGCAGATTTAGCCTCTTATGAACTTGCTGAAAATTCAAACTCTGTAGAAAAGTTTAATAGCTATATAGAGAGTAAAGATCCTATTTATAAAGATTTAGCAAGAGTGCAGAGTGCAGTTCTTTTAATGAATGAGAAAAAGATAGATCAAGCACATGAAGAGTTGACACAAATTTCTCTTAGCTCTCCTTTAGCAAAGGTTGCTAAAGTTTTAATGCATTATGGTGTGAAATAGTATTTTGAAAATTGCTTTACTGTTTACCTCACTATCACTTCTTGCACTTTTTAGTGGCTGTAGTACAAAAGAGGTTTATGAACCACTAAAAGTGGATGCAGATTGGGAGAAGTATGAAGACTCAAAACATACCATTATAGATACTTCCTCAAATGTAGCACTCTTAGAAGATAGGACAGTGCTGAGTAAAAGTGGAACATTTGATATTACTATTGCACCACAAGATAGACTTATTTCTCAAAGTGAGGGGTGGATAATAAGTGCTTCTATTGAGGGTGTTTTAAGTATGGTGTCTGAAAATGATAAAAACATCACTAAAACTTTTAATCTCAAAAAAACTATTGCAGGGGCATCTGTTTTTGAAAATATGTTGGCAGTTCTATTTGCTGACAATGAGATAGCACTTTACGATATGAATACAAAGCAACCACTCTTTAAAGAACAGGGTGGCAAAGCTATTGCATTAGATTCACGGATTGCAAATCCTTACTTTATCCCAGGTATTGTACTTTTCCCAACACTAGATGGAAAAGTAATCTTTGTAAATACAGATCTTAAAAAGAGACTAAGAACTGTTATAGTCTCCTCAGAAGAGAACTTTAACAATGTTATTTCTCTGCATCAGTTTGACAATAAAATTATTGCAGCAACAGGGTATACAATCTTATCGATGGCTAAAAAAGAGGTACGGGTAAAGTATGAGCTTCGAAATATTATTTATGATAATAAAAGTATATACATAGGAACGAAGCAGGGTGAAATTCTCTCTTTGGATTCTAACCTTAATGTTAACTCAAAAATAAAGTTTCCATTTGCTCATTTTTATGCAATGCTTTGCGATGAAAAAAATCTCTATATTTTAGAAAAAGAGGGATATATGATTGTTGTTGATAAAAAAAGTTTTGACTATAAGGTTTATGAAATAGATTTTGATGATAGTTTTATATTTACCGCAGATAAAACTTTTTATGTAAATGATCAAGAAATTCTTATAGATTAATGTCTAATGAGCTTGAAGCATTTCTAGAGTATATTACCGTTACAAAAGCACTCAGTAAAAAGAGTGTGGATGCTTACGAGAGTGATCTTTTACAGTTAGAAGTACTCTCTGGTAAGCCACTTATACAGTTGGACTCGCATAAACTTTTAGAACTTCTCTCCACCTATCCAAATAAACGAACCCTCAATAGAAAATTTTCCGCAGTAAATGCTTTTTTTGATTTTTGTTATAAGCAGGAGTTTACTGAAAAAACTGCTAAATTAAAGTTTGCAAAGATTCCGAAACTCCTTCCAAAATTTTTATCTTATGAGCAGGTGAAGTCAGGATTAGCACTTATTGATACTACTACTTGGATAGGAGCTAGGGATTATGCTCTTATCCTATTTCTCTATGCGAGTGGTGCTCGAATAAGTGAGTGCTTGGAAGTAACATTGGCTGATATAGAGGGAGAGTGGTTACGTATTCGCCATGCAAAAGGGGAGAAAGAGAGAGTTGTACCTATTGCAAAAGTAGCACTCAAAGCTATACAGAGATATCTCTCTCTTTTAGCTTTTGACAAAGAGTTTATATGGGTTAATTATAAAGGGAATAAGTTGAGTCGTATTAGTGCTTATAAGATTACACAGAAGTATTTAAAGATTTCCCCTCATATTTTAAGGCATTCGTATGCTACGGCACTTATTACAGGTGGTGCAGACTTAAGGGTCGTACAAGAGCTTTTAGGTCACTCCTCTTTAATGACAACACAGATCTATACACATATACAAAAAGAGAACTTACGAGAGACAGTTGAGGTATATCACCCTATGACCAAGGAGCACTTTTGAGTGAAGTAAATAATAAGGTTTGGAGTAGAGCTTTTTTAGATTCACTCTTTTTTACACAAAATAAATGGCATCAACATGGTGTTTTAGTTCATACCTTACGTGTAACATATTATGCGCTAAAAGCAGAGGGCTTACATTTTTTTGCAGCAGGCTTACTTCATGACATTGGAAAACCATTTACAGCACATAAGAAAGATGCAGAAGATATAGAGTTTAATGAGTGGAGTTTTACCGATCATGAAGAGAGAAGTTATCAGATTATAAAGAATTGGTTTTTTATAAGTGAGTACACAAAAAAGATTGTTCGGTATCATTATCTTATTCGTGATATAAGGAAGTCTAAGTATGAAAATAGAGAACGCTATTTGCAAAAACTGAAGATTTGGGATAGCTTAGATGCAAAAATGCATGAGGATTTAAGAAAATTTTTGATTTATGATGATGCAGGTAAAGGTAAAAAAAGAAGAGAGTAGTATAATACAATTATGAAAAAATTTGCTCCTATTTTAATTGTTTTAGTTTTTGTTGGTATTATTGTTGCACTCTTTTTATCTTTAGGAAAAGTTCAAAAGATGGTAGTTATTAAAGAGGGAAATTTAGAAAAAATTCCTCTTGAAATTGTACTTCATAAGTATCAAGATAGTGATTGTGGAATGGTTATAGAAGATATGACTTATACATCTCAGGTCATAGCTCCGGATGGAAAAACTTGGTTCTTTCATGATCATGGTGGTTTTATTCATTGGCTTGAAGATAAACCTTTTAAAAATGAAGCAATTATTTGGGTGTATGCAAAAGATACCAAAAAGTGGATAGATGCACATAAAGCATACTACTCTTTAAATGATATCACTCCCATGGGGTACGGTTTTGGTGCTTATGAGAAGAATCAAGATGGATTTATATCGTTTGATACTATGCGTTTAAAGATGCTTCGTGGGGAGACTATGAATAACCCAAAAATTAGAAAAAAACTTTTAGGAAAGTAATGGAAACTGTCAATATTTTAACCATCATGAGTATAGCATTTTTAGGTTCCTTTGGTCACTGTATAGGTATGTGTGGAGGTATAGTGATGGCATACTCTACTATAAAAATAGAGCCACAAAGCTCTAAGGTCTCAAAAACTATTGCTCATCTTCTTTACTCTTTTGGACGTGTCTTTACTTACACTATACTTGGAGCTCTTTTTGGGGCTCTTGGTGGTGTTGTTCTCTTCTCTAACAATGCAAATGGGATTTTACTTATAGTTGCAGGGCTTGCTATGGTACTTGCAGGGCTCTCTTTAATGGGAAAAATAAAGTTTCTTACACTTATAGAACACTCTTTCTCTAGCTCTTCGCTTTATAAAAATAGTTTTAAAAAAGTACTTCACTCAAAATCTAATGTGAGTTTCTTTTTGCTTGGTATGCTAAACGGTCTTCTTCCTTGTGGTTTTGTTTACTTCTTTGCTATAACTGCTGCAAGTACAGCAGACCCTCTTTATGGTGCATTTGTAATGTTTATTTTTGGATTGAGTACTATTCCTGCCATGTTTAGTGTAGGATTTTTAGCATCACTCGCAACGGCTACAAGCTTTAGAAACATGATGATGAGTCTCTCATCTGTAGCAGTTTTACTCTATGGGGTTTTTACGATTTATAATGGATATGAGTATATAGCAAATCCTCAAAAGACTTTGAGAGATTGCCATAAGTAAAATGAAGAGTAAGAGTTTTTTTAACTCTTACTGAAAAGATGTAGCACCGTCAACTACGATAACTTGACCTGTAAGCCATGAGGCTGCATCTGAACAAAGAAAAGCACAAGCACCTGTTAAATCAGTTGGATTACCCATACGAGAGAGAGGAGAGCGTTTAACAACTTCTGCTTTTACCTCTTCGTAGTTAGGGAAGGCTTTGAGTGCATCTGTATCTATTGGACCACCAGATACTGCATTTACTCTAATACCTTTTTCGCCTAGTTCAGCAGCTGCATACTTAACCATAGTCTCAACTGCGGCTTTGTTTGTTCCATGACCTGAGTAGTTTGGAGTGTAAACAAGGTTCCCAGTAGAACTCATAGAGATAATAGATCCTCCACCCGTTTTTTCCATACGTTTTGTTGCTTCTTGCGCACCAACAACAAATGCTTCAACAGTGGCAGTGTAGATATTTCCAAGACCTTTTGGTTTAAGACGCATAAATGGAGCAAATCCACCAACAACAGCACGACCAGAGATAATTGCATTTGAAATAAAGAAGTCTAAACGATCAAAATCCTCATCGAACTCTTTGTAAATATCTTTGTATGTTAAAGGTTCCAAAATATTAAGTTTATATGCTTTTGCTTTAATGCTATACTTTGATTCTATATCTGCAATAATTTCTTTTGCTGTATCTTCGCTTGAAGCATATGTAAATGCAACATCACACCCTTTTGATGCGAACTCATATACTATTGCTTTACCAATACCACGAGTACCACCAGAGATAAATAAAACTTTCCCTTTAAAATCTTGCATTCTATAATCCTTTTATTTCGTAATTTTTCATTACTTCTTCAATTTTTTTCATATTTGTAATACTTGGTGCAAGAAGAGGAAGTCTATACTCTAAAGTCTCTGTCAGTCCAGCAATATACATTGCCGCTTTTACAGGAATAGGGTTCGCTTCACAAAACATTACTGAGTTTATAGGGTAAAGTTTATCGTTAATAGCTTTTGAACCTGCAAAGTCACCTGCAAGTGCTAGTCTTACAAGCTCTGATTTTAAATCTGGAAGTAAATTGGAAGTAACAGAAGTTATTCCTGCACCACCATTTGCTAAGATAGGGTAGTCAATAGCATCATCCCCTGAAAATACTTTAAGTTCAGGACAACGAGAGAGTAACTCAACCGTACGCTCTAAACTTCCAGTAGCCTCTTTTACACCATAAATATTTTCTATATCATTAAAGAGTCTAATTGTTGTGTCCGCAGAGATGTCAACACCTGTACGACCTGGTACATTGTAGAGCATAAATGGGAGTTCACTTACAGCTTCTGCGATAGCTTTGTAGTGTTGATAGAGACCCTCTTGGGAAGGTTTGTTGTAGTATGGACTTACAGAAAATACAGCATCAACACCTGCTCTTTGTGCATGTTTTGCGATTTCTATTGCTTCTGCAGTTGCATTTGAACCAGCTCCAGCAAGTACTTTAGTCGCTGTGCCTTTACAAACTTCTACCGCTATTTCAATACAGCGTTTATGCTCATCATGTGTAAGTGTCGCACTCTCTCCTGTTGTTCCCACAGGACAAACAGCATTCATACCATTGTTTATCTGACGTTTGATAAGTGCCGCATAAGTTTGCTCATCAAGTTTTCCATTTTTAAATGGTGTAATAAGTGCTGTTGAAGAACCAGTTACTAAATCCATATATAGCCTTTACATAGTTTATAATTTTTGTGCAATTATAGCGTATTTCTCTTATGCTTACTTTTTAAGAATAAGAGTCGTTGATTTGTCGAAGTTGAAGTACTTGTTTGCTGCATTTTGAATTTTTTTTGCAGTCACTTTTTTTACATTTTCTTCGTAGTTCATAAGAGGTGAAATATCGCCACGAACAAGATAACTTCCATAGAGATTTGCAACACTTGTTGCACTCTCTAGCGAGTAGATGAAATCTGATTTTGTATTTGTTTTTACTTTATCTAACTCAGCTTTTGTTACTTTTGTAGTTTTCATAAGCTCTATTTGTTCAATAAGCTCTTTTTCAACATCTTCTGCATTTACACCAGGGTTACAAGTTGCTAAAAAGATAAAGAGTCCTGGGTCAATATTTTCCATATTATAAGCATAAACACTATTGACCATGCGTTTTTTATCTATAAGCTCTTTATAGAGTCGTGAGCTTTTTCCTGAAAACAGAATCTCACTCATGACACTGAGTGTAACTTGATCTTTATCTTTAAAGTCAGGAATATGAAAAGTGATAGCTATTATCTCCACTTCACTCTCTTTTTTTACGATAACTCTTTTTGCCCCATCTTGTTCAGGTTCAACAAATTTTACTTTAGGAATCTCACCATGATTTTTAATCCCACCAAAAGCTTTTTTAGCCCGTTTAAAGACCTCTTGAGGCTCAACATCACCTGTAACTATAAGTATGGCATTGTTTGGTTGGTAGTAAGTTTTATGAAACTCTCGAATATCATCAATAGTCCATGTTCTTATGTCATTCATAAAGCCGATCGGTGTCCAGTGGTATGAGTGATAGATGTAGGCATTGTTAAAGAGTCTAAAGTAAAGGTATCCTAAAGGGTTGTTATCTGTTCTCCATCTTCTCTCTTCTGTTACAACATCGCGTTCAGGTTGAAACTCTTCATCTTTAAGATTTAAATTTTGCATCAACTCTGCATAAAGGTTTATAGATTTTTTTAAGTTATCTGTACTTGATTTGATGTAGTAGTGTGTGTAGTCAAAAGATGTTGAAGCATTATTTACACCACCAATGCTTTTTACCTGCTTATCAAACTCGCCTGCTGGAAGGTTCTTCGTAGATTTAAAGTTCATATGCTCTAGCATATGAGCAATTCCTGTTTTTCCCATAACTTCGTTACGACTTCCTACTTTGTAGAAAATATCTGTACTTATTACATTCGTCTTGTTTTTAAGGGGAATAACTACAATTTGTAGTCCATTTTTAAGTGTTTTTGTTTCAAAGCTTGGAAGTGGTGATGGCATAATTGTCTCGCTTTTTGTTTTAATATTTGTAGGTTTTTTAGCTGTTTTATATGTAATAAATGCAGGAGTAGCTAGTAGAAGTGAACTTGTTAGTGCAAGAGTAGATAATAATTTCATCTATTTTCTATCCGCACCGATAGCTTCTGTGATGCTATTATATCCATCAGCCTTGAGAAGTTCTACCAGTCCTTTATTTACATTCATAATCATATCTGGTCCATGAAAGACAATACCGCTGAGTATTTGAACAAGTGAAGCCCCCGCTTTGATGCGTTTGTATGCTTCCTCAGCAGAGTCAATGCCCCCAACAGAGATAAGGAGTGTTTTTCCATAGAGCTCTTTAGCAATAGCCTCAAAAATTTTAAAACTCTTCTCTTTTAAGACCGCACCGCTGAGTCCCCCTATAGTTTTTGGATGTTTTACAAGGGAGTAGTCTATGGTAGTATTAGTAGCGATGATTCCATCAGCTCCTTTTTCCACTGCCATTTTTGTAAGTGCTACGGCATCTTCTATCTTCATATCGGGAGCAATCTTAAGCAAGATAGGCATTTTTGTAAGTGCTTTTGCTTCAGAAAAAAGTTTGCCAATAAACTCCTCATTTTGAAGATCACGAAGTCCTGGAGTGTTTGGTGAAGAGATATTTATAACAAAATAGTCTCCCAAACCATCAAAAGTTTTTATAAGATGTGTGTAGTCGTTAATAGCTTCTTTTTCAGGTGTTAGTTTGTTTTTTCCAATATTTACACCAATAGGGGTTGTAAATGGAAAACGTTGTTTAAGTTTTTGCACGACTTTATAAGCACCATCGTTATTAAATCCCATAGCATTTTGAATACTCTCTTCTTCGATATGACGAAACATACGAGGCTTAGGGTTCCCTGCTTGTGGCTTAGGTGTAACAGTTCCTATTTCAGTAAAACCAAATCCTAATGTTTGAATACCGCGAATCATTGTCGCATTTTTGTCAAAACCAGCTCCAAGTCCAACAGGGTTTAAAAAAGTCCGACCGAAAATCTCTTGATGTAAAATAGTATCATTAATGAAGTGAGACTCTAAAAATGGGTTAAATGGAATCTGACAAATGTTTGGTAAACGCAGAACACTCTCTGCTATGTGGTGTGCGGTTTCAGGCTGAAACTTAAATAAAAGTGGTTTGATTGAAGCATAGTTTATCATATATAATCCAGTAGAAAAATTATATGGATTATACTCAAAGAAAGGTAATAGTTTAATTAGAGTTGTTGACTCTTTTGCATAATGCTTCAAACTCTGCAAGAGGAAGAGGTTTAGAACAGAGGTAACCTTGGTATGTATTACATCCCATTTTTTGAAGATAGCTGAGTTGTTTTTCTTCTTCTACACCTTCTGCTACGACTTCAAGTTCTAAGGAGTTCGCTATATTTATTATCATATTTACAAAACTTTTTCCTTTTTTACTTTCAAGATCATCTATAAAAATTTTATCAATTTTAAGTGTATCAAAGGGGATGTTTTTTAAGTAAGAGAGTGAAGAGTACCCTGTACCAAAATCATCGAGAGAAAGTGTAAGGCCTAATGCTTTTACTTGTTTAATAGTTTCTAATGTATGCTCAAAGTTATTAACAAAAACAGACTCTGTTAACTCTATGTCTAAACGAGATTTGTCGATTTTTTTACATACTTCTTGAAGCATTGAAATCAAATTACTCTCATTAAAGTGTTTTGCTGAGATATTTATAGACATTTTTATGTCTTGGAGGTCACTATGTTGCCATTTTTGAAGGACTCTACTACTCTCTAAAACAACCCACTCCCCAATGGCAATAATAAGAGAACTCTCTTCAGCTAAAGGGATAAACATATCAGGAGGAATAAGACCTTTTTTTGGATCTATTAATCGAATTAGTGCTTCACATGCAACTATTTTTCCACTTATAACATCTGTTTTTGGTTGAAAGTAGAGCTCGAAATAGTTGTTTTGTAAAGATGTTTCAATAAGATTTTGCATTGCTATTTTTTGCTCAATTGTACGGTTTAAAGACTCTGTAAAAAAATGATAGGTATTCTTCCCAAGCTCTTTAGATCTATACATAGCAATATCAGCATGTTTAAGAAGTGTTTGGCTATCTTTACCATCTCTTGGGTAGAGTGATACTCCCATACTTGCCGTTAAATGATAGCTATGATCATCAAGGTGAAATGGTTTAGCTAGTTCTTCTTTTATTCGTTCAAGTACATTAACGACTATAGTCTCTTTTTCGCAAGATGGGAGAAGTATGACAAACTCATCACCACCAACACGAGATACTATGTCATGATCCCGGACAGATTTCAATAAAATATTAGAGATGTTTTGCAGTACTTTATCTCCAAAAACATGTCCTTGTGAGTCATTAATTGTTTTAAAATTATCTAAATCAAAGAAGATAACTGCAAATTTTTTCGGATCTCTATCGCTACTTGCTATAAGCCACTCAATCTTATCAATTAAACTCATTCTGTTGTAAAGTCCACTTAAAGTATCTTTTGTAGAGAGCTTATATAGCTCCTCTTGCTCTTTTTTTAGACGAGCAAAAGTCATAGATAGGGAGTGTCTTATACTCTCTATTTCATTGATAAAAAACTTTTTAGGTGTAGTGTTGCTATAGTAAGCAAATTGTCTTAGCTCTTCAAGGGGTACAATAATAGTTTTCTTTAGCATGATCCAAAGGAGTAGAAAAAAGAGAATAACCAGTAAGGCATAGTAGCTTATAAGTATAATTGTTTGTTGTTTTAAAAGTTGATGTAGATATTGTTTATCAATGTAAACTTCACTCGTGAAGAAGTAAGGGGTTAGGTTATTGTAAAGTGTAATGTTAAAAGAGTAACACTCCTCTTCTAGTACCTCTTTTCGTGTGATTTTAGAGATGGGAGTACACTCTTTATTTAATATGGGTGAGACTCTCTCTGTCGCATATATACTCAACTTTTTTTCATTAAATATATGAATGTTATGGATAGATTTACTTGAAGAGCTAATGCTGTCAAGATGAGATATAAGTTCATTTATATTGTTTTTATTTAGGTTTGTCTTTAAATAGTGTTTCATATTTAGTATTTCAGTCTGTATATTATTTGTTAATAATTTACTAATGTTTTTTTCAGAATTTTTATAAAATTGAAAGAGAGTTAGTGTTGTTCCTAAAAGTAGAAAAATAACTGCAAAAAGTATAAAATATTTTATGGATAATGATCTCATTTAATGGTACTTTTTTCTAAATCCAGTTTATTAATCCACTGAATCATCTTTAATGATTTTTTATATTCTGTATATGAAATATTGTTTAAATATTTTTTTGTTAGAAGGTAAACAGCTTTTGGATCTGTTTTTATCTCTTGAATCGAGCGATCTATAACTGCTTTGAGTTGTAGCAATCTTTTTTGATGTTTCTTTGCGAACTCATGGTTTGCAAAGAGTGCATCTATAACTATAATAGTATCACTGTTTTTTGTAGAAGCTAGCTCTTTATAGCCAGTTTTTAATAACTCTATATTATAGGGTGAATAAGTGACAATTATTATTGCACTCTCCTCAGAGTAGGGAAGATCTTTTATCTTTGATTGATCTTTATTTATATAATTTATTTTATCCTTATCTAAATGGTATTTGTTGGTGAATTCTTGAATCATTTCATTATTTATAGAGTCTATCTCTAAGTACACATCAATGCTATTACTCTTTTGTAACTCTTTTATAGTTCTGTTTGAGAGTATCATATCCCCTCCAAAAGATTTATCAATAAGTATAATAGGCTCTAAAGATGGAAAATCTTTTTTTAGGGCATTGTACTCATGTTGTGTAGCCGTAAGCATATCTGCTTTGGCAACACTGAAAATATCATAAGACTCCCCTAGAGAAACAGTTGTAATAAGTTCAATGTTGAGATTTTTAAGATAAGATTTTTCTTGTGCATAAAAGAACGGAGTATACCCTATCCAAGAGTTTACAACTATTTCAATTTTTTCATTTGCTTTTTGAGTACAAGATGTGAAAAGAAAAAATAGAGAGAATAAAAATAAGTATTTCATATGCAACCTTTTGTATATAAAAATTCTATCTGTAGTTTTCTAAAATTATGTTGAAGTTTTTTATATAAGTGTAAGTTTTTAAAAAATTGGACTCTTTTAATAAAATTATTGTAAAATATAACCATCAAATATAAGATAAATAAATTTTTAGAAGGATTTTACACAGAGAATTGACTCAAAAACTTACCTTAGCATTGAAAGCATATCTTTAAAATGCTAGAAGATTAAGATTAAGAAGAATTAGCTGACTTATTCAGAGGACTCAATTATTTATGTGAATAATAAATACGAAAAAAATAATATTTTGGAGAAAAAAATGACTTTTGAACTAGAAGATTTAAAAGAACATAATTCAGATCTTCTTAGCCTATTAACAGAGCATCTTCCTGATATGCTTTGGGTGAAAGATCTTGATGGAAAGTACATTTATGCAAATAAAGCTATTTGTGATGGGCTTTTAATGGCAAAAGATATTTATGAACCTATAGGGAAAGGTGATGTTTTTTTTGCACTTCGAGAGAGAGAAGCACATAAAGAGAATCCAGAGTGGCATACTTTTGGTGAACTCTGTTTTAATAGTGATCAAGATGTTATAGATAATGACAGGGCTATGAAGTTTGAAGAGTATGGTAATGTCAAGGGAAAACTTATGTATTTAGAGGTATATAAGGCTCCTTTTTATGATAAAGATGGAAATACTATAGGGACAGTAGGTGCAGGTCGTGACATCACTGAGCTCAAAGCAACACAGACTCACTTAGAAAAAAGTTTAGGTATTTTAGAAGAGCAACGTAAACTCCTAGAGTATCAAGCAAACCATGATCTTTTGACGGGTCTTCCAAACCGTGTACTTTTTTTAGATCGACTAGAACAGTCTATGAAAATGGCAGATAGATATGGTACACATTCGGCAATTATATTTATAAATATTGATGAGTTTAAGGAGATAAACGACTCCTTAGGTCACTCAGTAGGTGATAAGATTCTTATAGAGGTTGCAAAAAGAATGAGTCTTCAGATGAGAAAAACAGATAGCCTTTCGCGTTTGGGAGGGGATGAGTTTGTTGTTGTTCTTAATGAGATAAAAGATATAAAAAACATCTCTGCTATTATAGAAAATGGCATGAATATTTTTGATGCTCCATTTCTAATAGGGGAAAATACTTTACATATTTCTATTAGTGTAGGGGTCTCCATATATCCTCACGATGGAAAAACATCTGATGAACTTTTACGAAATGCAGATGCTGCTATGTATAAGTCCAAGAGTGATGGGAAAAATAGATATAGTTATTATGATCAAGAGATGACTAGAAAAGCACATGAAAAAGTACTTATAACTACGGAACTTAAAAAAGCTTTTATCACAGATGAGCTTGTTGTCTATTACCAACCACAGATAGATGCGCAGAGAGATAAACTTGTTGGCATGGAAGCGCTAGTTCGTTGGCAACATAAAAGTATGGGTTTTATCTATCCAGATAGGTTTATCCCTTTAGCGGAAGCCACAGGAATGATAGTAGAGCTTGATAGAATCGTTATGAAAAAGGCACTACAACAGTTTAAAGAGTGGAAAGAAGCGGGACTTAATCCTGGAAAACTCTCTTTAAATGTAGCGATTAAACAGCTCGAGGATAAGGGTTTTATAGCATTTGTGAAATCTCTTTTAGAGAGTGAAGAGTGTGCTTATGAAAATATAGAGTTTGAAGTAACTGAAACACAGATTATGAATAATCCTAATGAGTCTATAGAAATTTTACAACAGATAAGTGATCTTGGAATCTCTATAGCTATTGATGACTTTGGAACAGGGTACTCCTCTTTAGCATATTTAAAACGTCTTCCTATAAATAAGCTAAAAATTGACAAATCATTTATAGATAACCTTCCTCAAGATACAGAGGATGTAGCGATTAGTAAAACTATTATAAATCTTTGTGAGAGTTTAAATCTTAAGGTAATTGCTGAGGGTGTTGAGACAGAACTACAAAAAGATTTTTTACTAGAGAATGGTTGTAAATTTATTCAAGGGTACTTTTATTCAAGACCCATTTCAGCAGAGAATATGACAGAATACTTAATAGAAAAAAATGGAGTAAAGTAATTATGGTAAAAAATGATTTTAATGAGGGGCTTTTAGGTTTTCTCGATGCATCTCCAACCCCTTTTCATGCAACACAAAATATGTCAGCTATGTTTGCGAATGCAGGATTTTTAAAATTAAATGAAGAGGAAAAGTGGGAGTTAGAAGCAGGTAAAAAGTACTTTCTTACAAGAAATGACTCTTCCCTTATAGCTTTTACCTATCCAAAAGAGAAGAAAAACTATGTAATGGTAGGGGCACATACCGACTCACCAAACCTTAAACTTAAACCAAATCCTGTTATAAAAGAGCATGGTACTGTAAAGTTTGGTGTTGAGCCTTATGGTGGGCTTTTACTTACTCCTTGGTTTGATAGAGATCTCTCTTTAGCAGGGCGTGTAAGCTTTCTTGATATGCAAGGAGAGTTACAAAATGTACTTATAAATGTCAATAAGTCCATAGCAACCATTCCTTCATTAGCCATTCATCTTGATGATAAAGCAAACAAAGATAAAACGGTAAATAAGCAGACAGATATTTGTCCTATTTTAACAACAAATGAAGATTTTGAACTTGATACATTTTTACGATGGCAACTTGATCGTTTAGGTTATCCTGATGTCAAAGAGATCTATGCAAGTGAACTTAGTTTTTACGACACTCAAAAAGCTGCATTTGTTGGTCTATATGATGACTTTATCTCAAGTGCAAGACTTGATAACTTACTCTCATGTTATGTTGGAATGTTAAGTATCTGTAGTGTGAGTGATGAAAAACCTATGCTCTTTGTAGCAAGTGACCATGAAGAGGTTGGGAGTGAGTCTACAAGTGGTGCAGCAGGAAGCTTTTTAGAGTCTACTCTCAAGCGTATGTTTGGGAATTATGATGAGTATATGAATATGATACGAACATCTATTATGATAAGTGCAGATAATGCTCATGCTATTCATCCAAATTTTTCAAGTAAACATGATGCAAAACATGCCCCGCATATGAATGCAGGTGTAGTAGTAAAAGTAAATGCAAACCAGCGATATGCTTCAAACTCTGTAACAATCTCTAAGTTTTTAGATAGTGCAAAAAGTATAGATGAAAAAGTACAACACTTTGTGACTCGAAGCGATATGGGATGTGGCTCAACTATAGGACCTATTACAGCAACAAGACTTGGTATAGAGACTATAGATATAGGACTTCCAACCTTAGGAATGCACTCCATTCGTGAGTTAGCAGGAAGTGAGGATGCACATTCTCTTTATAAAATACTTGTGGCATTTAAGAACTAAATGTCTACAGTAACACCCGAAGAGTTAAACCTTTTAATTGAGCAAACTTATAGAGTTGAAGGCGAGTTTAATGAGCTAAAAGCTTCTTATGTTCATCTGCAAGATACTGTAGAAAAGGTTGTAGAGTTTCTTCCAAATGCTATTTGGATTGTAAACACTGATAATTCTATATTTTTGCAAAATTCTCATGCACGAGATTTAAAAGAACTATTAAAACATTTGGAGTATAAAGAGAGTGATTATGAAATAAAATTTAACTCAAACTCATATCTTATAAAAAGTTCAACTTATAAAGATAAGATTATGCTCTCTGCAATAGATATAACAGAACAAAAACGCAAAGAGAATCTTGCTACTATGGGACAGATGGCTGCACATCTCTCCCATGAGATACGAAATCCTATAGGCTCTATCTCTCTCTTGAGTTCAACTCTTAAAAAACGAGTTATAGATAAAAATATTCCCATTGTAGAAGAGATTCAGAACTCAGTAGCTCGGATAGAGAGGATTATAAAAGCTACTTTGATGTTTTCTAAGGGTGTAGAAGCCTTTAAAAAAGAGCTCTCATGGCTAGAGTTAAAAGAGTCCATAGATATGTCTATTGCTTACTACTCCTACTCTAAAGATATAGAGTTTATTTTTCCTCAAAATGATTTTGTTTTAAATGCTGATAGAGATCTGCTTGATATGCTCTTTTCTAACTTTATTATAAATGCTATTGATGCTATTGAGCTTGATGATGAAGAGAGTGGGGTGGTTGAACTGCTTCACTCTGAAGATGAAAAGTACCATATATTTCAGATATATGATACTGGGGTCGCTATTGAAGAGAGAAAAAATCTATTTGAAGCTTTTAAGAGTACAAAGGTTAAGGGAAACGGCTTAGGGCTTGTCCTTTCACGTCAGATAGCAGAAGCACATGGTGGCTCTGTTGATCTTTTAGAGACCCAAAGAAAATGTTTTGAGATAAAAATAGCAAAATAATATTTTTACTTTCTACCTATTTATTTCAAATGGCTCTTAAATGCCCTATATAAAAGAGTTTAAGATAAAAATATGAGTCTATTACGACAACCCAAGTACAATGTTAAAACATATAATCCAAACTCCGTACTTTGTATTTTGAATATACTTGACACAATCTTCATTTAGCAAAGTGTATATCAAACTATACTGAATAGTATGTATTTCTTAGTTTCTAATTGACAACTGTGTGCTATTAAAGTAAAATAACACTATGAATAAAACCAAACAACTTCTTATCGATATAAGCTTTGAACTACTCTACAAAAAAGGCTATTGTGCTACAAGTATAGTAGATATTTTAAAAGTTGCTAAAATGACTAAAGGTTCTCTGTATTATCATTTTGAATCCAAAGACAGTTTAGTACTATCGGCAATGGAACACTATATAGAAGAGATGTTAGTATCACATTGGATACAACCACTAAATGACTCTCAAACGCCACTAGAGACTTTGATACATCAGATAAATTTTTTGTATGCGCAGTATGAAGATAAAAACAGTGTGCTCTCTATAACACACGGCTGTCCGCTAAACAACTTTATACAAGATATGAGTGATAAAAATGAGCTTTATTTTAAGTATCTCGATAGCGTTTACAGTCGTTGGCAAGAAGCCATAGAAAACTCTTTAAACAGGGCTAAAGCTTCTAAACAAACGCAGACAGACTTTAATGCTAAGTCTCAAGCTATTTTTATTATATCGGCTATTGAGGGAAGTATAGGGAGTGCAAAAGCATATAACTCTTTAGAAACACTCCATAATAGTTTTGAAGTTTTAACTGAGTATATTTCAACTTTATAAATCTTCATCATCATAAGGTGGGTATTGTGATATCTCTATGCCTAACCCTAATGCTCCAGCTAATTTAATTAGTTCTGGGCTGGCAATTCTATTTTTTAAATTTGTTTAGTATTTTTTCAAATATGTAAATGTTCTTTTGGTGGCTAACGGTCGAAGCTAGGTAATTTATTGCTTCTTAATAGTTTTTGTAATAACAACTCTTCTATATTTTGTCTTGAATCAAAAATA
>CAZMBK010000010.1:0-26076 GCA_964564315.1 uncultured Sulfurimonas sp.
CAAAAAACTATAGATGATATAGTAGAAGCATATCTTTTTAGAGAGCTTCACGATTTAGCATATTAGGATAGAACATGGATTTAAAACAGTTTTTAGAACTCTTTAATCCATATCCTGGAAATAATTATCTTCAAGTCACAACAGAAGTAAATGAGATATCAGATGCTATTTATAAGTTGATGCAAGGTGTAGATGGAGTTTTTAACTTAGTCCATTATTCTGAAGATAAAATTGATTTAGCAACACGATTCCCTGATGCCAATATTCAGTATATTCAAAATTTCCAGCAACCTTTTCGAGCGCTACCAAGAACAAATGACATAGTTATTTTCACAGAACTATTTCATAAGCATGGTAATCAAAAAGGTATATTAAAGATTGCTTATACAACATTAGCAAATGCAGCCGAAGTAGTTATAATGCAAAAAAAAGGAACGATGGATATAGAAGCAACTTTAAATATATTAGAAGAGTTTGAGTTTCGTTCCCAAAATTATATAGATCTTCTGCCTGAATATGATCTTGTTATGGCAAAAAAGCTACATATGTGGGGTAATGGGTTATAATAAATCTATTAAATATAAATAGTCTTAGAAAGGGTAGTGTATAAGATGGAAGAAATGTATGGCATAAAATATAACAAACCTGAAGTTGTCTTGCTACAAGATACAGGTATAGGTGTAGCAGAGACAGCTGCACGTACCTGTTATGACTCTTTTAGTAATAGTGAAAATGAGGTGATTCAAAATTTAGAGAAGAGTCTTCCAGATAGAGAGATGTGTGAGGCACTTAATGGTATTGAAGAGTCAGCTCTTTTAGATGATCTTGCTTGGACTTATTTTCACCACTCTATTTTAGAGCATGCAAATCTTAGTTTTCTTGTTAGGGGAACTTCTCGGGGTGTACTGCAAGAACATGCTCGTCATCGTATTCAAGCTATAAGTGTAAGAAGTACTCGTTATACTATGAGTTCTCTTATTAATGCTTTTGTCGCTTCAAAAATTGGTACGAATAAAGAGTTTTTTATTCAAACTCTTTTAACATATGATATGTTTGTGACATCGGATGAATTATATAACCGTATAGAGATTAATGGCATGTATGAGAAGCTAGAGTATCAATTTTCTCAAGTAGAAGATTTTTATGCCATTTCTGTTGCGAAGAGCTCTTTAGCTTTTTTAGAAGAGTTTAGTGGTGACTCGAAGGGACTTTATGAGGCACTTCAAGAAGGTAAGAAAAAACGTAATGTTGGGGATGCTTTTAAGCATATTATCTCTGATAATGTAAAAGTAGATATGGTGGTGACTTTTAACTTAAGAAGTCTAAAAAATTACTTTACACTCAGAGATAGTGGCGCAGCATTTTTTCAGATTCGATGGCTTGCTCAAGAGATGATGCGAGTAACACCAAAAAAATATCTTGATTTAATTATCAAGCAAAAGTAGGCTTTAATGTATAAAATAGTACCTATATTAGCAGTAGTTTTGAGCGGTTGTTCTTATTTTACTTTTAATGCTACGATGTGTGAACAACTGGCAAGTGAACCAAATACATCTTTACCTCAAGAGTGTCAAGATTATGATGAGAAAAAAGCAGACAAGGCTTTTAATAAAATTGTAAATGAGAAAAAAGTAACGGACAAAGACATAGAATTTCATCAAGAACAGAGTGAATAGAGAAAATCTATCCACTCTAAAAATAGTTAAATCTATTTAATAGTAGCAATAGCCTGTTTTATAGCTGCTAGGTAGTTAGTATATTCAAAAGAGCCATCTGAAGCGGCACCTGCATGCTCTAACTCTTTAGACATCTCATAAATCTCATTAAAGCGAAGGTTACCTGCACTCCCTTTTATTGAGTGAGCAGCTGTCTTAACTGTGGCATAATCATTGGATGCTATAGCTACTGAGAGTGTTTCTAAAATAGGGGCTGCCTCATCTAAAAAACTTCCTATTAACATAGGCATATGTTTTGGTTTAAGCCCTATTGCTTTAGCCATCTCTTCATAGTTAAGATCAGAGTAATCTGGGTTTGTTATTGGCATCTGTCAATGTCCTTAAATGGTTTTCACTATAATAACAAAAATAAGTTTAAAGGAAAAACAGTTGCTTTACATAGTTGTTGCATTAAAGCCTGAAGCACAAGCTTTTGTAGATAAGTTTAAACTAAAAAAGTCAAAACTTTCTGGCTTTAGTCTCTTTTATAATGGCGAGTTGAAGCTCATTGTCAGTGGTATTGGTCACTCACGAGCAAGAGTGGCAACACAAACACTTATTAATCAGTTTGATATAACTGATGATGATGTTTATCTTAATATAGGTATTTGTGCTGCAGATGCTAAGTATAAAATAGGTACTTTATTAGAGATTGGTGGTGTTGTGTATGAAAATACGAAGCATAGCTTTTCTCTAAAAAAACTGGAAATACTATGTAGTGATATAGCTGCTACAACAACTCTTTTTTCCATTGTGGACATGGAAAGTTTCGGATTTTATGATGCTGTTATCCATAACCCTGCAATAAAAAGATTTCATATATTAAAAGTAGTGAGTGACCATTTTGAACCAAAGAAAGTGACTAAAGAGAAAACAAAAATGCTAATTTTTAATCAGATAAATGCTATAAATGAGATATTAAAAAAATAGGAGTTCCATTGAAACATCTTTTTATGCTTCTTTTTCTTTTGAGTCATATTGTGAATGCTAAAGAACCCTCTGCTGATATGATTAAAAAGATAAAAAACTTACATACAGAATATTCTATAGTACAAAAACCCATACTCTTTGGGGATAAACGTAAAGATTTAACAAAAGAGTATATTAAAAATCACTACCAATTAGATGTAAAAAACATTAAGATTACACCAAAAATTATTGTGGTTCATTGGACTGCTGTTATGAGTTTAGAGAAGAGTTTTGAGCGTTTAAATGCAGAGCTTCTTTTTAGTGATAGAGCAGATATAGCAAAGGCATCTGCTTTGAATGTTTCTGCTCATTTTTTAGTAGATAGGGATGGTACAATCTATCAGTTAATGCCAGATAATTGGATGGCTCGGCATGTAATAGGTTTGAATTATTCAAGTATTGGTATAGAAAATGTAGGAGGGGAGGCAAATAAAAAAGAGGATTTAACAGCACAACAACTTGAAGCAAATATTCGACTTATAGAGTATTTAAAGTCAAAGTACCCCTCTATAGAGAATGTGATAGGGCATTATGAGTATAGAGATTTTGAAGGTTCTTCTCTGTGGCTTGAGAAAGATGCAGGCTATAGAACTCAAAAAGTAGATCCTGGAGTAAACTTTATGTCTCATTTGAGAGAAGCACTTGTCCAATAGTAATTTTTTACTTCTTGATTGGTTTATATTTTTCTCGTGTAAAATTGACTCAAGCTGTGAGTACTTTATAGCTTCAAAAAGTATGCAATGCTTGAAGTTGCACTGAGTATTTTAGCTACAAGTCAACCTGCAGCTACTTTTTTAGGTATACATGAATTCTCCTACTCTCATGTGAGTTTTACTCCTCTTAAGTGAAAATATCTATATTTGTTATAAACATTACCTTAATATAAGGAAAATTACTATAGACTCACAGTTATGAATACACAAAATGTTGTGGCTAAGAAAAAATTTGGACAGAATTTTCTCAAAGACCAATCAGTTTTAAGAAAAATCGTCGAAGCGATGCCCAAAAACGAGCATAAACTCGTGGAAATTGGACCTGGCTTAGGTGATTTAACTAAATTTTTAGTTGATGTCAGAAGTGTAGAAGCTTTTGAGGTAGATACCGATTTGTGTAAACTATTACAAGAAAATTTCAAAAAAGAGATCGTTACCAAGCGACTCCACATAAATTGTGGGGATGTACTGCAAGCTTGGCAGACTGCTTTGGTAGATGAACCGTATGACTTAGTGGCAAACTTGCCCTACTACATAGCTACGAACATCATACTTAAAGCACTCGCAGATCCAATGTGTAAAAATATTTTAGTAATGGTACAGTTAGAAGTTGCAGAGAAGTTTTGTGCGACTGCAGGTGAAAAAGTATTTGGAAGTTTGGGTATTATTGCACAGACTGTAGGAACGGCAGAAATTGTCACAAAAGTTCCCCCAACCGCATTTGATCCACAGCCAAAAGTAGACTCCGCTGTTTTTCTCATACAAAAAAATGCAGATAGATCAGATAAAGAGTTCGAGGATATGCTTAGAGTTGCATTTACGCAGCCTCGCAAAACTCTTATGAAAAATCTCTCGCAAAAGTATGATAAACCAACTCTAATTGAAGCTTTTGAAACACTAGAGCTTATAGCAACGATTCGCCCTCATCAAGTTAGCACTCAGGACTATCACCAACTCTATAAAATAATATAAAATAAAAAGGAGTTTGGATGGCAGAAGAAAACAGAGGGTCAGTAGAAACAACTACAGCACCTAAAGCAGAAGCAGCACCAACAACAGATACAAAACAAGAAGCAAAACCACAGGCAGACAAAAAACCTGCACAAAATAGAAATAATAACAATAGAAAAAACAACAATAATCGTAAACCTAATAATAATCAAAACAAAAATGGTAACGGTGAAAAACCAGTGGGCAATAAGCCAAACAACAATAAAAACAAAAATAGAAATCGTCACCGTAGAGCACCAACTCCAGTAGATGAAAATCTTAAATCTTTTGTTGCTAAAAATCAAGAAGCACATAAACAGAGACTTAATCCTCACTATAAACTAGATCTAAATTCGAAAGCAAAAGTGCGAATTACACCACTTGGTGGCCTTGGTGAAATCGGTGGAAATATTACTGTTTTTGAAACAGAAAAAGAAGCAATTTTAATCGATGTTGGTATGAGTTTTCCAGATGAGACTATGCATGGTGTAGATATTTTAATTCCTGATTTCTCTTATATTAGAGAGATTAAACATAAAATTGTTGGTGTTATCATTACACATGCACATGAAGATCATATTGGAGCTATGCCTTATCTTTATAAAGAGATGCAGTTTCCTATTTATGGGACGCCTCTTCCTTTAGCTATGATTGGTAACAAGTTTGATGAGCATCACATTAAAGAGCATAGAAAATTCTTTAACCCTATTGTAAAACGTGAAATATATGAGATAGGAAATGATTTCAAAATTGAGTGGATGCATATGACTCACTCTATTTTAGACTCTTCATCTTTAGCAATTACTACAGATGCTGGTACTATCATTCACACGGGTGACTTTAAAATAGACTATACTCCTGTAGATGGGTATACTGCTGATTTACACCGTTTAGCATATTATGGAGATAAAGGTGTTCTTTGTCTTTTAAGTGACTCTACAAATTCACATAACCCTATTGCTACAGGTTCAGAGCTAAGTGTTGGACCTGCACTTGATAGAATTTTTTCTAAGGCAGAGGGTCGTGTACTTCTTTCTACTTTTAGCTCAAACATTCATCGTGTACAACAAGCCATTCAGTATGGTGTTAAGTATGGTCGTAAAGTTTGTGTTATTGGTCGCTCAATGGAGCGAAATATTGAACTTGCTATGCAGTATGACTATGTACGTTTTGCTAAAAATATCTTTATTGATGCAGATGAAGTTTCACAACTTAATGACAAAGAAGTACTTATCGTAACAACTGGTTCTCAGGGTGAAGCAAACTCTGCTCTTTTTAGAATGAGTATTGGTGAGCATAGACATATAAAAATTAAGCCAACTGACTTAATTGTTCTCTCTTCTCGTGCTATTCCAGGGAATGAGGGAAGTATTTCTGGTATGTTGAACCACTTACAACGTGCTGGTGCAAGAGTAGAGATGAGTAAAGATATTCATGTTTCAGGACATGCTTCAATGGAAGAGCAAAAACTTATGTTGCGTTTAGTGAATCCTAAGTTTTTCCTACCAGTGCATGGTGAGTATAACCATGTAATGCGTCACCGTGAAACTGGTATGATGTGTGGTGTTCCTGAGAGAAATATTCTTCTTATGACAGATGGTGAGCAGATAGAAGTTGCACCTAAATACATGAGAAAAGTAAAAACTGTTAAAACAGGTAAAACTTATATAGATAACCAAAACAACCATAAAATTGAAGATGATATCATTCTTGATCGTCAGAAGCTTGCATCTGATGGTGTTGTTATGATTGTTGCTGAAGTAAGTGAACAAAACTCTAAAATGTTAAGTAAACCAAAGGTTACAACTTTTGGTATCGTTCCAGATAAAATGGATAAATCTTTTGCTAAAGAGATGGAAGATGTTTTAGAGATTTTCTTAACAAACATTAAACCAGGTCTTATTGAAAACTCACGTGCATTAGAAAATGATATTCGACAAGTTGTTCGTAAGCACATCTTTAGAAAAATGAAAAAATATCCACTTATCGTACCTCATATTTTAGTACATTAAAAATATTCCCTACTTAGGGAATATCTCTTCTCCTCCTATGAGAGTATGAGTGTAAATATAGCTCCTTTTTCCCCATTTTTTACAGTTAATTCTCCACCACAGTGCTCGTTAATAATAATTTTTGACATATAGAGACCTAAACCTGTACCATCTTTTCTCTCTTTTGTTGAAAAGTATGGGTCAAAAATATTTTCAATAATTTTTTCATCAATACCACCTCCATTATCTGAAACCTCCATAACGGAGAAAAAATCTTTGTCATATGTTTTGATTTTAATAAATGGTTCTTGAATATTTTTTTCAACCAAAACATCCTCAGCATTCTTTACAAGATTAAGCAGTACTTGTTTAAGTTCATTTGCATGTGTGTCGAGCTTATTTGTAGCATCTAATTCCAAGAGTAGGGTGATCTTTTTATCGTCAACCGAACTTTTTATAATGTTTAAGAGAGAATCGACGATCTCTGTATAACTCACAACTCTTTTCTCTTTGGTGGGTTTAAAAAAGTCTCTAAAGTCATCTATGGTATGGCTTAGATGCTGTGCATATGAAGTGATATTGTCTGTATACTTTAAGATAGCATCCTGTTTGAGTGTTCCTCTTTGTGCCTTAAAATTCATACCACTACTTGTCGCCGTAATTGCCGCTAGTGGTTGTCTCCATTGATGTGCAATCATAGAGATCATCTCACCCATTTGTGCTAGACGAGATTGTTGCAGCAGTTGCTTATCTTTCTCTCTATTTTTTGCTAACTCCTCTTTTACCCTCTCTTCGAGTGTTTCGTTGAGCATAAAAACTTTTTTTGACTCTTGTTTTAGCTCTTCAAATGCTCTCTCTTTAGCCTCTTCACGTTTTTTGTCCATAAATGAAAACCAAAGAATAGTGAGTATAAGGAAAATACTAAAGATAATTACCTGCATAAATGTTGTATGAAAATCATTGAGTGAATCTGAAATAGTTTGGTAGCTCTTCATAGAGAAGTCTACAACTAAAACTGCTTGTACTTGTTCGTCTATGAGAAGGGGGTGTAAGTATGTGATCCATAAAGATTTTATATCTTTGTGTTCAAAGAAGATGGCTTTCTTTTCTTTATATACACGGTTGAACTGGCTTACTTCGAGAGGTTCATAACTCTCTAAAAATTCGCTTTTATCAGAAGAAATTTTACTGCCATCTAGTAAAAATCTAAAGTGCTTATTGTGTGTAGTAGTTCGATCTAAGAGATAAATATATTTATAGGTACTACTAATAAAAAGAGAAAGATCTTCTTCAAGTTTTTGGCGTAAATCATAATCTTCTTGAAGTTCTTTATATATATTTTTTTCAATACTTTTTTGGATAATTGTATCAATATTATCTGTAAACTCTTTAACAAATTGGAGGTGAGCACTACTATAGACAGAGGTAATGTTCTCTTTTGTTTTATCAAATTCTAATTTTAAAAAAAGGCTCATAATAGCAATAGTTAGGGCTAAGAGATTAAAAATATAAAAAAGTTTGAATCTACTTTTATTCATTACTGTACATACTTTTGTAAGCTTTTTGGTATTGTAAGTTTATGGTGTTCAAAGGCATCTTTATTAAATGTAATTTGTGGACGACCCTTTCTCCAGTAAAAAGCACCAATTGCATTTTTAGAACGCTTATATGCTCTATAGTCTAATGCAAAGCTAGGCTTCTTTTGACAAGAACTTTCCTCTTTCGTAAAACTGTTTCCTATTAAAATATCAGCATCTGTACACTTTTGGACTATAGTAAGAATAGTACTCATTTTAAGTACTTTTTTTGCTTCGCTGTTGTTAATAAAAATCTGGACATTACTCTTATGAAATATTTTTGGTAAAATACTCTCATAAAGCTTTTGCTCGTAATTATCCTCTGCAGAAAGTGCATAGCCTAGTATACTGAGTATTAAGAAAAACCTTAACATTAAAAAAGGTACTCCATTGTACAAACAACTTTTTGATCAATTGGTGAAATTGTAAGTGGTGTTTTTGCTTGAAAAGTTCTTGGATCTATGCGACTGTACTGACTTGTTTTAGCAGAATCAAAAATATTTGTACCCTTAAGACTAAGTGTGAAATCACCTGTAACATGGTAAATAATACCAAGAGAATAGTCATAATAAAGTTTGTAGTCTGTACTGTCTTTTGAGATAAGAATTTCATTAAATATATCATATTTTTTATAAGTATTTAGACTTCGTAGTGTTGCTGTGTACTGTTTAAATGAGTCAACTATAGGAGTATTGTTTACTTGATTATAGCCAATAGTCATATAGAGTTTATCTACATCATTATAGTAATTTGTCCAGATGAAAATAGTACTATATATATCTATATCTTTGGCACTATTTTCAAGAAGTCCATTGCTAAGGTTTGGCATTAGTTGATCTTTGGAGCTTAGGTAGCTAAGGGTAAGTTCATACTTATTATTTACTTTCTCATAAACAATATTTTCCATAATAGTATCTTGTTTTGTTATCTTTTTTTTCCCTGGTGTAATATAGACACCATCACTACCAACAAGATAAGGATCAAGTGTAAGCTCTATATGTGAGTAGATACTTTTAATAACCCACTCATTTGTGGTGTATGTATGCCCTACTCTATACATTAAAAGATTATCATCTTGAATTGATTTTTCATTTTTAACTTGTGAATAACTTAAACCAAGAGTAAAAATAGAGTTATGTTCTAGTGAGTATTGATTTTCAATAAAAAGAGTAGAAACACTCTGCCCTTTTTTTTCAATATTTGGGGTAGCAAGAGCATTTTTCTCAAGTTTATCATAGCCGTAGTATTTATATCTATATTTTAATCCAACTACGAGTTTATTGTCATGTGTGAGATAGTCATATTTTAACTCACTGCTAAAAATATGGGAAGAGGAGTTAGCAGATAGTGATGCAAAAGGATAGTTTATATATGGATTTGGTACTACATCATCACTCATTTTTGATTCTGTATGAAAGTAATCATAAGAGAGAAGATATCTAAAGTTATTTCTATCTCCATCATAGCCAATATGTAAAAGCTCATTATCAAGTGTAGCACTTGTTGGTGTTGCATCAAGACTTTCATTTATAAAAGAGTCTCGTTTTTGCTTTATAGCATCTACAATAAAGCGATTATTATCATTATGGAAAGAAGAAAAAATATGAATCCCTCGCTTATCTCTTGATAACTCCGTTGTATCACTTTTATGTTGTTGGCGTTTATCATCTGTTTGTGCAACATAATTAAAGTAGGACCAATTATTTTCCAATGCTTGCGAGTTATAAGCATAAAGATGAGAATCAAGATAGTTACCTATGCCATAGGAGAGTTTTGTTCCTGCATCTCTTTTTACATCTTTGGAGTAGAGTTTTATAAGAATAAAAGTTGGTTCCGTGGAGTACTCATAGGTTGGATTGCCACTATATATTTCTATATGATCAACAAAGTTAATATCCATATCACCATAAAGAATAATTCCGCTTCCATACATCCCGGAAGTAATCTCTTGGTTATCAATAAAAACACGAATACTGCTACTCATATTAGGTTGATTAGTCCCTATACTATAAGGATCAGAGAGACCATACCTATTTTCATTATAGCCAAAAGGGTATGTCGACTTGAGGATATCATTAAGATTTCTTGCTTGCATTCTATTTATATCATCACGTGTATAGATTGTAGATATACCACCATTTTCAAGTTTTGTTTTACTTGAGAGATCGGTTTTCTTCTCTATTTTATTTAAAAGTGCATCCAAGTCCATCTCTTGGGAAAGAAGAAGTGTACTACATAGAAGAGCGAAGAGAGTTTTTTTCATAATTTAGTTCTTAAAATATTTTCAAGGGAGTCTGGTTTTGCAAAGTAGTATCCCTGAGAGTAGTCAATATCTAACTCTTTTAGTAGATTAAATATCGCTTCATTTTCAACAAATTCTGCAATTATCTTTATATTTTGTTTCTTTGCAAAGGCAATAATTGTCTCAACAACATTTAAAGAGTATGAATCTGTGAGAATATTTTTAATCAGCGATCCATCAATTTTTAAGATATCAGGCTGATAATCTAAGAGTCTTCCGAAGTTACTATATCCAGAACCAAAATCATCTATAGCTATTTTGACACCACTCTTCTTTACTTCTTGAATAAAAGATTTTATTACATCAAAATCTTTTACATGTTCATCTTCAAGAAGTTCAAAAACAACTCTATGTGCTAAAGATTCATTCTCTTTAATCAATCTAAATATAGTTTCCCTTGTTGTTGTTTTTTCGATGTCAATAGCTGATATGTTGATACTAATTTCAGTATTTAAAATACGAAGTGCCTTAAATGAGTTTGTAAGAACTATAGAGGTAATATCGTTGTAGTATCTTCCCTTTTTTGCAGTCTCTAAAAAAAGATAAGGGGAGAGTACCTTCCCATCATTTGATATGAGTCTTACAAGGGACTCATACTTAGCAACTTTTTGTGTTTTGTTATCGATAATAGCCTGAAAATAGGAGACAATTTTAAAGTCGCCTATAGCTTCTTTAATGATTTTGAGGGTCTCAATGTTTTCTTTGGCTTTGTTATACTCTAGTATTGCTAAATCATTAGAAAAGATAAAGTTCTGTTTTGTAGTATGGAGCTTTTTTATACCATACCTGAGATTTTCTAAAACATTTTCACCATAAGAGAAACTAAGAAGTATAGAAATATCATACTCTAAATCTCCAATATTTATTTTTGTATTATTAATACACTCTTGAAATACTTTAAGATTTTGTGTGATTTTTTCTAAATTATAATGGCAGTTATGACGATCTTTTGCAAAAACATACTCGCCATAACCGAGTGCATATATTTTTTCAAATTCACAATCTATAGGAATAAATGTTTCAAGTATATGTGAAAGTTTATCCTCTATGAGCTGAAGCATACTCTGTCCATAAAAACTTTCGATATCTTCAAAGTTTTCTATTTTTAACATCACTGCAATAGGTTCTATTGCACCATCAATTAAATCTTGAAGTTGCTTTTTTGGATTCATAATATCACTGACATTATCTCGAAGTGCAATATACTCGATTATATTCCCATCTCTATCTAAAATAGGTTTAATAGTGGTATTTACATAGTAGGTGTGCTTATCTTTTGAGAGGTTTCGAACAATCCCTTTCCAAACTTGCTTATTTTGTATTGTAGTCCAGATGTCAGAGTATATTTTTGTTGGATTATCGGGGTGTCTTACGATATTATGGTTTTTTCCTAAAAGCTCTTTCATTGAGAAACCTGAAACTTTTACAAACTCACTATTTGCATAGGTAATGCGTCCTGCTGTGTCTGTTTTTGAGACAATAGAGCTATTATCTGTTGCTTCTTGATACTGTTTAAGCAGTTGAATCTTATTTTCAAGCTCTATTTTAAGGTAGACTTTTTCTATGGTCTTTTCAAGTACAGTTGTAAATTGATCCATCTCGATAGGCTTGAGCAAAAATCCCTCTACTCCAAGGTGAATACTCTCCATAAAATACCCAGATTCATTGTAAGCAGAGAGTATGATAATAGGGATTTCATCATTTATTGTTCTAATTTTTGTAATCATATCAATGCCATTCATCTTTGGCATATTTATATCTGTAAATATAATATCAATCTTATTATTTTTGAACTTATTTAAGCCATCTTCACCATCGATTGCTGTTATGATAGTATCAAAAAATTCTTCCAATATAATGAGGGTCGATTCTTGCGCAGCAAGATTGTCTTCAACATATAAAAGAGTTAAAGAGTGTGAATATTTTATAGTATTGTCTATGCCAAACATAAAAGTACCTTACATGTTTATTTAATCATTAAAATTAATATGTTATTTTACAAGAATAATCTTAAAAAGTATGTGGGACTCTTTAGAAACATAGTTCTTTCTCAGTATATTCTTGTTACTCTTTCAGTAAAAAAATATGAAAGGCTCCTTGTGTCACAAAATAGAGATTTAGAATTTGAAAATGCTGTAAAATCAATGATGATTCATGTAGGTGAAGATCCTTCTCGTGAGGGTTTAATAGAGACTCCTAAAAGAGTAAGAAAGGCATATGAATTTATCTATGGTGGATATAAAGAAGATCCTCAAGAGATTCTTTCAAAGGCACTTTTTACGAGTAGTAATGATGAGATGGTACTTATAAAAGATATTGAATTTTATTCAACATGTGAACATCATTTACTTCCTATTATCGGGCGAGTTCATGTTGCTTATATTCCTGATGGAAAAGTTGTAGGACTCTCAAAAATTCCTCGTGTAGTCAATGTTTTTGCTCGTCGTATGCAGATACAGGAACAGCTTACAGAGCAGATAGCTGATGCAATTATGGATACTATCGCACCAAAAGGTGTAGCTGTTGTAATTCAGGCACGCCATATGTGTATGGAGATGAGAGGGGTTGAGAAGATAAACTCTACTACGACATCTTCTGCATTAAGAGGTCTTTTTAAAAAAGATGAGAAAACACGTGCTGAGTTCTTCTCTCTCATAAACTCTCCCACTGGAACAAGATACTAAATAGATGCCATTTTCTTCACTTAAAGAGAGACTCTCTTCTAAAAACTACTCTGTATCGTTTGGTGAAATAGTAAAGATTAATGCAACTGTAATTACAGCACGTGGACTCAATGTCAGTATTAGTGATATGGTAAAAATTATCTCCAATACGACAGGCCAAGAGACAGTTGGAATGGTTACTGAAATAGATGGTCCTACCTTTTTTATAACTCCTTTTAGTTTTGTAGATGGATTTCGTTCAGGCGATAAAGTTTTTTTAGACTCTACGGGAATGAACATTCCTATAGGAGACTCTCTTTTAGGACGAGTTGTTGATCCTTTTATGCGGCCTATTGATGATAAGGGAAGTATAAATGCCTCAAAACTCTTTCCAATCATAAAGGCACCTATTTCTGCTATGAAACGTGGAATGATTGATGAAGTTTTTAGTGTTGGGGTGAAGAGTATAGATGGACTATTAACTTGTGGTAAGGGTCAAAAACTTGGAATCTTTGCTGGAAGTGGAGTAGGAAAATCTACACTAATGGGAATGATTGTTCGTGGGGCACAAGCTCCTATAAAAGTAGTTGCTCTTATTGGTGAGAGGGGGCGTGAAATACCCGAGTTTATAGAAAAAAATCTTGGTGGTGATCTTACAAATACGGTTATTATTGTAGCAACATCGGATGATAGTCCTCTAATGAGAAAATATGGAGCCTTTGCTGCGATGAGTGTTGCGGAGTTTTTTAAAGATAAGGGGCTTGATGTTCTCTTCATTATGGATAGTGTCACTCGTTTTGCTATGGCACAACGAGAGATAGGACTTGCTCTTGGTGAGCCCCCTACCTCAAAGGGATACCCACCATCTTCTTTAACTCTTCTCCCTCAACTGATGGAACGAGCAGGTAAAGAGGAGGGAAAAGGCTCTATAACTGCTTTTTTTACGGTACTTATTGAGGGTGATGATATGAGTGACCCTATTGCTGATCAGTCACGTTCTATTTTGGATGGGCATATAGTACTTTCTCGTGAGATGACAGACTTTGGTATCTATCCTCCTGTACATATCTTAAATTCTGCTTCTCGTGTTATGAATGATATTATCTCCCCTGAACACTTTAGAGCAGTTATGAAGTTTCGAAGGCTTTATACTTTACTTAAAGAGAATGAGACACTTATACGAATTGGTGCTTATACGAAAGGAACAGACCATGAACTTGATGAGGCCATAGATAAAAAAGAGATAATGCAGGAGTTTATTTCTCAGGGTTCTACTTATCAAGAGCCATTTGAGAAGAGCAGTAGTGCTCTAATCGCAATGATGGGTATCTCTTAGTGCATAATTTTTGAAGAGTTTCTCCATGCATCCCTTGGGATGTTTTTCTCTTCACCCAGCGTAATCGCAAGTTTTTTTGTAGTAACTTTTTCAAAAGTTTTCATAATAAGTCGCATCTCTCGATCAATCCCAAAAATATCATTATATGAGTAAATAATAGCTTCTGCTCTTTTAAAATTTTGTTTTGCAAGGAGTGCTTTTATTTGTGTAAAAAAACTAAGCCGAAGGAGGTCCCCAATTTTCTCAGCCCTTGTTTCTACTCTTATTAAGTCACCAAGAGTTGTTTTAATACTTTTAAAGTCTCCTTTGAGAGCAAACTCTTCACATATACCAAAGAGTTTATTCCAGTGCTTTTCTAATAGTTGGCAGAGCTCTAAATCTTTTATAGCGGAATTTCTATCTACTATCTCATAGCATGTTACAAAATCATCTTGAGTGTAAGCCACTTCTAACAGCTGTATAGATTTAAGTTCTTGGGAAAGTTCCTGAATTTCTCTCTCTATGGTACTAATACCATGTAACTTTTCTAAAAGTTTTTTAGCTTTTTCCAGCTCTAATGTGTAGATCCACTCTTTTAGCTGTTTTAAATCAGATTGAAGTGATTTTTGAAGTGTTAGATATGTTGGTATCTGCATTAGAAGCTCATTCTCTTTGACAAGAAGAGAAATCTTGTTGTACTGTTTGTTTTCTATTGCTTTTAAAAAGCTTAAAAACTGTTTATTATTGGAAAGAATAAGTGTAAGGATATTTTTTTTACTACTGACTGTAGCATACGGAGAGAGAATATCCTTGGCAATATCTTCTCTGCCTAAAAGTATCTGTTTTTGTGCAAAAGAGAAGTGTTCTTTAAAAATCTCTTCCATCTTTTTAAACTGATATGTTCGTTTAAGAGAGGGATGCTTTTCTGCAATAATATAGGCAATATGATACTTTTTTTCCAAATAAAGGGTCTTAAAACGGGTGTAGTGTTTAAATGCTTGGAACATTGCCGCTATTTCACCTTTTTTACTTTTAGACTTCTCTAACATTTTAAGTATTTTATGGGCCTCTTTTTCATTATTTTCTATAAGCGCATTGGTCGCCTTTTCAAAGAGTTTTTCGTACATAACTTCAACACGCTTATGCTCTCTAGAGCCTTTAAGTGTTGGATCTCTTTCTATAAGCTCATAGGCTTTGTCTAACTCTTGGTTTAAAAGGTAGCCTTTGAGGTGGTCTGCAGAGGGAAGCTGTATCTTATAAACATTTCTATAAGCTGTAACTATAAATAAAATATGTTCAGAAGAGAGCTTCATTTGTGTTACTTCATCTTTAAAGCTAAGATAGTTAGGATGTGCAACTTTAAGATTTTCTATATCTATAAGCATGACTCGTTTTGCTTCACCACAAATCAAAATAAAATCTCGATTTTTGAGATGTACAATCTCTTTTATCCCATGCATAGAGGTTTTTAAAACTTTGGTTTGTTGGTATTTTTTAAGAGAGTGTATCTGTATAGTACCATCAACAGTTGCACTAATAAGTCTATTCGAATCTAAAAAAGAGAGAGCTGATATTTTTGTTTTTGAAGCTTGAATATATTCTCTTGTTTGATAAGAATTTATTTTAAGTACGGTTATAATACCACCATATCCACTACATGCAATAGTATTTTCATTCTGTGCAAAAGCACCTACATAGTTATGTTTATCTCCTGCTTTTTTTCTTAGCCCTTGTCCAAAAGAGCAGAGCCTAGAGAGTGCTGAACGACCATCGTATCTATACTGCATTACTCTACCATTCTTTGTACCGGTAATTAAGTAATTGGAATTTTTTATAAAGCTTATGAGTGTTATATTCCCCTCATTTGTTTTTATAGTCTGAAGTAAAAGCTTATTTGTAGTGTTATAAATATAGAGAATATTGCCATTAGCAAATGCAAGTAGATTTTTGGTCTGACTAAATGCAATAGCAGTTGTTTTAGAACCTAAAAGCTCAATAGAGAGGTTTTTAAGTGTATCACCCACCGAGGATAAAATTTTACTCCCATGATATTTTGTACTGAAAATAACTCTATTATCATCTAAAACAGAAAGCATAGTAATATTAGATCGAACCCGATTGCACTCTGTTTTAGTAAACATTTTTTATTATTGCTGCACTTTTAACAAGATGGAATATTGCCACTATCTTTTGCATACTTTTTAAAAAAATCGAAGTAGTGTAGCAAGAATTTTTCTTTTAAAGAACTATTTTTTACTTTTGGACAGATACTTTTGAGTTCTGCTGCTAATTTTTTGTTCTCATGGAGGTCTGTCCATTCTGACATAGAGTGTTTTGCCGACATTACAGCTCCATTCATATGACAACTACTTTTGAGCTTTTTGAGATAAAGCTTTTGTCCTTTTGATACACTGGCATTTGCAATTACACTACTCATAAAGAGTAAAACAGTTACAGTTAAAATTATTCTTAGCATATTAAAATTCCCCTAGTATCAAATATTAGTGTTGTTCTATTGTTTATAGCTTATTTTACAAAGTTATTGCTTTAAAGAATCTTGTTACATAAGAGTTGAACATTTACCTTACCATTGAACTCATTTTTAGCAACTTTATAAGTACAAGTTATTTTTTTATCTTCTGGCATTTCGTAAACAGTTCTAAATGCAATAATCTCTAAAGTTTTTCTTTGGTGTGGAAATTGTTTTACCTCTATTCGAGAGTGAGATTTGTCTGCTCCCATAAGTTTTATGTTTACAACTTCAGCATCTTTGAGTAAAAAAGAGGGACGAAGATTTGCTTCACCATAAGGCTCAAAACTCTCTAATAATTCCAAGAGTTCAAGATCAATATCCTCTGCATTTAAAATACCACTTACAGACTCTTTGGGTATAAAATCTTGAGGGTCTATTTTTTGAGCAGATTCGTTGATAGCTTCTCTAAATGCGGCTATATCTTCTACATTTAGTCCCAATCCAGCAGCCATTTTATGCCCACCAAATTTACTTAAGAACTTTTCATTCTCTTTGATAAGATCATAAATACTTACCTCACCAATACTACGAGCACTGCCCTTGGCAATTCCGTTCTCAACACTTAAAACAATGGCAGGCTTAGCAAATTTATCGACTAAGCGTGAAGCGATGATACCTACAACACCTTCATGCCACCCCTCACCACTTACAACAGTTACTAAATCATTTTCATTTACTTCTAGGATCGCTTTTTGTGTTGTTTCACTCTCTGTCTCTTTACGAAGATCGTTTAGTTTTCCTAGAAGTTCAAACTGATGATATGCTGCATTTGTATCTTTTGCAGTAAAAAATTCAAGTGCTATACTTGCATCTTCAAGTCGTCCAGCGGAGTTTATACGAGGAGCTATTTGAAATGCTATATCTTCACTTGTAATAACTGACTTATTTAAAAAATCTCGTATGATAATAGAAGCGGGTCTTTGAGAAGTACTTAAAAGTTTGAGTCCTGCTTTTACAAGTGTTCTGTTTATATCTATAAGTGGCATAATATCTGCAATAATTGCAATGGCTAAAATATCTAAAAACTGTTTCATGTCTATACTAAGTGATAACTCCTTTTTGACTAATGCAAGGAGAAGCCAAGCTACTTGTGCTCCACAAATATCTTTAAAAGGATACTGACAATTCTCTAACTTTGGATCGACTATAAAAAGGGCATCAGGCAAAATTTCAGAGGGAGTATGATGATCTGTAATGATGAGTTCAATATCTCTTTCTTTACAGATTTTAGCAGCAGCAATAGCTGAAATACCATTATCTACAGTTATAACCAAGTCTGCATCAACTCTATCTAACACAGTAGGACTCACTCCGTAGCCATCACGAAAACGATTTGGAATAATAGCTTCAAGAGGATAGGGAATCTGTCTAAAAAAGTCCACCATAATAGCAGTAGAGCTTACTCCATCCACATCATAATCTCCAACTAATGTTATTTTTTTGTTAGTGCGAATAGCATCTGCAATTTTTTTTGCAGCTTCTGGTGCATCATGAAGAAGAGCAGGATTTGGAATCTCTGAGAGTCTTTTTTCATCATCACTGAAACGTTCCGAGAGAAGTTGGTAAAGGTCATGTTTTGTAAGTGTTTTCATAAAAAGGATTATAGACTAAAAAGGGAAGAAAAAGAAAATATATGACATATCGCCATATATTTATGTGCAATGGACTACTCTGCGTTTAAAGATGCTTCAACAAATGCTAGTATAGAAGCATTTGGTGTCTGTAAACGTGATGTAAACTCTGGGTGAAACTGTACACCTAAGAACCAAGGATGACCTTCTATTTCTACGGTCTCTATAAGACCATTTGATTCACCTGTTACTATCATTCCAGCTTTTTCTAACTGCTCACGGTAGGCAGGATTTGCTTCGTAACGGTGGCGATGACGTTCATGGATAGTCTTCGCTCCATTGTAAGCTTTTTGAATGAGTGAACCATCTTTTGTATCGCATGGGTACTCACCTAAACGGAGTGTTCCTCCCATTGGAGATTCATGTGTACGGAGTTGTGCCCCACCATTTTGATCTAAAAAGTTATCTATGAGATAAACCATTGGATATGGTGTGTTTTCATCAAATTCTATTGAGTTTGCACCCTCTAAACCAAGCACATTTCTAGCATACTCTACAAGTGTGAGTTGCATACCAAGGCAGATACCAAGATATGGAACTTTGTTCACACGAGCATACTCAATAGCTTGAATTTTCCCCTCAACACCACGAGAACCAAAACCACCAGCGACTAAAACACTATCACAATCGGCTAAAAGTGCTTCAGCTCCTTTTTCCTCTATCTCTTCACTATCTACCCACTCGATTGCAACACGAGTATCTAAGTGGGCACCACAGTGAATGAGCGATTCAGTAAGTGATTTGTAAGCTTCTTTAAGTTCAAGGTATTTCCCTACAAAACCAACAACAGTTTTGTTTTTAGGCTGTACAATTTTTTTAACAAGTGTATCCCATTTTTCCATATCTGGATTTAGCTCACCAAGCTCTAACTCTTTTGAAATTGGTTTGAGAATATTTTGACGTAAAAAAGTTACAGGAATATCATAAATAGTCTTCGCATCAAGTGCTTCTATGACACTGTCAGGATGAACATCACAACTCATTGCAAGTTTTTTCTTAAATGTTTTAGGAAGACCATTTTCACTTCGAGCAATAATCATCTGTGGTGTAATACCTATACGGCGAAGTTCTTGAACTGAGTGTTGTGTTGGTTTAGACTTTAATTCTCCCGCTGCTTTTATATATGGAATAAGTGTAACATGAATAAAAAATGTTCCAGCTACTTCATCATCGTGCTTCATTTGGCGAATTGCTTCCATAAAAGGTAATCCTTCTATGTCTCCAACTGTGCCACCAAGTTCAACAACTAAAATATCATGCCCATCACCCGCTTTTTTAATACGGTTAACAATTTCACCAACAATGTGGGGAACAACTTGAATAGTTTGACCAAGATAACCACCAGCACGCTCTCTCTCAATAACAGAAGAGTAAACTTGCCCTGTTGTAAAGTTAGCAGATTTTAAGAACGATACATCTAAAAAACGCTCATAGTTTCCAATGTCAAGGTCAGTTTCTGCACCATCTTTTGTTACAAATACCTCACCATGCTCGAGTGGAGACATAGTTCCCGGGTCAACATTTATATATGGATCGATTTTTAACATACCTACATCGAAACCAGAGTGTTTTAAGAGTGTACCAACACTTGCAGCTGTAATCCCTTTCCCAAGAGAACTTAAAACCCCACCGGTTACGAAAATGTATTTAGTCATGTATTTGCTCCATATATGCATTAATTATAAATGCGATTATATACTAAAAGAGTTTAATTTCTTATGATGTTAAGAATTATCTGCTATCATATATTAAATACTTATATAAAGAGAATGTGATGAAAAAAATAAGAGATATAATTATTGCGATTGGAATATCTTTACTCTATTCTTCATGTAATGAAATAGGGAGTAGTGATAGCAATGTTGGGGTAGATGTCCCCTCTTCTGATAATAGTGCAGAGGTAAAAAAAATTTCATTAAAAAAAGAGACGACAGAAGTACCTATTCTAGTGGTTGTTATGAATTGGAATGACTACAGTGAGAGCGATGAACAACTTTGGCACGATAAAATTTTTAATAAAGAGACAAATTCATTAGCTCGATATTATTCTGATTATACAGCAGGTAATTTAGAGTTGACACCTGCTGCAGAAACTTATGGTACTGTTAATGATGGTGTTATAGTTGTAGATATGCAAGAAAATCATCCGGGAGATTCAGAAGAGGTATTTCGAGATACTTTTATTACAAAAGCTATAACTAGTAATACAGTAGATAATAATATTAACTTTTCATCATTTGATAAAGATGGCAATGGTATTGTGAGTTTTACAGAATTACAAATTCTTTTTGTAGTAGCTGGGGGAGAGGTCTCTTATGGAGATACTCCAAGAAATTCTATCTGGGCACATGCTTGGAACTATGAGGATAGTACACCTCCTGTAGTCGATGGTGTCACTCTGATGAAAGCATCAAATGACTTCTATGAGCTAGGATATTATTTAAGAATGGGTGCTACTCATGAGATAGATGGGCCAAACCCACACAAAGCAACAGTAGGGATTATAGCACATGAGATGGGACACTCACTTCTTGGTCAGTGGGATCTGTATGATCTTTCTGGATATGGTTCTGGTTTAGGCTTTTATGACATTATGAGTGGGGGTGCATGGGCTTCAAAACTGGGTGATCTATATGATGGAGAAACACCTACTCAGTTTAGTGCATATAGTGTTATTGACTCCTACTATGCTAAAGATATTACGGATGTAGAAACTCCAGATAGTGTTACTCTTAATTGTAGTAGTGGAGAATCATTAAAGCTAGAGACATCACAAGAGAATGAGTACTTTTTACTTGAGTGTAGAGATAGTGCTAGAGATATATCTGATAAATCTTTTGTGAGTGCAGATGCATCTTTTACAGATAATAAGCTTTTTGCAGTTTTATACCATGTAGATACGAAAAAGGGAGATAATAGTGAAAGTGGTTTACAAACGCCAGCACATCACTATATGGTCTCTGTTGTTGAAAGGAGTAGTGCTTCTTTAATGACATCCACTCCTGGTATTGATGCTGAGTATAATGATGTTTATAGTGATGGTTCTGAAATATCTAAAATACAAACAGTTCTTTATGATGGGACACAAACAGGGTATAGTATAACAGTCTTAAGTAGCAACTATACAGATAGAACTATGACATTTTCAATAAGAAAATAGGAGAGAGAGATGAATATAGTGTATAAAACACTGATAGCAATTATTTTTTTAGGAACACTTCTTTATGCTGCTCCAGCAAGAGGTGGGGTAAAAACATTTACACAGCCAGATGGTACAACATTTCAAGGTCTTCTAAGAGGTGACTCTTCTTTTCACTGGATAGAGAGTAATCAAGAAATAGTCCTCTTTAATAAAGAAGATAAATTTTATTATAATGCCATTATAGATGAAACAGGTTCACTTAAACTTTCTAAAAAGAGGGTCATGAATGGTGTACATAGAAGTGTGCAAAATAGTATAGTTTCTGCTTCATCGCATAGGGTTTCTTCAGATTTAAAAGCTAGTCTAGAGAAACTTTACAGAGCATCTAAAAAAATACCACATCCTCAATAAAGAGAGAAAAATAGTAAATGCAAGATACACTTTTATACATAATTGTCGCATTAGGAATTTCCATAGTTGTGAATATATTTCTTAAAAAGATAGGAATTTCACAGATTATTGGTTATATTATAACTGGAACTATTATAGTATATGCTTTTGATCTCCATGATGCAGGACACTCTCATGAATTAGAGATGGTTGGTGAGTTTGGTATTGTATTTTTAATGTTTACTATAGGTCTTGAAATCTCCTTAGCAAAAATGGGGAGTATGAAAAAAGAGATATTTGGCAATGGTATAATGCAGGTTGGTTTTACCTCCATTGTTGTTTACATCTTTTCCCACTATATTTTTCACTTAGACCCTACATCTTCAATTATTATTGCCTTAGCTTTTTCACTTTCATCAACAGCAGTAGTTCTTAGCTATCTTAAAAGTTCCAAGGAAATATATACCCCTTATGGTCAGCGTGCGACTGGAATATTGATCTTTCAAGATATCGCTGTTATCCCTATTTTAATTCTTATCGGATTTTTAACAAATGAGGGAGATGAGAGTATTTATGTTATTTTAGGGCATACCTTAGCGAGTGCATTTGTCGTAGTTGGTCTTCTGTTTGTAGTAGGAAAACGAGTTGTAACTTGGTTGTTACACTTTTCAGCATCCTCTGAACTTGATGAACTTTTTATGGGATCAGTTCTTTTTATAGTTGTCGGAGCATCACTCTTTGCATATTATATGGGTTTTACTTACTCTCTTGGTGCCTTTGTTGCAGGGATGATTATAGCTGAAACAAAGTATCACCATAAAGTTGAGTCCGATATAGCACCCTTTAAAGATATACTTCTAGGAACATTTTTTGTAACAGTAGGTATGAAGATTGATCTTACAATGTTTATTCAAAATTTTGGAACAATTGTCGGTATTTTTGTACTTGTTTTAGCCCTTAAAACTGCTATTATGGTTGCACTTCTTCGTATGAGTTCCAACAGTGCAACTGCACTTAAAACTGCTTTATCCCTCTCTCAAGTAGGGGAATTCTCTTTTGTTATTTTTGCAGTTGCCGCTTCTGGTAATATTTTGGATGATAACTTAGTGGCTCTTTTGGTTTTAATCGTTATTTTCTCTATGATGGTAACACCATTTTTTATTACACGTATTAATGATTTTGTAGAAAATATTATTAAATCTACAGATATTATTACTGATATGACACCCTTAAAGTCAAGAGAAAATCATGTTATCGTATGTGGATATAGTGTAGTAGGAAAGTTTGTTACAAACTATTTAGAAGATCTGGATGCCCCCTATATTGTGGTTGATAACTCTAATAAACATGTAAAAGAAGCACTTGATCATGACATCGAGGCATATCTTGGGGATGCTTCTAAGAGTTCAATTTTAAATGCACTCAACATTGAGAAAGCTTCAGCTATTATTGTAACACTAGATAACTTTGATAAAAAAAGATTGATTTGTGAAGCTGTCATAAAGCACTCACGGAATGCAAATCTGATTGTGAAAGTTATCTCTTTGGAAGAGAAAGAGAAGCTAAATGATTTAGGTATTACGGTAATTGTTGATGGAAAAGTTGAGATCGCTCGAGTACTTGTAGAGAGAATGATCAGTTGTCAATTAAAATATCATCACTAAAATAATTAGACTTTTAGGATTAAAAAGAGTATAATTATTTCAAATACTTTGAAAAAAAGGATACAATTATGAGCTTCTCAATTAATAATAACACAAATTTTATGCAAACAAATAACTACAACAACTTGAATAAAGTAGATCAAGACAGAACTCTTGATGCCTTATCTTCAGGTTCAAAATTGAATAAGTCCTCAACCGATGCTGCAAGTTTAGCGATATCTGATGAGTTGTTAGCTCTTATCTCTGCAACTGGTCAGGGAATTCAAAATGCAAATGATAGTATAGGTCTTATGCAAGTTGCAGATGGTGCTTTAAGTGGGATAGAAGATAATATACAGCAGATTGAACAGTTAACCATTAAAGCTTCAAATGATACACTTGATGCAGCAGATAGAAAGAATATACAAAAAGAGATAGATGGACTTTTGAAATCTTCAGATGATATTGCAAAAAGAACAAGTTACAATGGCATAAAGCTTCTTGATGGTTCAGGTGGTAGTAGTGCAAATGGTACCTTTAGTACTCAGACAGGTTCTAATGCAGGGGAAATTTCAAGTATCACTATTGGTGATGCTCAAACAGCAACGCTTGTTGGTTCTATTGATATAACTACAGCAGATGGTCGTGCTTCAGCATTTGATTCACTTTCTGGTGCATCACAAAGCTTAAGTAGTATGCGTTCTGAGTTAGGTGCAGGACAAAATCAGTTGATGTCCAGTATACGAAACAGTAGTGTAAGTCAGATAAATACAGCTTCTGTCGTATCACAGTTAGCAGATATTGATTTTGCACAAGAGAGTGCTAATTTTTCAAGTGAAAGTTTTATGACTCAAGCAGGTACATTTGCTCAGTCTCAATCAAATACTTTAGCTTCTCGAGTGAGCTCTCTTTTGGCTTAAAAAGAGAGATTCTTTTTTAGTTCCCTCTCGAACCTGGTTTTATCGCTTCGCTACCATCTACACAGAGTGGACATTTATCTGGTGCATACATTTCGAATGTAAAGTCAGCTAGTGCAAAAAATGGAATATCAGTTGGTAGTTTACAATTAGGTTTCGCTGTAATATCTGAATTCTCTCGTTTACAAAAACCACGGTTCGCTAGAGCAGCCACTCCAACGATTCTCCCGCCTAACTCTTCTACTGCTGCTGCAGCTTCCATAGCTGAACCACCAGTGGTAATTATATCTTCACACATAAGAACTTTTTCATCTTTAGCTACTTCAAAACCACGGCGAATAGTCATAACACCATCAACTCTTTCGGCAAATATAAAACGTACATCAAGAGCAGTTGCGAGTGCAAAACCTGCTATAAGCCCACCAAGAGCAGGAGCACAAACTGTATCTATCTCTAATCCACTCTCTTTTATCTCTGTAGCAAGTGCTTCAGCAAGAACTTTTGCAGTTTTTGGATCTTCTAATACTTTTGCAGATTGAAGGTAAAACTGTGAGTGATTACCACTACTAAGTTTAAAATGCCCTTCTAGAAGAGCATCTGCATCCATATATATTTTTTGAATATCCATCATTAAACCTTTAAAATCTCTTGTTCTTTCTCTTTGAGTGTGTTCTCTATAAGAGCAATAAACTTATCAGTTGTTTTTTGAATTGTCTCTTGTGCAGATTTTGATTCATCTTGAGTAATCTCTTTATCTTTTTCAAGTTTTTTTACTCTGTCATTTGCATCACGTCTATCATTACGAATAGAAACTTTTGCATTCTCTCCCATTCCTTTCATGTTTTTTACAGACTCTTTTCGTTGTTCAACGGTCATAGGAGGGAAGAAGAGCTTGATTTGGTTTCCGTCATTGTTAGGATTTACACCAATATTAGCTGCAGCTATAGCTGACTCAATATCTGCTAAAAGGTTCTTTTCCCAAGGATTTACAACTATTGTAGTCGCATCAGTGGCTATAACAGAACCTACTTGATCCAGTGGTGTTGGTGTTCCATAGTAGTCAATTTTTACGTTATCTAAAACAGAAACAAGTACTTTTCCAGTTCTTAATGTTTTAAAGTCACGGTGCATGTGGTCAACACTTCCTTGCATTTTAGTGTTACAGTTGTCAAATATTTCGTTTAGCATATTTTTTCCTTATAGGGTTGTGAAAATTAATTATGATATTGTAGCTAATCTATTTTAAGATTGAGTAAAAAGAGTGTAGCTTGTGGTATTTTAAGAACCACAAACTAAAAGAGATGAGGAGATTATTTGCTTGTGTTTGTTTCTACTGTTGGAAGTATTGTAGCTACCGGTGCAACTATATTTGTCTCTTCTGTCATCTCATCTACAACAGATGCTTGTGCTGCTTGAGAGTACATATATCCTAAAGTAATTGTGTTGACAACAAATAAGAAACCGATGAGGAAAGTTGCTTTTGTTAAAAAACTAGCAGGTCCCTTTGCTCCAAAAACAGACTCATTTGATCCACTATAGGCTCCAAGACCGATGCTTGAGCTTTTTTGGAGAAGTACGGCGATAA